>CALJOA010000006.1 GCA_937981585.1 uncultured Pirellulaceae bacterium | reverse complement strand
GGGGCTAGCGCCCAAACGGCTCAGTAAAGTGGCCCTGTCCAACTAGCGCCATATATGAGCCTTGGGCTCCTTCTAGTTGCTCATTGATCCACTTACTGTTTCTTACCTAGACAATAGACCACCCCTCGATCAGTGGCAACAACAAGCTTGTCAAACGCAACCGCTGGCGAGCTGACAAAACCACCCTTGAATTGCTTTTCCCAAACCTTGTCGCCGTTTTTGAGCGAAAGCGTGTACAAACGCCCGTCGGTTGAGCCGACATAAACGTACTCTCCGGCGATCACTGGTGAACCATCGACTTTCGCCTTCAGCTCCACGCCCCAGTTCTGCTCGCCCGACTCCGGATCAACCGAATAGACGAAGCGATTTCGAGCACCGAAAACGACATGGCCCTCGGTGACTGCTGCACAACCGCGAACTGGCGACGGACCGTCCTCATCAGAAAAGGTCCATTTACTCTTGGCGGTTTTCCAATCGATGGCAACAAACTCATCCTGCTCGGTACCGAAATAAACTTGCTCGCCCAGAACTGCTGGTGTCGATTGTGTCGGAGACTTGATATCGACTTTTCCAGCTTCTTTTCCATTCTTCAGATCGACGATATGAAAAAAACCATCGCAACCGGCAACAAAGGCTCGATCGTTAGCGACTGTTACTGAACAGCGGATCTGGTCGGGTGTTTCCAGGTCCCACTTTTTCTCGCCCGTCTCGGTATCCAGCAAATAGAGTTTTGCGTCTTGAGAACCGAACAACACATGGCCGTCGTAAAAATTAGCGCTGGAACTGATCTCGGCTTCAGTCTCATAAAACCACTGCAGCTCGCCTGATTCGTCGAAGCAGTAAAAAATACCGTCGATGTCTCCGATAAAGATCTGACCATCCCGATAGGCGGGAGACGAAGAGAAACTGAACGCTTCATGCTCTTTGGGTTTTCGCTCGGGCGGATCTTCAGTCGGGACAAGCGTGACCTTGGGCTGCTTCTTCCAATTCAATTCGCCCGAATCGAGATCAAACGCGTAGAGCGTCCCATCAAGGTCACCGATGTAAGCGATCGGTTTGCCCGTTTGCGAATGTTTGGCGATAACGGCTGTGCCTTCGAAAGCGCCGTTGTTGCCTGGCACTTTGTACTCCCAGAGGACATCCAACTTGGCCGGCAGCTTTGCTGAAGAAACGCCGGACGACAGCGCATCACCGCGGAAGACTGGCCAGCCTACATCAGGCTTTTCTTTCCGGCTCGCAATGGCAACGACCGGATCTGTCTCGGCTGATTTTGAATTGTCAGCTGGACTCGTTTGAGACTTGGCTACTCCAGCGGCGGGCTCTTTGGCTGACTGTGGCCCTGTCTGACTACATCCGGTAACTCCTAACGAAAACAGACACACCAAAACCGAACCCAAAACAGTTGAAGCTAAAGAATTCGGAGTTGCTTGGCCAATTTTCATTGAAACTCCAATCTAGTTCGCGATTAAAACTGACGAGCCAACCAACGCACCCAAAAGGTTGATCACGGCGCTAATCAAAAAGCGCTTTGATAAATCCCGAGCAACGATTGCTGATCCACGTCGCGAGGATTAAATGTGCCGGTCCACTGCTGAGCCGCAGCTGCAGCCAGTTCCGGCATTCTATCGGCTTGGACTCCACACTGGTCAAGTTTTACCTCAAGGCCCGCTACGTCGATCAATTCAGTGAGAAAATCTGCCAGCCCCGCAGCACCGCTTTGGGATTTCGGTAATCCATGTAACGTTTCGCTGGCCGCGAGCAACTCTTGATACCACGCGTCGTACTGCTCGCCATTAAATCGAACCACGTGAGGCAGCATCAACCCAACGGCTTGTCCATGAGATGTTCCATAGGTTGCTGTTAACGGATTGGCAAGCGCATGGCTGGCACCAAGCATCGAATTCTCGATCGCGATCCCAGCATAGGCCGCGCCCAGCTGCATTGCGGCTCGGGCTGTCAGATCGGCCGGATCCTTTAAAACTGACTTGAAATTACCCGCCAGTAGCCGCCACGCTTCTCTCGAATAAAGCAGCGACACAGGATTCCTTCTTTTGGTCACGTAGGTTTCGACCGCGTGAGAAATCGCATCGATTCCAGTTAGTGCCGTTACCAGTGGTGGCTGAGTCAACGTCAGCTCGGGGTCAAGCAGTGCAATTCGGCAACTCGCCTTCTTGTCACCGCAAGCCATCTTCACGTGTGTCTTGGCATCTGAGATCAAAGCGAACGACTGCATCTCGCTACCCGTTCCGGCCGTAGTCGGCACGGCGATCATCGGAAGCATCGGCTTGAGCGCCTTGCCAACTCCGTGATAGTCATGCATCGTCCCGCCGTTGGAGTAAACGAAATTGATCCCTTTGGCACAGTCCATGGAACTGCCACCTCCAAGCCCGATCAACAGTTCCGGTTCGTGCCGGCGAGCGACTTCCAATCCGGCATTGATATCATCGGTCGTGGGATTCTCATGAGCGGCATCAAACAAATACGTTTCGATGTTGGCCTTCTTAAGCGCCGACAGCGCCCGATCCACATGCCCGGCGGCTTTGATTCCCGGATCAGTAACCAACAGCGCGCGTCGAGTACCCAGCTCACCTGCAAGATCGCCGATCTGGCTAATCGAACCTGCGCCGCAAACCATTCGCGTACGAAGGTTGAAATCGAATTTTGGCAAATCGGCGTCAGGCATCAACGAGTCCGAAAGTAGTTGCAACTGATCTGAACGTTCATGGATTTTGGATGTTGTCTGACATGCAACACCGCTCAACGATCGAAGTTCCTATCTTAACTGGCAAACCGGTGTGAAAACTTGAGCTACGACCAATCTCAAGATTGCATCAAGCAGTGTCAAGGAAGAGACGGCAAGAGCCACCCTGATGCCTTGAAAACCGAATTAACTAACCGCCAACTCGGCAACCTTCTCAGGCGGCATTTGATAGGCTCGCGAACGGAACAGGAAGTCGATCAAGTTTCCTTCGTGCGGTTGAAGCCAATTCAAACGGTTGGTTGGAATCGGCCCAATATTCAACCGGTCGATCGTCGTCGCATCGGACAACTCATCAATCCAAGTCGGATCCTCTGTGATCGCAGTTCCAACCAACGTTGATCCGGCGGCTTTGATCATCTGGGCTTGCGGACACTCGACAACCGTCACGAACGGGAACATGAACTCTTTGCTCGCGATGGCGCACTGCGGATTGGCAGCATGGGCAACGATCGGGCGGATATAGGAACAACGTTCTTTCTCGACCAACCGATCGCCGTACTGGGCGGTCATGTCGGTTACCCCGTCGGCATCAAGATCCTGCTGGACCATCCCGACGATCGCTTTGCCGACGCCATCGGTCGTAAATGCCGCCAGACCGGCGTCAGCATGTTCGGGAGGAAGCGCCTCAACCGGACCGATCTTCTCGGCGATCGCCGCCGCGATTTCTTTGGTGTGGCGCGATGCGAAAATGCCGGAGCAATTAATACAGCTTCGACCGCCGTTAATGTAAACCGACTCGACCATTAGATCCAGATACTTCTCCCAATCGTCAACACAGTCGTCGCCGAGGAAGATCTTGGAAAAGCCTGGCCCATGCACCTGAACTTTTGGATTGCCCGAGTACTGGTCGATCGTTTTCTGCGATCCAAAAATCATGCTACGGCGACAAGCGGTCATCAGCGCGGCGCCGACATCGTGACCGCCCGGATATAGCGAAATGACTTCTGGAGGAATTCCGGCTTTTTCGAACGCCGAGGCGACCCGGTAAGCCGTCCATGGCTCGGAAGAACCGGGCTTGAGCACCAATCCCATCTGAAGCGGAACAACTGGTAGCCAAAGTGTATGAACGCCGGGCGAGTTGGATGGCAACACGGCACCTAGAACGGGAGTCTGAGCCTGATAGCTGACCACCACGCCGCGCGACTCCATCCCGTAGCCCTTGGTCAGGATGTCGAGATCCAACCCACGAGTCAAGCATTGCAGAATTTCGGTCATGTTCCGCATCACGAAACAGTTCTTCTGCATGTTGGAGCGACACATGTGCTCAGGCAATCCGGTCGAAGCCGATTGATGCACGACAAACTCGTCGGGCGTCTGCGTCCCACCGAGCCCAAGCGGCAACGTTTCATTTTCAAACAAATCGGCAGCCTTGGCGACTTTGGCGATCAAATCGTCGCAGCTGAATTGCTTGAGCGCATTGCGAGCGTTGCTGGCCTTCTTCATATCCCGAGTCAGCAAACCGCCGTTGGCCGAATGGACTTTCGCGATTGGCTGACCAGTATTGAAGTGAACCACTTCAGTCGTTTCAAGCGACTCGTACGGCTTGCCCCAACGTATAACAGGAATCTCTAGCACAGGTTTCTAACTCCGTGGAATTGTGTTTGTTTTGCGTTTGTGTTTGTATCTGCGGTTTGTGCACTGCGGTTTGGATAGGATTGGGGATCGTTACTTTACGTGTCGTTCGATCCTCGGCAAGCTTCGACTTTCAAATGTTCACCTCAGGTAATTGGTAACCCGACGCGGCTGCGATTTTTCCAAAACACTCCTTAACAACATCAGCCGTTTTGGCGATAGCCACGGTTAATGGCAGTTCAACCGGGGCTATCGCCCAAACGGCTAATAAAATCACTAGCTCGACGCGTGAGCGAGGGAGAAGCTGAAACTGAGTTCGCCCTCGCTAACGCGCCGGGTTACCATCGAGCGCCAGACCGCTGTCCGATCAGTACACCCCGACTGTTGTCGACGCCGCGATCTCATGGAACGGTCGGACGCCACTAACTCCATCCCAAGGAAACTTCTCGAACGGCATTTCCCGCTCGCCTTCGTCGCGCTCCAGGAATCCCGGAACGAAGAACTCCGGCGTCAACGTCGTCAGCTTAACTCGTCCGGTTTCGCCGAAACCAACAACAGTATTGTGATCGTCAAAGCTCACCACCTCAGTGCACGCGCGTGGCTGCGGAGCATAGTAAGCGATCTTGTATTTTTCTTCCGCCTTGACTGGCTTGCTACACGCCAGTCCCATCAGCGTATTGCCATAGGTCGGCGTCATATAGATTCCGCTTTCTTCAGGCGGACCGCCGAACAACTCTTCGACGCAATAACGGGTCCACTGGGGAGTGAACTCGGTGCCGCCGGAGAAGATCCCCGTGATGCCGACTTCGGCAAGCGTCGTTCCGCGCTCTTCCAAGCCTTCGCAAAGCGACTCGATTAGCTTGGGCGTACCGAACATGCATTTGACATTGTGGCCAGCAGTCAGAATCGAAACCGCCTGATCGATGCAGTGTTTCTTGTATTCTTCCAAGTGCTCCATCCAGCCCTTCTTGATGAGCTTCACTACCCAGCGAGGATCAAGATCGATGCAAAAGCTGATGCCGCCTCGATACTGAGCCAGATGCTCAACTGCCAACCGTAATCGACGAGGACCTGATGGACCAAGCATCAACCAGTTCGACCCGCGAGGAAAGTACTCATCGGGAAGTGTATCACTGAAGATCTCGTAGTCTCGCCAGTGGTCTTCGACCACGACGCGGCTTTTGGGCAGCCCCGTCGTTCCACCGGTTTCGAAAACATAAGTCGGACGATCGGCATGATCTTTCATCCGCCATCTTTCAACCGGCCCACCACGCAGCCAGTCGTCTTCAAACAACGGGAACTTTTTGAGGTCGTCATAACACTTGACCTCGGTCAGCGGATCGAAGTTCAATTCGGCTTTTTTCCCAAGCCAAAACGGGCAACCCGTGGACTCGTGAAAGTGCCGCTGAACGATGTTGTAGGTATGCTCGTCAAGTTTCTCACGGGCTTGTTTGACCGCGGATTCCAAGTCAGTTTGCGTTGACATGAGTTCTCTATATTTCCCTGAATTTGCGAAGCGCCTATCAGAATCAACAAACCGTGAAAAATCAATCGTCATCACAGGTAATGCTCAGCGCTTCACCCAAGTTTTGTATTGGGTTGCCGGCAAATAGCGGGACGGTACTCTTGCCCGTCAGAATGTTGCCGGCAATGGTAGGACGGGCACTCTCTTGCCCTTCAAATGCTTCACCAAAAACGCAATAGGAAGAGGCAGGAGCGCCGTCTTATCTCCGTCGTTTTGAACGTAGCCGACGGGACGGCATTGGCTTTGCCAGTCGTATAGGAAACCCCTAGTTCTTCTCAGCATCCGATCCACCGTCGAGCTTCAATTGCCTGTGCAAATAGTTCGCACGCTCGACGTTTCGCTGGTCGGTATTAAGCTCCGTTCGGCTGAGCTTTTGCAGATGCGCCGGCTGCGTCCGGATGAACAACTGGTTCACATCGGGAATCTCCAGATCACCAATCAAACCAAGATTGATTCCCATGCGAACTCGCGAAAGCAGAAACATTGTCTCTTCGCTGCTGATCTGCTGAGCATTCTGCAGCGTACCGTACGCCCGCGAAACCTGATCGAACAAATCGTTTTGCTTTTCATTGATCAAAAAGTCACGAGCCTTTCGCTCGTACTGGATCACCACTGGAATGATGTCACCAACCTGATCGATCAACTCCTGCTCGGTCTTGCCAAGCGTGATCTGATTGCTGACTTGGTAGAAGTCACCCATCGCCTGAGTTCCTTCACCGTACAAACCACGCACGACCAAGTTGATTTTTTGCAGGCTCCGAAAAACCTTTTCAATTTGCTGCGTGATCACAAGAGCCGGCAGATGAACCAAAACGCTGACCCGCATGCCAGTTCCAACATTGGTTGGACAAGCCGTCAAATAACCGAGGTTGGGATGGTAAGCGTAAGTGACACGGCTTTCGACGAAATCGTCAATCCGGTTGATATGGTCCCAGGCTCCCGCCAAATCAAGACCACTCTTCATGACTTGAATTCTCAGATGGTCTTCTTCGTTAACCATCAAACTCATGCCCTCTTCCTCGTCGATCGCAACCGCGCGTGCTCCGTCGGAGCTGGCGTGCTCGCGGCTGATCAACTGGCGCTCAACCAGAAACTGCCGATTAAGCTCATCAAGCTCAGCCACGTTAATGAATGAAAGAACATGATCGCGGGGCTCTTTATTGAGCCGTTCCCGAACTGTCGATTCGATGTTGGCGCGGTCGATATCAGTGCAACGACGGATGAATGGATAGTCGGCGAGGTTTCGCGCCAACCGAATGCGGCTACTCATGACGATGTCGGACTCAGGTCCCGAACCGCGCAACCACTCGCCGCAACGTCCTTCCATCCCTTCAAGCGTCATACCAAACCTCCCTCGGAGCCGTCGGCAAGATCGTCTTGCGATACACCTGCGCTGATCTCAAGATCCTTGATCTGATCGCGCAGCGACGAAGCCTCAGAATAATCCTCTCGCGTGATGGCGGCAAACAATCGATGACGTAAGTGAACCAGACTAAACAGCCGTTTGACTTTGTTGGCTTCTTCCTGACCAAGCAATCCCATGCTTAGCCCCATCCGAACCTGAGAAAGCAACGACATGATTTCCTCGTTGTTTTCCCTACTGTTATCATCAAGATCGCAGCGACAAAGTTCCTTCAGCGACACTAATACACGCCGTCGAACGCCTTCACGATTCTGCGTCAACAGAAAATCTCTCGCCTCGCGTTCGTACTTCACCAGCGCCGGAATCACGCTGGCGACCTGCTCAATCAACTCGGACTCAGTGCAACCAAGCGTCGACTGATTGCTGATCCGGAAAAAGTCGCCGACCGCCCGATCGCCAAACATTCCCCGGGCCACCACATTGACTCGCTGAACACTACGAAAGACCTTTTCCGTTTGCCCGGCGATAACCAAGGCCGGCAGATGAACCAGAACGCTAATTCTCATTCCAGTCCCAACGTTGGCCGGACAAGCCGTCAAATAACCCCAGCGAGGACTGAATGCATAGTTTATGTGCTGCTCAATCTGATCGTCGAGCGCACTAATCTGCTGCCACGCCGCTACCAAATCGAAATCGTTCCTTGTCACGGTCAGCCGCAAGTGATCTTCTTCGTTGATGGTCAGACAAAGATCATCCAGCGGGCCGGCTGGCGCTTGATCGACTTTGATCGCAGTCTCGCTAACGACGGCTTTGGAGGCTTTGATCGTGTCCGCCGAATCAGAAGCATCGTTGCGGAAACTAACTTGTTGCAAATCAAGCAGGAATTGTCGCTCAAGGGCTTCGAGTTCAAGCGAATCAACAAATGACAGTTCGCTCAGGAGTTCGTCGTCAAGCAAACCATCGCGTACCGTCGACTCGATTCGCTCACGCTGATCATCAGAGCAAACGTTGACAAACGGAAAATCAGCGATATTGCGAGCCAATCGAATCCGACTGCTGATCACGACATCATTCTGATCGAGAATCTCATCAATCGACATTATTACCCTCGCCTTCGATCTTACGAATTTGATCTCGAAGCTGGGAAGCTTTTTCATAATCTTCCTGCTCGACGACTTCTTTCATTTGTCGACGAAGACGAATTAGCTCTGTTTGCGATTCAGTATCGCGCACTCCGCGCTTGGGCTGTTTGCCAACGTGCTGATTGTCGCCATGAACGTTAACCAATAGCGGCTCGAGTTCATCACCAAAGAACACATAGTCGTGCGGACAACCAAGACGCCCGGCCTGCCGAAACTCATAAAACGAGATCCCACAGATCGGACATTTTTTTGAATCGAGCGCCCGCAAGTCATCCGCCGTCTGCTCAAGCGGTTTAAGCTGCTGCTCCAGAACTCCCGACATCATCTGAGCATCCTGATCAGGCGCATCCTCGGTGTTGAGGTATTGCTTGGCGCAATCGGGACAAAGATGCAAAGCCAAGAGGTCATCACCGGTCAAATCGGTAATGTGAAAGGTTGCCTGCTTTTGGCATTTCTGGCATTTCATATTTTTATTTGATCGACCCTAATCCCAGGTCGTCATTTCAAGTTTGGGTACGTCTTGATGTTCCATCATCGAAGACTGCTGAATTTTATCTCTCGCAGCAACCCGGTACAAGGTTTCTTGCTGGCTTGCTTACCCCAGTTGATGGCACGATGGCGACAAGCTGATAACAATCGCCCATCGGATGATCAATCCCAACATTTAGCGAAACAAGAGGATAAGTTGCTCCGATACTGGATAAGACTGATCCAAGCCGACATAAGGCCCGGGCCGATACAAGGCACATCGGAGCTGATATCTTTTGCAGCAGTATTGATAAAATCAAATTTCAGATTGGGGTTGCGTTGGATTTGGCGCTAACCTTCGTCCGTATGATAGGCATCTTGCCTGCCAGACAGCGCATCGTCGGAGAAGACATATTCGATGTCAGGCAGGATGCCCAACCAACCGCGACATTGCTCAATGTGTTATCGACAGTTAAGCTTGTAGGGCTTAGCAATTCAGTTGCAATTCACTTCGGGCCAAGACCGAAAAAATTAGTTCTTTCTACGACGAGCTTGTTATTTGGAGCTTAGTTCGTTTTTCCATATAGACTCAGACCATGGCAAGTTTTCCAACTTTAGACAAGTTTTGTGAGTTGGCGGACGCTCACGACGCAGTTCCAGTTTTTCGGCGGCTTCTTTCTGATTCGTTGACACCTGTGTCGGCTTTTAAACGAATTGACAACGGCGGAACGGCTTGCCTGTTCGAGTCGGTTGTCGGTGGCGAGAACGTTGGAAGGTACAGCTTTCTGGCGATGGACCCTCAAGTCGTCGTCAGCAGCAGCGCCAATACGGTGACTGTTACCAGAAAAGGGAAATCAGAAACCTTCGAGTCGGACAATCCGCTTGAAGAAATTCGCTCCCGGATCATGCAGTACAACGTCGCGACGTTTCCCGACATGCCTCCGTTCACTGGTGGAGCCGTCGGGTACGCGGGATACGATGTAGTCCGCTATGTCGAAGACTTGCCCAACTCGCCACCCGATGATCGCGAACTTCCTGATATGTCGTTCGCGTTTTACGATCGGATGTTGGTGTTCGATCACATCACCAAAACAATCTCCGTGGTTGCACTCGCTTGGCCCAAGTACCACGACACACTGCAGGCCGCGTATGCGGATGCCAACCAGCGCATCGATGAGATGATCGAACTGCTCAATCAACCGACCGTCGATCTTTGTTGCCTTGATGCCGATCTTCCCACTGGCGATGTCCCCGATTTCAAATCGAATTTTACTCAGGCAGAGTTTGAGCAAGCCATCAAAGATTGCATCGAGTACATTCGCGCCGGAGACATCTTCCAAGTCGTATTGAGCCAACGTTTGGAACTGGAAATCAGCTGCGATCCATTCGAGATTTATCGTAGTTTAAGGGTCATGAACCCAAGCCCGTTCATGTTCTTTCTTCGTACCGACAAAACGACGCTGGTGGGAAGCTCGCCCGAGATCATGTGCCGGGTCGTCGATAACGAAATGACAGTCCGACCGCTGGCGGGAACGCGAAAACGGGGAAAAACACCCGCCGAAGATCTCGCCCTCGAGAATGAACTGCTCAGCGATGAGAAGGAACGAGCCGAGCACGTGATGCTGGTCGATCTGGGCCGCAACGATGTCGGCCGCGTTGCTCAGTACGGAACCATTGAGCTTCCCGACGTCATGGTCGTGGAGCGTTACAGCCACGTGATGCACATTTCTTCAACCGTGATCGGTCAGTTGCAAGAGGGTCGCGATTCGTTTGATGCGTTGATGGCCAGCCTTCCAGCCGGCACCGTTTCAGGTGCCCCAAAAGTCCGCGCCATGGAAATCATCGACCAGTTCGAACCGCATCGCCGTGGCCCTTACGCGGGCGCGGTCGGCTACATCGATTATTCAAACAACATGGACACCTGCATCGCGCTACGAACGATGGTGATCAAAGACAACAAGGCTTACGTCCAAGCCGGCGCTGGAATCGTGGCTGATTCCGACCCAACAAGCGAATACGAAGAAACGATGAACAAGGCCAAGGGCCTGCTGCGGGCAATTCAAATGACCCACACCCGTGTCAACGGGCAAGGGTAGGACGGTCAGCATCCGCGAACCCGGTTCGAGCCAGCGTCATTCGGGAGGGCGAAGCTCCTGCTGAGCCAGCGCCACGCTTCAGCTCACCACTTCAAATCATAAACCACACCTGAAAACTCCCAATGGTCCGCATTCTCAACCAAACCTGCTCGAACCGGGTTCTGGCGTACGTATTGCCACTTTTCTTCATACTGTGACTCACAACGCATTCTTGTATCCCAGTTATCGGATTGCATCCTCAAATTTTTTTTGCCATGCGACTTGGAGAATTTCGACTTCCAGTATTTCACCCAGTTTTGATAGTCACGTGACTCGGGTGTTGCCCAAGCAAAATAATGAACATGATCAGGCATCACAACATATCGTCCGACTAGCCACGACGTAGCATCGTCCCGCCAAACTTTGATTAGACAATCGTGCATCTCGGGAGTTGCGAGCCAAGCCCGCTTGGATGCAGTGCAAACCGTATCATAGACGACCGTTGGTTGACTCGCTTTGTGCTCCACTCCATGAGCGGGATGTTTGCGACTTTTCGACATTGGGATCTCGAAAAAAGGAATGGATACATCAAGGGCAGGTAGTTGCCAGACGATCGTTGCAGAATTGTTTGACCCCGCCGGCTCAGCGGGAGCTTCGCCCTCCCAAATGCGGTTCGCCCGGCTAGGCGGCCTAACGCTGGATTGTCTCTCCCGAAACGCGGCTTGGTCCTCTGATCATGAACTTATTTCCCGGCGTCTTTTTCTATTGCCAATGAATAACACACGATCTCTTTATCGTTTCTGGCGAACATACATTTACCAGCAAACGCTGGATGGCTCCAAACGACATTTCGTCCGCGAACATTGGTTGTAGGTTCAACAAGCTGGGTCCTCCCCAACTCCTCGAACCCTGCTGGCGACATTTTCGCCACGATCAATTTGCCTTGCTCGGTAACGATATACCAGCGATCACCATTTCGAACCATGAATCCGGTGGTGGATCCGGCTGGGCGTCCGTTGTGGCAAGTCGCCAATGACTCCCAAACGCGCTTGCCAGATACCAACTCGCAACATCGCAACCGACCTTTGACGTCGATGCCGTAAATATGATTGTCGACCAGAATCGGTGGATTGTGATCGGGTGAAACGCCGTTGCCACGCCAGACTTCGGTAACGGCTGGCTTTTCAGAATCAAGTTTCAACAAAACCGAGCCGCCTTGAAGGGCCGTGGCCAGCAGATAATCACCGTGCTTGATCGGAGCGATGATTGACTGACCGTAGGCCGGACTCATTTTGACCGACCAATATTGTTTGCCCGTTTTCGGGTCGAGGCTGACCAGCGCGGTCGGGTGAAAGATCAACAGCTGGTCAGTTCCGCCGGCGTTGATCAACGTGGGCGGGCAGTAGCCGGCGTCTTTGGAAGAAAGCGAACGCCAAATTTCCTTGCCAGTGTTTTTGTTGAAGGCGACCGCGATGCTTCCTTTTCCGCCAACCATGCAATACAAGTGATCACCATGAACCAGCGGATGCGCAGCGTAGCCCCACATCGGGGCTTCTTCCAGGTGGTATTCCTTTTTTAAATCCAACTCCCAGACGACTTCGCCGTCGACGACTTTGTGGCACCTCAAATCGCCTTCTGCGCCGAGTACAAAGACTTTGTCATCGTCAACGGTCGGTGTTGCCCGCGGGCCAAGCGCATACGAAATGTTGTATGGACGCTCATACGATTTCTGCCAGATAGGTTCGCCAGTTTCGCGGTTGAAACAATGAACCCGCTCGGTGCCTTTGAGTTTGCTTCGAACACTGGCGTTGAACGTGGCGTCGCCCTCTTTGTGAACGTAGTCGGCGACAAAGACGCGATCACCAGCGACTGCTGGACCAGAAAAACCAGCCGCAATCGGCTGCCGCCAAACGGGTGTGAGCCCTTCGGCGGGAAACGAATCGATGACACCCGATTGAGACCAAGTCCCGTTACGGTCAGGACCAAGCCACTGGTTCCAGTCATCGGCCAACAGGCCTGCACAGGCATGGATGCATATCCCTGCGACTATCAGCCCCAACCCTCGTGCTGACCGCAATCGCTTCATATGATCATCCCGCAATTAAGTTTCCGGATTAGTTGCCAGTATTCTGGCTTAGTTGGTAGAAAGATTCAAATCGGTTTGGATACAATGCGTCTCTGCCACCTTGAACAGTTGAACCTGCTTCATAGCACGTTTTCATTCTGCAAGTAATGCTGCTACCCATAGTCAGTCGGTTCTGGCCGGCTTCAACCAGACTGAGAATAACGTGAAGATCCTGCTATCCGAAAAAGCTCTCAACGAAGGCGTTGAAAAACTTGCCAGCCAGATTAATGAAACCTATCAGGGCAAACCGCTGACAATCGTTGGTGTCCTGACCGGCAGTGTCATCCTGATGGCAGACTTGATCCGGAAACTTGAGATGCCGCTCAGAGTCGGCGTTGTGCAAACCAGCAGCTACGAAGGAACCCAGCGCGGTGCGTTGACGATCAACTCAGAAATGATGCTCGACATCGCCGGACGTGACGTGCTGTTGATCGACGATATATTCGACACTGGTCATACCCTGGAAGAAGTCACCCAGTTGATGAAGGAATTGGGACCAACGAGTTTAAAGTCCTTAGTTTTGCTGCTCAAAACGGGTCGTCAGGAAGTCGATTGGAAACCGGAGTTTATTGCGTTCGATATTCCCGATGAGTTCGTCGTTGGTTATGGATTGGATTACAACGATGAGTATCGCAACCTACCGTATCTGGCAATTCTGGAGCCGGCAGATATCCAAGGCGTTTCGAGTTAGAGAAGTCTAATGAACTCGGGACCAAATTCATGCTCAAAGAGAATTGCGATCGTTACTCGCCGATTCTGGCCGATTAGCAGTTCCACCGAGTTGGCGGCGTGCGAGATAGCCAGCGCGATCGATGCGGTTGGACATCATGTCGATATTTTTACGATTCGCTGGGAGAAAAGCTGGCCCTCATATTTCAAATACCAAAACCTGAACGTACATCGAATCAATCGACCTATCTCAGGACCATGGGGAAGTTTTCGGTACGTTCGTAATTTGAATCGCGCAATGGCAGAGTCCGACCCCGAATCGATCATCGTGTTTGGCCTCGGCGATGAAGCCTGGGCCGTTTCGAAATCGTTTGCCGAGACGATTCCGTTTTCGATCCGCATCGACGGACTGACGCTTGGAGGCAAAGAAGCTCGTCCAAATTTCTCCAGCCGTCAGTTGACGGCAATCGAATCTGCCCAGCGGCTGATCGTTGACTCTCAATGGACGGCTGAGCGACTTGCGTTACACCCATCGATCGACACTCAAAAGATTTCTGTCTTTGCCGATCCGGCACCCGTTGATCGTGACGGTTCACAACTACCCTTGAGTCGGGCTGCCGCTCGAGTCGCAATATCAGATGCCCATCCAGTTTTGATGGTCGACTCTGATCAGCCACTAGTTGTCACCGGAGCACCGATGGACGACGACTTGGGAGTGCTTGATCTTGTCGCGGCTTGGCCGCGTGTGTTACGCCGATTTCCCAGCGCGCGCTTGTGGATCATTGGAGAAGGAAGAAACAGCAGAGATGTCTGGGATTTGATCACGGACAAGCACTTGGTCCACTCGGCAATCATGCCCGGCAGTTTCGACGAGCTTGATGATGTTTTTACGGCTGCCGATCTCTACTTGCATCCGCTGAGATCCAATCAAAGCTGCAGTTTTCTCAAACTCGCGATGGCAAAAAATCTCTGTCCGATTGTGACCGACCATCCATGGACGAACTCGGTGGTTGAAAATCAAGTGAGCGGAATCGTCGTCGAAGCTCAGAACAAGCCGGCGATCGCTCAAACGATCATTGAAACTCTGGAGAACACTGAACTTCGAAAAACACTTGGCCAAAACGCAGGCGCGTCGCTTTCGACGATCGAAGATTCGACATTGGCCGCAGAATTCCTCGGGCCTTTTTGAGTCAGCTTGATTGATCGTGTCGTCCGTCCTGCATAGGATCTGGGCTCAGTCATACAGATATCCACAAACGTTTGAAATCTCGCTGTGAATCAACATATCCTCTTCGTCATCGTGAATCTTTTTCCACTCGGAGCTGCGCAGCAACTCAAAGTGCTAGCCGCCGGTTTGGTTGCTCGAGGTTGCAAGGTCGACGTTGCGGTATTAGGGCAGCGATCATTCGAACCGACCGACTGGAACGATCTGGATATCGCAGTCACGTTTCTTAACGGCGACGACAAAACACCGCTACACACAATGCGAGACGGTTTTCACGTCGTCAAGGAACTTCGCCAGTTGATCGATTCGACGGAGCCGACGATTGTCCACACGTGGTGTGGCGCCGCGGAATTGTTGACTTTGGCCGCAGTTCAAAAGATTCCATTTACCAAACCGCTGAAACGATTTCGCTTGATTGGTACTGAGCTTTACCGCCAACCGGAAAAACGATTCCTGCGTCAGTTTTTAGAAAACCGAATGTCGCGACGAGTCGAACGCATGATCGTGCCTCACAAAACCGTGAAACAACACTTGGTTGAAAACGGATATCGCGAGCCAAGAATTTCGATAGTTCCCAACTCAGTCGTTTCCAGCGTGCCAGTCAATCGCTTCGAATCGAAACGTGAACTCCTGGGACGAATTGGTGTTCCCGACGACTCCAAAATCGCCGGGACGGTGGCAAGGCTTCACCACCGAACCCGCTTGAAAGATCTGATCTGGGCGACAGATTTATTGACTTGCATCCGCGAAGATTTTCATTTTGTGATCATCGGGACCGGGCCCCAACTCAGGCAGCTTAAACGTTTTACGGCATTAACGGAGTCCAAGTCCCACATTCACTTCCTTGGACACCCGGAATCCCCCGAAACGCTGGTGGCAGGATTGGACTTCTACTGGCACTCGCACCTCAATGATCCGTTGTCCGGGAACTTGCTCAGCGCAATGGCTTGTGGCATCCCCGCGATCTCGGTCTTAGGTGACGGTACCGCGCCGATTATCCGGCACCAGGCAACTGGGTTCGCGGTGAATTTCGGCGCTCGAGATGAGTTTGCCCGTTGGACAAAATACCTTATTGAACAAACCGATTCGGCAGAGCAATTGGCGTCGCAAGGTAGAGATCACGCACTGGCCCAATTCGACAAATCGGCAATGATCGACGGCTATGTGCGGATTTACGATCTGACCGACTGATGGCTAACATAGAGCCATTGTTGTAGATCCGCGCAGCAGCAAATCCTCAGAGAGTAAAAACAGAGAATTCGCCTGTGATAAAGCGAAGGAGAATCGACTACTTCTTACGATGTCGAATTTTGGCTCGCATGCGACGCTTTTTGCGTCCGACTTTGCGACGACCTTTTCCGGTCTTTTTAGTTCCCACAGGGAAGCCCTTTTGTTGGTGATTGGTGGTTGGCGACTTAACGACGACTTTGATCGTCAGCGCATTCTACAGGGGCGAAATTCGATTCGCAAGATTAAATCCTCGCTGACCTTTTCCGGCTTTTACTCAGATACTTATCGGCTTTTCTTTCGCCAGCTCAATAGACGATTTGTTGTTTCGCGAGGAAGTTCCGTTTTTGAAACGCGGAACAAGCGGTTGAGCCGCTGGCGCGTTTCCTAGATGTCAAAACACTATTTGGGAGGGCGAAGCGCTGCTGAGCCGGCGTCATAGCGCACTTCTAGCTCAGCAGGAGATTCGCCCACCCGAGGATTCTGACTGTGAGTTTAAAAGGCAATCTCATCAATGCCGAAGAAAAAGCAGGTACCGTTTTGCGATTCAAAATTGTTCCCGCTTCCTCCGTTGAGAAGATCTGTGCCTGAACCTCCGTAGAGATCGTCATCGCCAGATGCTCCGTAGAGCCGATCATTACCGTTGCCTGCACACAGCGCGTCATTGCCACTTCCACCCGACAATATGTCATTGCCATTATCGCCCTCAATGAAGTCGTCGCCTGAGGAACCGTAGAGACTGTCTGGACCTCGGCCACCCTCGAGATCGTCATTGCCGCTGCCGCCATAGATATCGTCGGCCCCGTTATCTCCAAAGACCCTGTCATTTCCTGCTTGACCAAAAATCAAGTCGTCCTGGGCTCCGCCAGATATGAAGTCGTCGCCCGATCCGCCATAGATGATATCGGTCCCCGAGTCTCCAGAAATTTGGTCGCCACCACCGTTGCCGTAGATGTCGTCGTCACCACTCCCGCCGACCAACAAATCACCTTCTCCAGCGCCGATCAACACGTCGTTACCAGCGCTGCCTATAAACAAAGCTGGTCCAGACACGGTAAGCAATCTGTCTCTGCCACTTCCACCGTCAACAAGGCTTATCAATTCGGTATCAGCCCGAAACCGGTCGTCGCCTCCAAAAGCTTCAAACTCGACGAAGGAAAACATCGCAGTCTCAAATTCATAGAGTTCGCCATTGACTCTGACGGCAGTCGTCCCATTGCTCCGATCCCAAACTCTTACGTTGTCAGATGCACTGGTGCCCACAATGGAAATAACGTCGGATCGGGTGGTGACCGTCTGCGCCTCGGAGATATTTGCGATTAAAGAAACACAAACAACGGCTAAGAAAAAACTTCGGCTTAAAGCGATCATGGTGGTAGATTCCTCAGATTTTATCAGTGAAACGAACTTCGATTGAAAGATCTTGATAGACGTTGATCAAAATAGTGCGCTGAGCAAGCGATGTAAAACAATTGTTGTGAAGTTTTGGGTGAACTTGGAACGAATTGACCCCAAGGCTTCCCCAGCGAGAGGAAGCCTCTTGCCGAGCGGAGCTCAATTGCGACGACGGGGGTGTGAAAAAACGATACTATCCAGAGGGGTGGAAGTTTATCCCTCGATTTCACCCTGGAGAGGTCTAGGACACTATTTTTCTTGGTTGAAATCGTTTCCGTCTGGACTTCGATTCAGCAAAAAACTCAACCCAACTCCCAGCAGCAACCAGCCAGCCATTAAGGCTGCAGGGATCGTCAACTCACTAAAAACCAAGTAGGTCCAGCTACGGTAGACCATGAAGCCACAGGTCCCCAGAAACAGCAACGGCAGCAGAGGAAACAAAGGCGTTCGGTAACCGCTGAACTGTCCGGCCAACTTCCACCGCATCGCGATCATCGCCACCATTGTCAGTCCGAGAAACGCCCAGAAGAACGGCGCGTTGGCGATGACCAGATCGGTAAAGCCGGTTTCCGACCGACCAAACGCAAACACGAACAACAACGTCACAACGGCTTGCAGTAACATCGCGCGCCACCAACCATTATCCCTCGTGTCTCCAGCGAGCCAGTTCAACGCCGAGTAGTCAGTCGCTGTCGCCCAGTAGATTCTCGGGCTAGTGAAGATCATCGCATTGATTGACCCCAGGCACGAAACGCAAATCAGCGTCGAGAGCAATCGGTTTCCGGTCTGTCCTAGGCTTTGGCCAACCAGGATCGACATCGCATTTTCACCGGCGCCAGCCATCGAACGGAAACCTAAACCCAGCACCAGCGCGAGATTAACCAACAGATAAACCGACAGCACCGTCAGCGTGCCGATCACCAGCGAACGGAACAAATTTCGTTTGGGATCTCGAACTTCGGTTGCCACAAACGCGATATCATTCCAACCTCCGTAGGTAAACATGACCAACACCATCGCCAACCAAAACCAACCTGGCTGAGCAGTGTTTGAAGATTCAGGCTTGGGATCAGTCGAATTGCTACCTTCAGCCGTCTCGCCCGATTGAGCGGAAGTACTTTCTCCTGCCAGTTGGATAATCACAACTGCTGCATCGACAACCGGACGATTCTCAGCAGCCGGATCAGCTCCAACCAGAAGTGGCGAAGCGATGATCAAGACGATACCGAAAACTTTTGCAACCGTCAGAATGTTCTGTGCTGTCTTACCGACAACAACTCCAATCAAGTTGGTAGCGCTGACGATGACGATCGCCAAAACCGCAAACCCCAATAGGGACATTGTCCCCGGTAACGCCTTGTGGGCGAACTCCCCGAAAATCATTGCCATTGCGCCAATATTTGCCGGTCGGACGATCCAAAATGCAGACCAGGAAAAGGCAAACCCGACGCGAGGATGAAACGCACGCTTTAAATAACCATAGTCGCCACCACGATCAGGATAAGTCGTCGTCAGTTCGGCGAAGCAAAGCGCACCGATCAGCGCAACCCCTCCCCCCACAACCCAGACCAAGATTAACGAGAAAGTATCGGGCACAATCGGAGCGACCAGCGATGGCATTTTGAAAATGCCAGAGCCAATGATCGTGCCCACGATGATGCAGATACAGTCAAATAGAGTTAGCACGCGCCGAGGCGACTGTGCCGGTACATCGGAATCGGGCGCAGAATCAAGCCTGGGTTTTCCCGAAACTTTCGAACTCTTATACGGGTTCCCCAGATCGCCTTTACTCATCATTGACCCTGCAAGAATTGATAGTTCCGCCTCCCCAACCAAGCACCACATCGCCAGGCACAGTGGATACCGGCCTACATCGTAATAAACTGTCGTGTTTACAAGTCATGAAAATCACTAATCATCTCTCTGGCTGACTATTTCGTTTACCAATCTCCCGCTCCGCGAAACGTTCTGCCAGTAGACCAAATCTCAGGCAAATCAGAATTCCAAGGTCTTCTACAAGCCAAAGTGGCGATACATCAGCGATCCAGAAGCTCTATCGAACTCCAAAACCGGTCGATGCTATGGACTTTGGAGACGCTGCCCATGTAAGATGAAGCAGGAACGGCCCAGCGCCGCGACATTTTTCACACTCAAATTTACAAAGAGGATGTATGGCTAAAGAAGAAGCCTTTGAAGTTGATGGCACTGTTACACAGGCGCTTGCCAATACGCGATTTCGGGTTGAGCTCGAAACCGGCGATGAAGTACTGGCCCATGTGGCTGGTCGAATGCGCAAGCACTTCATTCGAATTGTTCCCGGCGACAAAGTCCGTGTTGAACTTTCCCCATACGATTTGACCAAGGGCCGAATCGTCTATCGCGAGCGCTAGTGAACTAACTTCGCAGCGCTAGTGCAACTCCAATCTGGAATCGAAGTTAGAATTTACAGTTGCGCAATTGTTGTTCCAGGCAGTCGCGATGCTCGTCCAGTGTATTTGCCCAGCCAGTTCGCTGCTGCGCTGCCACTGGCAAATTGGCGCTCTAGAGCTGAATGCCTGAAAATCAGTTTTCTTCAAAACCAAGCCCGTCGTTTGAGAGTATGGTCTGGTGAGTTAGGCAAAACCTAAACCTCACTTGCGATTACCACTGTTCTGGCAGTCGATTTGACTAGCGGCTCCCCAAACAAGCTCACCCAAGTCACGATTTGCTTGCGTTCAAATCTGTCAGAATTTGCAATCAGTCATTGCATATAGACTCTCATCTAAGACAATTTACGTCAGTGCGTAGGTGCCACAACATTGAATCGCGTTTCAATCAGGCTGGGCGACGAAATCAACAACTTGAATCGTTGCATGAAACGCCCAATCTAATCCGTTAAACAAAAACAAAAATCCGAATTCTGGAGATCATTGTGAAGTCAATTTGTAAATCTTTGTTGTTGGCAATGTTTGTGGGCGTCGTGTCTATGCTGCCAATGAGCAAAGCCTTCGGTCAGAGCTTGCCAGAGCCTGCCGTCGTCATTTCGATCGCCAAGTTCAACGAGCAGATGAAAGATGTCAACTATCTTCTAACTGCCTCGGGTTTCGCACAGATGAAATTCATGGCCGGTGCGATGATCAAGGGATACACCAAGGGTCTCGACAGCAAAGAGAACGCTGGTGTTTTGCTTTATTTGACCGAAGACAGCGATGTTCCAGAATTTCTGGGGTTCGTTCCCGTTGAGGATCTCGACGAAATGCTCGACGTCATTTCAGGATTCGCCGAGGTCGAGGAAGGTGACGAGTTCACTACCGTGATTACTGACGACGGCAACGAAATGATGATCAAAGAACGTGACGGTATCGCGTTCTTCTCCAACAAGATTGAAATGTTTGACGAGCTGCCAGAGAACCCAGTCAAACTTCTGGGGGATCTTCCCGATAAATTCAACCTTTCAGCCAAAATATTTGCCCAGCGAATTCCCAAAAAGATGCGTGATCAAGTCATGGACCTGATCCGTCAAAGCTCCGAAGACACGTTTGACAGCCTGGACGACGATATCCAGGCCGAGTTTCAGAAGAAGAATCTCGAAATGCAGCTCAAGCAGATGGAAAGGTTGTTCGAAGATTCTGATTCGATGATCTTCGGCATGTCGGCTGACGAAGAAGGCAAGACCATTTCGATGGACATTGATTTTACCGCTTTGCCCGGCTCAGGCTTGGCAGAGCGAATGAACCTCAACAAGCCTGGCGACAAATCCGGATTCACAGGATTCTTGATGGAAGGTGCCGCGTTTACTCTAAACGCGATGACCCGAATCCACCCTGAAGATGCCCAGCAATACTCCACGATGATGGCTGACATGAAAAAAGCCGGGCTGCAAGAGCTCGACAATGAAGCCGACATGACCGAGGAAGAGCTTGCCCGAGTCACCAAGCTGGTCGATGAACTTGTAGAGGTCATGGACGAGACGCTTAAAGAAGGACTGCTCGACACGGGCGCCGTTTTGATGCTTAAAGAGGGCGACATCAACTTCGCTGCTGGTGCTCACATTGCTGATCCACGAAAACTGGAAGGCACAATCAAAGACTTGATTGCCATTGCAGAAGAGCAGATGGGCGACGAAATCGAAGTCAACTTGAATTCAGGAAGCCACAAAAATGTCACGCTTCATGAAATCGTGTTGCAAGTTCCCGACCAAGAAGAAGAGATGCGTGACGCCTTGGGCGACCAGATCACTCTGATTGTGGGAATTGGAACCAAGCAAGCCTATCTTGCTGGTGGAAGCAATCCAGTCGACGTACTCAAGAAAGCCATTGATGGCGAGAATGCGACAGAGGATCTGATGCAATACAACTTGAACATCGCACCTATCCTCAGATTCGCAGCTTCGATGGAAGGCGATCCCAACGTCGAAGCGATGGCCGATGCGCTTGAAACGGCGGGCAACGACCGCATGCAGATGACTTCCAACTTGATCGAGAACGGGATTCGAATGCGATTTGAAATGCAAGACGGCATTCTCGGACTGATCAAGGTCGGTATCGATGCATTCCAAGGCGGGGCGTTTCCCGATGAGGACTTTTAATGCGATGTAATCTCACCCAATAAGCCCAATTGCTTTCATGAAAAAATGTGAAATTGGGACAGGGTGGATCTGTGATGGAGTGAATCTGTGATAGATAAGCTGTGATAGGGTGGCTGGGGTCGAACGTAGTGAGCCCCCAGAGCACTTCGCCTTTTATTAGGATTAGGTGCTTGATCAGCATATCAGCTGAGGGCTCGCTGCGCTTGACCCCAGCCACTCAGCTACCCATTTAGATATGAAAAAAGCAGCGCCAAGTTGGCGCTGCTTTTTCTTTGTCCCTACATTGCTGTCGAATTGCTCCGCTCTTCGACGATTAAAAACCGGACTGGCTCAAGCCCTCTGCTGAACCAGGTGCGACAATCGAGGGTAGCGACGGAGCATCTGGCATGGCGTATGTTGGCGACTGAACTTGTGGAGCAAGGGGTAGGGATGCACCTGGTGCGCGTGGCGCCCCGAAAGCTTGCGGAGGCAAAGCCTGTTGAGGTCCGAACGGTTGAGCTTGAGGAGCGAATCTACGTGGCGCGTTGAACTGTTCGAACTGTCGTTCCAATCGAATCGCATCTTGCAACAGCTGATTGACTTCGGATTCACTCGGGTAAAATGCTCGATCGAACACACCGTTGAGACGGTTAGTGCTCTTGCGAATTCGATCTGCCGTTCTGTCGACAAGCGCGCCATTGCCAAGGTCGGAGAATGAAAAGTGGCCAGGTAACTTCCTGCCTTGGCAATACTGTTGCCACTGCTCAAACGTGAGACCACGTTGTCGGCAAGCACTTAGCAAGTACTGTTGCTGACAGGCATTGCACCCACCGGCCTGATTCCCGCAGTGGTTGCAAACTCCGCCCCCCAAGCCAGCGTCTGCAATAGCCCTAGATGGTTTTGGTGGTCGTGGAGCAAGTAAACCGCGCCGGTAAGCCACTTCGTTCGCGTAGTGGTTGAGCCATCCCATCGTCTCGGATGAAACCAAGGTAAAATCTATCGGATATTCGCCGTCGGCAATCAACACGCCTTGGTCGTTCATGGCATCTTTAGAATCACCAACCGTAATTCCGATCAGCCCGACACCATCGACTCCGGCAGCCACGACACCGTAGCTTCCACTGGGAACTTGTTGGAATTCGAAAACTCCATAGTTGTCTGTCGATGTTGAAGCCACGACATCATCGCCTTGTAGCAACAGAACTTTGGTGGTGCGAACGTCAACAGGACGACCACTGATCGAATTCATTTGATGCACTCGACCGACCAAACGGCCATCTGCAGTTGTTTCAACGCGGTGACTCGAAATTGAAGTCGCTGGAATCCCGTCTGGAAAGTTGTTAACAAGACCGCGGAAACCGTATAGCCTGGCAGGATCGTCGGGACCTTCGCCCACTGGATAACGCCCATAGACTCGATATGCAACTTGCGCAGAGTAGTGGCTGATCCAGTCGGTGTTGATTGTCGTCCGATTCTGGAATGCCGTCACCGTAATTCTGTTTTTGATTTCTCCTACAGCCTTAGGATTGCTGGCGAGAATGTTCACACCAAAAGCGAAGAATCCCTTGTCACCCCAGCCGACCAACGCATATGCTCCTTGGCGCACGTTGTTGAACTCAAAGCGCCCTGATTCATCGAGCGCTGTCTGCTTAACAAGCCGGCCCATATTCATCAGGAAGACGTTCATCCGACTCACGTCGGCACCCTCTCCAGGAATTACTTTGCCTTCAAAACGACCGTTGTTATCGACCATCAGCCAATTGGCCCTCAACTCGTCGCCGACACGATCGTCACCGGCGCCCATCGCAGCGCCTTGCCAACCAGCGTAGCGCGAATTAATCATGATATTCTGCTCTTGCGAATCGGAAACATCATTGGAGCTGAACCTCTCTGGTAGATCGTCTTCGATCGTACGATCCTGAGCTGGCGGCTTGGGAAGCTCCGCATCAACCCCAGGCTCATCTGGGAAAGGAGATTCCTCTTGAGCGAACGGTGAATCATCATCGCCGCTTGGGAACGGAGAATCGTCCTGAAAATTTGTCACTGAGCCGAACGCCTTTTGTGCTTGTGCATTAGTGGTCAACAAGCCGCAGCTAATCAATCCGAGTAAAAACAAATTAAGCAGTTGTTTTCTTTTCATGGTTTCGTTCTTTGTCTGGGTCAGAGCAACTATTTGGCGGAACAAAGTGCGAATTACTTCGTTGATAATTCAACCCAGTAAGTGATTCGCGATCGGACGAAACCCAAACCAGGATTTCATCCAAGCGGTCGAACCCGAAACAGATCGGGTACGACCTGTATCGGGAATCGTCAAACGATTGGGCCGATGCGAGAACTAAGTCGCAAGTTCTAACGAATTTGCGTGCTAGCACGAACGCTTGCAACAGAACTGAACGTAGTCTGGGTTTGGCTTGGTTTTCGCTTCTTGACGGCTATGGTGTGTCCTAACGGCTTTGCGGCGCGACGATTTGGTGACTTTGACGGTCCGAGCGCAGCTGCGGTTCCATCTCGTTAGCATCAATCGCCTGAGACTGAATCTATTCATTTCGCCGGTAATGCGAGATGTAACAGTTCGTAATCCGGCGAGTTGACATTTAGTGCCAAAGCCGAGATGTCTAAATGTCTAACTAACGTACTCGTCTGACCCAGTTGATCAAAACAGATGCTCTGCTTACTGTTTAGCCATGCTCAGCCGTGACCAACTACTCGATATTATTAGCGGCAATCGAAAAGGAGTTTTTGCCTCAATTGTCCGAATGGGGCTCGGCTGCCTGACGCCTGTTTATCGAATCGTAGTTCAGACTCGAAATCGAAAGTTTGATCGAGCGATCAAACACCGAGATACAGAGGTCGTCAAAAGAGCTTCAATTCCGGTAATCTCCGTGGGAAACCTGACGACCGGTGGCACCGGCAAAACGCCACTGGTGATCTGGATCGCGAAACAGATTCGTCAACGTGGCCTGCGTGTAGTGTTGATCAGCCGAGGGTACTCTGCCCCAGGCGATTCTGGTGGGCGCAACGATGAAGCGATCGAAATGGAAGATCGACTTCCCGACGTCCCTCATTTACAGGATCCCGATCGGTTCAGCATGTCTCAGATTGCAGTCGAGGAGCTTGAATCGCAGATCATTGTGCTGGACGATGGTTTTCAACATCGCCAACTGCATCGTGACTTCGACATTGTCTTGATCGATGCGACTAACCCGTTTGGACACGACCGACTATTACCGCGTGGTCTACTACGCGAACCAGAGTCGAATCTTTGCCGATGCAATTTCATCATCGTTACCCGAGTGAATCTGGTCTCAGCAGGCGCCCTAACAGCAATTTTCGACCGCATCTCTAAACACGCGCCCGATGTGCCAACGGCGAGTACGAGAACGGCTTTCACCAATCTCTTACAATCCGATGGATCAAAGCTGGACGTCGAAGTACTCAACGGGAAACCCGTTTTTATGTTCTGTGGGATTGGCAACCCCGCGAGCTTTGCCAGTTCGCTTGAAGAGATCAATTTGCAGATTTGTGGACGCGAGTTTTTTCCAGATCATCATCAATTCACGCGCAGTGATGTTGAGATGCTGGCCGACAAAGCCAATCAATCCGGAGCCGAAGCTCTGATCTGCACTCACAAAGACCTGGTCAAGATCGGAACCAATCGGATCGGATCGCTTCCTGTTTATGCGATTTTGATCGATGTCGAATTTGTTTCGGGTGAAGCAGAATTCACACGGGCGATTTTTCAAGTAAAGTAAAAACTGAACCTTATCGCAGTTGCGGCTTGCGAGCGGGAACGAGATTTCGTAGCCGTCGGAACATTGGGATGCGAGGCTTTTCTTCCGGGTTCCAAACTTCGCCCTGCTCGTATTGGTTGGGCTGATAAAACTCTTCAGCGCTGGCGGGTTCACGAGAGACTTCTTCAGGCACGTCGGCCTGGCGAATACTGGTTCCAGCCGAACTGGATGCAACATTGGGTGATCCGGTTTGAGCATAGCGGTCAAGAAACTCAATCCAGTAACCCTCCAAAAGTCGCCGACAACTATCGATCGTCTCAGGCTTTGAGAGCAGAGGGCTGGTACTGGCGAGAATCTGCGTGATCGCTTTAGCGTCATTTTCGTCAAACCACCGATCATAGATTTGAACGTTGTCGATCTGTACTTCCCCCGGTCCCATCAGATCAAACCCGACGCGCACGTTGGACAACCCTTCGATTGGCAAATCATCGAAGTGAACGGCGAACCGTTTCCACTGAGAATCGACTTGGTTGATCGCCGGGTCAGGTGATAGACTTCCCACCGAACCGAACCGGTAATAATTGCCGCCTTTGGACTTTCCTTCGACAGCCAATCGCAGCGGAGGTTGAGGAGCGTTTTCGTCAATTCTCAGCCAGACAGAAATCGAAATCCGGCCTGTCTCCGGCCCTGAGAATGCATTGCTTCGAATCCAGACCGGCGAATTTCCGTCATTACTCATGACCAATGCACCGGTTCCTGATTGTCCAGGGGCAATCGAGTCTGACGAACTAAGTTTTATCTTGCTGGTTGCTTGTTGGCCCAGGTCCCACCCGTCGAGCGAAGGTTGCCCTGAAGATTCGAATCCCGGATTGTCAATTGCCGAAACTGGGTCTGGATTGTTAGCCTTAATCAGCTTGGCTTCCAAAGCATAAACCTGCTTCTTGAAAACTTTGTCAGCGCCTTCGGGTAGCGTAAACTCAAAGTCTTCAATTGAGAAACCAGCCGTCAACGAACGTCCACCCCGCAATCCATAGGCTGGGATTTCAAAAACGACCTCGTAGTCGCCGCTTGTTTGAGCCCCTTGCTCCGATGGGGACGATTTATCCAATACCCGTCGGACCGCCAGCTTCTGTTTCGAAAACGATTCGACTTCGGGAACGTTAGAGAGTTCATTGCCGTCGGAGTTTATTGTCGCCCGGATTTGGAGTGGCCAAGGCGAGGCATTGGCGACGTAGAAATAGGATCCCGATGGCGAATTCAATTGACGAACCGCGATCGGAAGCGAATTCATTGCCAAGCTGGTTTGAGCATCGTCAAGCAACCGGGCGGTAGCCGGAATGACATCGGTAAACGGCTCATCGGGAAGCTGGTTAAAGACACTCATCATGTCTGTAAGCGCTGCTTCCTGACCAAACGTCATCACGACACCACCATCGACCAACAATCTGGAATCTCGCTCTTTAATCGCTTCGACAAAACGGCGTCGATTGAACTGTCCGACCGGCGACATCGGCTGAAGCCGCACGAGATTTGATGCCTGTGTTCCAAACGGACTTTGCTGCTGCAGTTGCGCAAAGTGAGCCCATGCGATTCGATGCGTAAACAGATCCCCCTTGTAGTTCGCGTTTCCAAAGAACTGTTTCGCTTGCTGGGAGTGCTCGACTGTGTAGTCCACTCGCTTTGATGCAAACGACTCTTCGGGTGCGACTCGATGCGGATTGAGCAACACAATGCCTTCAACTGGTTTTGACTTCGATATGCCGCTGTTGTTTTGCAATCGCTCCAGATCCAATCCGACATGCAACATGACTTGCTCAAAATCGTTCGAAACATGCAGGCTCGGGCTAAGCGCCGAAGCCGTCTCTTGATTCCGATAAAGATCTACTGGAGCAAGATACAGCGTCCCCCCGGGAACAGATTGACGAACCGTTGACAACATGTCTTGATACCAACTCGTCATCCTGTCGGCACGCCACTGAGTCCACTGTTTCCGATAGGCGCTGGTCAACGAAGCCCGTACTTCATCAAGTTGCTTTGTGGTGAGATCCGATTGCGACTCGATGAATTCTGTTACAGTCAAATTGTCATATCCCCACTGCCGCCCCGGCAGCAAGCTGTAGGTGTCGGGGCGACAAACGATCGCGATGCCTCCGAACGACCCTTGCGTCTTGTATCGCTCAGCAATTTCCTGGACGACTCGGGTAACTGCCTGTTGCATTTGACGATCGAGCGGATTGTACACCGGCAACCCATCACCGATCGCTTGTTGTCGAACGCTGGAATTCAGATCGACCAGATCGAAACCATTGACCTTTCCCGCTGCCCCTGAACCTCGCAACGACTCAACCTCAGGTAACGGCGACGAGAGCGCCAAAGACGGGACCAGCGTTAGACCTTCCCGTTCGAACATCCGAAACAGCATCTCCAAAACGTCTTTTCGAATCGGATCCTGACCGGATTTGAAGAACGTGCCATTGTCGTGCTTGGGCGTCGAAGCCAGATAGTTGCTTGGATAAATGGAACTTCCATCACAGGCGACCGTAATGAACGCGCCGCGGTAAGAGTTGGCTTTGAGATACTCGATCAGGCGACTTGCTCCGATGTAGAACATTCGCCAATCGTCAAGCGGCTCAGCAATCTCATCATCCGTTTGTGCCAGCGAAGCAAAGTTCTCGGCGAAGAGCGGTGACTCGTAAAACGCCATCAGCTTTCGACTATTTCGCTGAGTCGATTTTAATTCTCTGGCGGGCAACTCAGTCGGACCTGCGAACACGCGCACTTTTCCGATGGTTACCGATTGGTTGGCGTGTCGATTGGCGACTAGCAGATACGGTGTTTTCGTGTTTGGCCAAACCGTTATTCGGTGGTGCTCAATCGTTTGAGGAATCGACGATTTTGACTCGCGCGTGACCAGCGAATCCGGCGTAAAAATACCTGAATCAAAACCGTAAAGCGGTATCTCTCCCGATGCATCGGGTTGAAGAAGACTCAGTCCGACTGCGATCTCACGACCCGATACGTATTCCAACTCGACCACGTGTGGCTCGCCCAGTTTTCCAACTGTCAACGGAATCGCCTGCCAACCGCCAGCTCCAAGCGTCACAAGCGTTTCCTGACCAACGATTGTTGGCGAACGCAGTTCGTTGCCAAGCGAACTTCGACCAGTTCTTCCTAGTTTTGGAATCTGGTTCCAGGCTGCAGCTTCTGAATGACCAAAGTCGGCTGGATCAGCTACCGAAACCTGTCGCCAACGACGCTGCGGATCCGCAGCTTCAAGCCGTTCGTCTAAAACAATGAATTGAACGCTTCGCTTGATGCTATTGGATTTGGAAGCGAAAGAAGCTTGATACCAAACCGGCTCCAACTCCAGCATCATGTCATAGACTTCTTCCTGCTTGGGAACAGGAATCTCCAACTCAATCGGCGCCGCGGCGGAACCGTTTTCGTCCAGCTTAAATGGGACTGACTTCGAATAGATTGCTCGCGCGCCAACGCCCGTAGACCCCGCCAAGACAACTTTGACTCGACAGTTCGCCGCCTTGGTCGCCAATCCCGTCAGCTTGGGTTGGATTGAAACGCGAAACAGTTCACCCGGTTCGAATATCAAATGCTGTTTTTCAAATTCAACTCCGAGCCGATCTCCCGGCGCTCGTGAGACAGAAAACCGGTTGCCCGACGCGTCCAGTTCTGCGGCAACCATTTGATCATTTAGTTGACCAATCGTAATGGTTTGCTTTATAGCCGACTGAGGATTCTCGATTGAAGTCAACTGGAAATAAATTCTAGTGTCTGGAGAACCAGTCAAAACCAGATCGGCTCCCCCATAGTTTGTTGGCGACCAATGATTGATCTCAACGTCCTTACCGACAAGCCTGACCGACGCCGTAGCATCCAACGTCACTCCCAACGGAGCCACACTAGAAATCGTACCGCCTGAATCCCCGGTCGAGATTTTTCCTCGCCAAGTCTGCGGGTCACCGCCGCCCCACGAGAATCTAAGCTTGGTAGTGACCTGCTCCGACTCTGGTCCCACTGCCGTGTTAGCCGATCGTTGGGACGGGCCTTGGCCCGAGTCCGAATCGCGACTTTTCTGGCGGACTTCCTGCGCCCAAACGGAATTTGAATTCGAAATTGGCGCGCACTTCGGCGCAGAGAAGATCGCGGTCGCTGCAATCAGCAGCGCGCAAAAAGGGTGAACGAAATGCGGACGTCCATGTCCGAACATTTGCTTGCCTGCATCGACGGGAGTTGGCCTAGAAAGGAAACGACAATTTCCCTATAAAACGCAGGCGAACTGTACCAATCGTGGGTTCAACCAACTAGCCCAACAGGCCGATGATAGCACTTCCGACCACTCCAGATTCAAGTCGCACTCAATTGGCTCGGGTCCAAAGAGCTTCACCCAAACCCAAACCCCCAGAACCACTCAAAGCTCCTTCTTTGAGCCATTGGTCGAGGATCCGAGATAGCGATTCTACGATTTGAGGGCATCGCCGGCTGACATCGTTGACCTCCCAACGATCGTCCGGTTTGGCATAAAGTTCGACGTCATTCGATTGTGCGTCGTCGTTTCCGAACGATTTGATCAACTTCCAAGCGTGAGTTTGAATCGAAACCGAACAACTCTCACCACCCTCGGACTTAATCACGATCGCCTGGTCGCATAACTCGGGAGCACCGAACGCCAATGACTGAATTCGGCCAACGAATTGACTGGGGTCGTCTGCAAACCAATCGATCAGGCACTCGTTGATCAAATCGGTTTGCCGCAGACTTCTGTTTCTCAATGACCGAAAATCGTTGAACTCGGCAGTATTGGGCGCTGAGATCATCATTGGTACGTGAACCGACTCGTTATAATTTGAAAGAATCTCATCGCCTTGGACATGGTTGTGCCCCAAGATTCCATGTTCCCCCAACGGGTACCCACGCGTCGAAGTAAAACACAGAAGCGTCGATTGCCAAAACGGATCGGATTCCATCAAGTCCAGAAGAATTCCAAGAAACTGATCCAGCAACATAACCTGTGCGGCAGCGGCTTGTTGAAATCCAAGCAAGTCATCGGGATCGTCTTGCTCCAAATCGAACCTTCCCTTTGGCGGCTGATAAAACGTTCCCGGGACGGGATCGCCTTCACCCACCAAACCGGCTCGCATCGCATGCGGTGCGTCCCAAGCACCGGTCAATCCCCGTGAATGAATCCAGGCAAGACTTCCCGGTTCCAAATCGGCGAGCCAGCTGGCCGCTTGGGCAAAGAAGTTTGCTAACTCGGTTTGGCCGACGTCGCTGGCGATCTCATTTACTACCGGAGAATCGATTTGAGCAACGTGATCAAAAGAATCAGTCAGGTTCAAGTCAGCCAGCACCGGTTCATCGGTCAACAGGCAAGTTGTTGCACCCAGTTTGGCGATCGAATCGATCAAGCCTTCACGATTTTGGCCACCCGTTTTTTGGTCAAACCTCTTATCCGGATTCCAGAACCGGCGATACGATTCTTTCAGGTTGGTCGAGCTGGCAAACGCGAAATCGAACAGCAGTGATTGCGAAGCCAATCGATTCAGGTTGGCTGTTTCGAACCAGGTATTCCCGTAGGCGCCCAGCATCGCGGCGCTCAAACCATCGACCACCAATACGACCGCATTCCGGGCAGCGACGTCGTTTGCGGCTGGGGATTGGCTCATTGAACGGGCTTCATTGGTACGGTTTTTAGTAAACGGTCCTGGATCATTGACGCGCTCCGTGGTTAACCATCATATTGTCTGGTCAACTTAACGATAGCTCCAACTTTAAAGAGAGACGACTTTTGTACGATCGACAGCGGCTGATTGAATTGGTTCAACGCGATGCACTTCAGTTTGGTGATTTCACATTGGCATCGGGAAAGAAGGCATCGTACTACCTTGATTGTCGCAAGCTGACTCTCGACAGCGAAGCCGCCAACGTGATCGCTCATGGGATCCTCGAACATCTGGGCGACAATATGCCCGATGCGGTCGGCGGAATGGCGATCGGGGCTGACCCGATCACCGCAGCGGTGATCACGTGCAGCTGGCAGCAAAAGAAGCCGCTTAAGGGTTTCATCGTTCGTAAAGAAGCCAAAGAACATGGAACGGGCCAACAGGTCGAAGGGCCCATCGAGTCAGGCCAAACAGCGGTAATGATGGAAGACGTGGTCACTACTGGTGGAAGTTCGTTGCGGGCGATCGAGCACGCTCGCAAGTTCGGTCTGGTCGTTGATCGAATCGTCGCGATCGTAGACCGCGGCGATGATTCAGCCGCCATCTTTGAAAAGGTTGGAGTTCAGTTTCATTCCCTGCTACATGTGTCAGATCTGGGTGTTGAGTAGAAAAGACTCCTTGTACGTCGGAGAACCGGCCCCAGTTCCAATCCTGGACGCAAGCGAATCCAATGGTGAAGGATTCACGAATGTTTGCCAATCCAGCTACCAACCCACACTGTAAAGAAGAGAAAGGAATCAGGCTGTTGTCCGGCTGCTTTAGTGGTTAGGCAGTTCGTTTTCCTGCCTTAGATTTAGCCCAACTCGTCTTCGTCGTTCAAATCAACAAACAGGCCGATGCCCTCGAAGATATCACTTCCCAGCCCGCCGATGAGTCTCGACTGACCCGACGCGCCTCTCAACGTATCGTTTTCGGTACCACCAAAAAGCATGTCGATTCCACTGGTGCCCCTCAAAATATCCGCGCCCGAGGAGCCATATATTTCGTCGTTGCCGCCACCGCCGTCAAGCGTATCGTTACCGATTCCGCCGATGATAAAATCGTTGCCTCCTGAACCAGATATTACATCGTTGCCCTGGTCACCAAAGAGCCGATCATTCCCCCCGCCGCCAACAAGCCGGTCCGCTCCCCCCATACCATGAAGCCGGTCATCGCCGTTACCACCAAACAGCCGATCATTGCCACTGACACCGATCAGCACATCGTTACCATCTTGGCCGCTCAGGAAATCCGCTTCGCCACCGCCGTTGAGGAGATCATCGCCATCGCCGCCGCCCAGTGTGTCTTCTCCTTGCTGACCAAAAATCTGGTCATCACCACCGCCTCCGTTGGCTGTATCGGCACCCAACCCGCCAAAAATAACGTCCGCTCCCCACTCACCGATCAGTTGGTCGTCTCCGTCTCCACCGACCAAAGTATCGTTGTCCGAGAACGCGGGTTCATCGGCAGGCGTGATACGATCTGCACCGAAAACTGAGTCGTCACCGTCTCCAGCGAAAATCAGATCGTCTCCTTCTCCTCCCAAAACGAAGTCATCTCCTTCACCAGAGGAAATGAAATCATCTCCCTCTTCTCCTTCAACGATATCATCGTACTTTGAGCTCACGATTCGATCGTTGCCTTCGCCCCCATCAAAAAATCCGTTGGCGTTGAGCGAAATAATCGTGTCGTTTCCATCACCCCCAAAAGCCGATCGACTACGCCCGGTTCCGACGCGAAGTTCCGCCGCACTTGGGAAATCCAGCCCGTTGTCTTCGTTTCCTTGAAATACGATTCGATCATTTCCATCTCCTCCACTAACACGCGTCCCAAAACTGGCGTTTTTCTCAATAAATAAGTCATCACCACTTCCAAGCGAAACGATCGTCTGAGCAACCCTGCCATCAAACAAGCGGTCCTCCAGAACAAAGCTATCGTGGTACTCGATTACGACTACGTCGTTACCACCAAACGTATTTACCCTGATGGCCGTGATAGCGTCATCTTCAAAAAAGTCACCGACTTGCAAAGTCGGCACAGGCGTAAAGGTTACATTTGTACCATCCCATACCTGTACTCCATCCTCGAACGCGTCGATGACCAGCGTGTCGTCAGCCTGAGTCCCTTCGATAATTGCCCCGATCGCATCGAAGTCGCCGGTAATAAATTCGAACGAAACAGTAGCCAGCATTTGCCGCTGCTCCAAAGCGCTATAGTCCAACCGTTTTTTAGTTTTTCGTTTCATGTGCGAGCCCATCAAGTGTTGTTATAGGTTGGTGAAATGAGGTTTCGAACCTACCGTGCTGCCAAGCGGAAAGAAGAGATGCGGCGGCTAGAAGAAATCAAGAGGAAGGTTATTATACTAGACCACTGTCACGATAATAGCCATTATCGAGCCGAGCGATTAGAACATTCAGTCTTTCACCGCTGTGCTGATGACGCCCGGAAGTCAAACAAAATGGGTCAGGCGCCCAGCGATGGCTTTAGGGCTAAAAGGGTCGTTAAACGCGAAACATTCCACATAGCGAACCACACTCGCCTGTGCTTCGAGCTTGCAATTGCATTTATCAAACTGGGCCAGTACCAGTCGTACCAGCCTCTTTGAAATTGTCGACGAACAAGCCGAGGCCTATCCAGCGCTCCATCGAGAGCTTGAATCTAAAGTGCTTCGACTCCAAGAGACGGCCAATCGCCTTAGTACGCTCTTCATATCATGATTGCAACATTGCACTGGCGCCAGCAGTTTTCAGCACGCAAACTGGACCGATCTTCACCCATCGAGAATCGATTCCCAAATTTGCCGCCAGTGATCTAGAAGCCGTTTATTCACTTCGCTTCGATTGTTTCAGCTTCGTTTGGAGCTTCGTTTTGGCTTTGTTTGAACGGGAATGCATACAGGCCGCTTTTGCCAACCACTGATTACCGGCAGCATCCTTGCTTCTTCCGCCGGTAAACTTTGCCGGTTGCACAGACTTGGCGCCCAAATAATCGAACTGGAAAGCTTTAACGGCTGCGTAAACCGAAACGGTTTTTTCGTTTACGGCGACGGTCACAACGATAATTCGGTTGGGGACACCGATTTCGGTTCGATTGTGCCGGTTTTGAGGACGATGACATTGGCAGATGTTGTAACGAGTTCACTCGTCGTACCGCTGATAACGAATATGCGTTTGGGTATGACAGAAGATTGAATTCAATTTTAGACGCTGCCAGTTTTGGGCAAGTCAGCACAATAAGGAGTTCCTCGATGAAACGTTTTTGGCACACTTTTTTGGCGATCGTCGCGGTTGCGGCATTGGCCAACACTGCCAATGCCCAATTTAGTCCTGGCGGCGAAATCGGCTCTTACCAATCAATCCTTTCTCGAGCTGGATACGGCGGTGATTCTGGGGGCTCAATGATGGCCAACCAAGCGCCAATGCAAACCAGTCCCGGTACGGCAATGAGCTATGGAGCCCCTTCAACAAGTTGTGCCAATGGCAATTGTGGTGGCGGCTATACGGCGGGAGCCTACACCAGTGGAACTTCCTATGGAGGTCAGGTTGGCACCAACACCACCCCTGGGGCCTACGGAGCCTATGGTTACTCAAACGGAGTAGTGCAAGGCGCCCCGGTCCAAGCTGGCGTCGTCAATGGCGGCATGGTTCCAGCTCAGGGTCCAGTCGTCAACGGCTACGCTGGCAACGTCGAAGGCGGTGCGGTGATTGACCAAGGTTATGTTGGCGGACCAGCGTCTCCAATCATCAACTACTCCCAGCCAAGCCAAGTGACCTACGGCCCATCGACCTGGAGTCAACCAGTTTACAGCGAGCCGGCGTATAGCCAGCCAGTTTACTCATCTCCGGTTTTTGACCAGCCGACCTATCAGACGACTCCGGTTTACGTCGCCGGAGAGTCATTTGCTCCACGTCGCCGCGCATCGAACTTGGTAGTTGGGTTATTTGGAATCAATCTTCGTCGTGACTATGAAGACCCTGTCAAACTTGGCTACGCTCCCAATGGAGACTTCTTCAGCCGGGGCGTTGAGCACGGCAATATGACTGGCTACGGCGTCTCGCTTGCCAGCCGAAAATCGAATGGTACTGGCTGGGAAGCTCGATACTGGGGACTCGATGAAACAGACTCACGAGACTACGGTCACGGATTTACTCACCTAACAGGATTGGATGCCGTTTACCATACTCCAGTTACTAGTAGCATTCGGGCCCTTTACAACAACGCCGAAGGCTTCACCGTCGGCCGAAGCACTGAAATCAATAGCTTGGCGTTCAACATGCTGCGAAATGGTGGTCGATTCCAGACTCGCGGTGGAAAATGCGGCAATTATGAAATGCTCGCCGGATTTCGAATCTTCCAATTCGATGAAGATTTGAGTTACATCGCCAACTCGGCGGCCTATCCAACGAGGCTTGAGTATGGTGTCGAAACCGAGAACCTTTTGACTGGTTTCCAAGTTGGTGCTCGAAATGAAATCTGTTTGAGCAAACGTTTTCGCCTAGCCAAAGGATTTAACGTCGGCATCTTTAACAACCGAATAAATACTTCTCAGCGAATCTTTGATGAAACAGGTTACGAACCAACCATCAACAGCGGACCTTACGCAGGCACGCCGTATAACTTCCAGGATCAAAAGGACGATGTGGCGTTTCTTGGTGAGTTCAACGCGGGTTTGATCATGCAGTTGTCAAAGAAAGCAAGATTGAACGTCGGCTACCGAGCAATCGGCGTCGCGGGAGTCGCCTTGGCAGCGGACCAAATCCCTCACGACTTTACCGATGTTAGAGCTTTACAAAGCGCCCGCTCAAACGGCAGCTTGTTGTTGCACGGATTCTACTACGGAGCGGAATTTTGCTTCTAAGGAAAATAATTTGAGCTCAAATCTGAAGCCGAGCGGCTTCGATTAGGATAAATAAAAACGCCGCACGATTGTGCGGCGTTTTTTTGTGGCTCTTACTTATTTATTTATTTGGAGCGATCGTGCAGACCATTCGGCGAGGCTGCTGCGAAGGACGCATCTCGATCTTCCCATGCTCGGAAAGCATTTCGATAATCGAGTCCATTACCTTGCGGCCTTCGTCGATGTGGGCGTTTTCACGACCACGGAACAGGACCGTCACCTGAACCTTGTCGTTGTGCTGTAAAAACCCGATCGCTTTTTTAACTTTGAAGCCGATGTCGTGCTCGCCAGTCTTGGGACGAACGCGAATCTCTTTCAGTTTGGTTTGGTGAGATTTGTTTTTGGTTTGACGCTTTTTCTTTTCGTAGTTGAACTTTCCAAAATCCATAATCCTACACACCGGCGGTTTCGCATCGCCAGCAACTTCAACCAAATCAAGCCCCGCTTCACGAGCCTTTTCCAAAGCATCTGCGGTTGGAATTACGCCTAACTGATTGCCTTCCTGATCGATAACACGAATGGGAGTTATTCGAATCTGTTCGTTGATTCGGTTCCCTTTGTTTTTGTCACTTGGTGGAATTTTTTTTACCTCTCAAAATTAGTTAATAAAAGTTGATCTGATACTGCCCTGACACTATCCACAAAACTCAATTCGTGAATCGGCACGCGATACAAGCCTGTAAAGCTACAAACCGCGCCATCGCCTGTCTTCCGGTACGGCATCAACGTTCGTCAAACCATCCTGACTTAATTGTAGCGTTGTCTGAGCCAATGCCAAATGATCAGGATTCACAAAGTATCAAGTATTGCCCAAACCCGGGACGAGCCGTGCCATATCCGGGTTAAGCCTTGTCCTGAACTTCTTTTTGGAACTTGGCAATCGCCTCTTCAACCGACATCGCTCCCAAATCGCCTTTGGAACGATCTCGTAGGGAAACCGTTCCGTTTTCGGCGTCTCGTGGGCCGACGATCAACATATAAGGAATCATATCGAGCTGGCCATCTCTGATTTTGGCCCCCAGTTTCTCACTGCGATAATCGGCTTTGACCCGAAGCCCCGCCGCCAGCATCTGCTTCTCGACACTTCGTCCATATTCTTCAGATTTGTCACTGACCGTCAGAATTCTGGCTTGCTCGGGATTGAGCCATAACGGGAAGCATCCGCCAAAGTGTTCAATCAACAATCCGATGAATCGCTCCATACTTCCAAACGGCGCGCGGTGAATCATGATCGGGCGGTGAGTCTGGTTGTCGGCACCGACGTACTCAAGCCCGAATCGAATCGGCAAGTTGTAGTCGACCTGAACCGTTCCCAGCTGCCATTTTCGACCGAGACAATCCTTGGCAACGAAGTCAATTTTTGGTCCGTAAAAGGCGGCTTCACCAGGATCCTCATCGAAATCCTTGCCCAGTGTCTGGGCCGCTTCACGACACGCTTGTTCAGCCAGGTCCCAGTTCTTGGGATCACCGACATACTTTGAACTGTCCGGATCGCGCAGGCCAACTCGAACCGAGTAGTCTTCCATCCCCATCGCCGCGAAAACGACTTTGACCAATTCAATACAGCCGATCAGCTCTTCACCAAGCTGTTCCTGAGTAACAAACAGGTGCGCGTCGTCTTGGGTAAATCCACGGACGCGAGTTAGACCGCCGATCTCGCCCGATTGTTCCCAGCGATAAACCGTTCCAAACTCGGACAACCGAATCGGCAGGTCACGATAACTCCGCTGTTCAGAGTCAAAAATCTTGATGTGATGCGGACAGTTCATCGGCTTGAGCAAATAGCCTTCGATCTCTCCGTCTTTCATCTTGTTGGAAAGCTGACTGCAACTACACCCTTCCTCCGCAAGTTTGCTCAAATAGTCGCGGTCCACCAGCGCCGGATATTGGCTTTCTTGATAGTAAGGAAAATGGCCACTTGTTTTGTATAGATCCAGCTTTCCAATGTGCGGTGTAAAGACTTGATCGTATCCCTGGCGAACCAAGTGCTCAGATATGAAGTCCTGAAGTTTTTGGCGAATGAACGATCCTTTGGGTGTCCAAAGAATCAAACCCTGACCAACCATCTCGTCAATATGAAACAAACCCAGCCGTTTGCCCAGCACGCGATGGTCACGCTTTTTCGATTCCTCAAGCATCTCCATGTGGGCATCGAGATCTGCCTGTGTAAAGAACGCTGTCGCGTAAAGCCGCTGAAGCTGTTGGCGTGACTGATCGCCTTTCCAATACGCTCCCGCAATCGAAAGCAGCTTGAACGCGCCGATTCGTTTGGGCGACGGGACGTGCGGACCTCGGCAAAGGTCCACGAATTCGCCTTGTTGATAAAACGAAAGCGTCTCATCATCGGCCAGCCCAGTTTCAATGTGCTCGACCTTGAATTCCTGCTTCAGGTCTTTGCAAACCTTGATCGCTTCATCGCGAGGACGAACCACACGTTCAAAAGGTTCATCCAGGGCGATGATTTTCGCCATCTCTTTTTCGATCGCAGGAAAGTCTTCTTCCGTTAACGGCTCTGGCGACTCGATGTCGTAATAGAATCCGCCATCTGTCGAAGGTCCAAATGCGAGCTGCACTCCGGGCTTAATCCGCATCACCGCGCGTGCCATCACATGGGCACAACTGTGGCGCATTGTCTCCAGAGCTTCGGGGCTCTTTTTGGTGATGATCTTCAGATCGACTGGTTCACCACTGGGGATTTCAAAATCAAGCTCGACAGGTTGCTTGTCGATCTCGCCCCAAATCGCGGCCTTGGCCAGCCCCGATCCAATACTTTTTGCAACGTCTTTGACTGATACAACTGAGTCAAATTCTTTCAGGCTTCCATCGGGGAGTCTAACGCTTGTCATTTCTTCTGGTTCGCTTCGTAAAATAAGGATGCCACCCGCGTTCACAAACCGCGATTCTGGCTTCAAACAAGGTCACGATCCCAAACCAATTCGGGCAGAGAGTGGCGGCCATATTTCGGGAACCCGATGACCATGTTCAACGAGGCAGTATAGATCGTATGACAATCTGCTGATACGTCGGTTCGCAGCAATTCGGCCGGTTTTCACCGCAGAATATCGAACAGGACGTTGCCCTGGAGCAAGGCAAGCGAACTTCGTGGCTAGTTTAGCAGCCGTCAGCTTTTAGTAGTTGATCCCGATCGCCGTTAATGCTCATCAAAAACAACAGTTTAAAAGTAGGACTCATTTTTGATTGATTTTTTTGACGCTCCGTCAATAATGAAGCCATGGCAACTTTGACCCCAAAACAACGCGAGATACTCGAACGCGAGGCCAAGATCCTCGATGTCGCCCGACCGATGGTTGTTCGTGAAGGTTATCACGGTCTCAATATGGACAAGATTGCTGAGAAAGTCAGCTATTCAAAAGGGACGATCTATAACCACTTTTCCTGCAAAGAAGAGATCATCATCGCGTTGGCGGTTCAGAACAGCGCCAAACGCGTCCAACTGTTTCAAAAGGCTGCTCAATTCAAAGGCTGTTCTCGTCATCGCATGATCGCGATCAGCGCCGCAGCAGAATTATTTGTGCGCAACTACCCAGATTTCTTTCAGTTCGAGCGTATTCTACAACTCGATTCCGTACGGGAAAAAACCTCTGAAAAACGCCAATCGATCATCCACAACTGCGAAATGCAATGCATGAGCATCGTGGCGGGAGTCGTTCGAGACGCAGTCGCCAGCGAAGACCTGGAGCTACCAAAACAATTCACACCCGAAAAACTCGTTTTTGGTTTGTGGTCGCTGACCTCGGGAGCTTACTCAATCGCGGCGGCCTCTGATGCGCTTCAGCAAATGGGAATCGACGATCCTTTCGAAACCGTTCGTGACCACATCGCTGCATTGCTTGACGGTTTTAATTGGCAACCGATTTCCGATCAGTACGACATCGACAAACTTTTGAAGAGGATTCAAAAAGAGGTGCTCAACGATGAGTAGAGCTGCACCGCAACGAACCAACAGCAACGGCAGGCTAAAACTGACTGAACGTCAAATTTTTGGACTAATGGCTGGGCTCGCCATTCTGGGACTTACGATCGCGTACCTCGCTGGCGGGTTCGCTGGTAGTACTGCCGCTGATACCGAGTCTGACGCAGGCATCGAATCACTTCGCAAGCCCTTGCCGGTCAACGTGATGACGCTGGTACATGTGGACTCAATCGTTCAATCTCGAAACTACACCGGAACGGTTCGTGCTCGAAGCCTCAGTGATCTGGGTTTTGAAGTCGGCGGAAAACTCACCAAGGTCCATGTCTCTGAAGGTTCGACGGTTATGAAGGGCCAGATTCTAGCCGAGATCGATACTGAGACTTTCAATGCACAAAAGCAAGCGCTCTGGGCACGAAAAGCGGCCGCCAATTCGCAGCTTGACGAACTTAAGTCAGGACCGCGAAGCGAAACCATCAAAGCCGCCCGCGCGACGATGTTGGCCGCAAAATCAAGATACGAAATCGCCACTCAAAACCTCGATCGCCGCAAACGAATTCGAGACGCGCTCTCAGACGAAGAGTTTGACCAAGTCGTCTCGATGGCAAAGCAAGCAAAGGCGAATTTAAACGCGGCTCAAGAGCAACTTGCCGAGCTCGAATCTGGAACACGCCAGGAACAACTCGACGCCCAAGCGGCTTCGGTCGCCGGAATAGAAGCTTCGATCAACGAGATCGATGTCGCGCTATCGAAATCAAAACTGATCGCACCCTTCGATGGAATCGTCACCCGACGGTACCTCGACCCCGGTTCAATTGCGCCAGCTTCGGCACCGGTTATCAAGCTCGTTGAAAAAGATCACCTCGAAGCCTGGATTGGATTGCCGGTTTCGATCGCATCAACCATCGAGATCGGATCGAGCCACAAGATCAAGATCGAGGATCGAAAGTTCACCGCAACAGCAAATGCCAAGATCGGAGAACTGGACCGGGTCACGCAGACGCGAGCGGTGCTGTTTGTGCTTCAACCCGAAGCCTCCGATTACGTGGTTTCGGGACAGCTTTGTGAAATTTCGGTCAGCAGCCATGTCGAATCATCCGGATATTGGATCCCGATGTCGGCGCTCGCCAAAGGCGTACGTGGGTTGTGGTCGGTAATGGCAGTTGTCAAAAACGATCCGGGAGACTGGCGAGTTGAAAAACGCAGCGTTGAGATTTTGAAAACCGATTCACATCGAGTTCTCGTAAAAGGCACGATCCGGGATTCGGATCAGATCATTGTTGATGGAACGCATCGAGTTAGTGAAAACCAACGGGTGGCCCCGATTCTGGATAGACAGGCAAACCGCGAGCCGCTGTCTACGCAGTAGGCGGCACCACCAACAATGGACATCTCCAACTTCTTTTATCGAAACACCCGGCTGATGCTGCTGGCGATCTGCTTGATCATGGTCAGTGGATTGTCGTCGTTTTTCATCGTTCCGCGAATGGAAGACCCTCAACTGGTTGAGCGGGCCGCGTTCGTCAACACGATTTTCCCCGGCGCCGATCCCTCCCGAATCGAGTCTTTGATTTCCGAGAAAATCGAGGACGCGCTCAATGAGATTGATGAAATCAAAGAGATTCGCTCGACGTCTCGCGAAAGCATCTCAAGTATTGCGATCGAACTACGCGACGATGTCATGGAGTCCGAACCGGTTTGGTCGAAGATTCGGGACCGGCTGTCGGATATCGAACGTGATTTACCGGCCGGTTCCCTGAAACCCGATTTCGTCGAGATGGACTTCAAAGCGTTCGCAATGCTGGTGGCGCTTCGCTGGGATCAGCCCGGCGAAACCAATTTTGCGATTCTGCGACGAACAGCCAAACAGCTCGAAGACCGATTGCAATCAGTCACCGGAACCGAGAAAGCGAGGCTCTTTGGCGAACCCGACGAGGAGGTACTGGTCACGATTGAGCCCAATCAACTCGCCGCAATTGGCATGACGATGGCCGACGTTTCGAGGCAGATTGCGGCCAGCGACTCAAAAGTTTCTGCCGGTCAGCTACGCGGCAGTGATGAGGACTTTCTGATCAAAGTCGACGGTCAGTTGGAATCGCTACAACGAATCGAACGCATTCCGATTCGATATCAAAACGGTGATGGTTTTGTGCAGTTGGGCAGCATCGCCACTGTTGAAAAGACGATTGCCGATCCGCCGGACTCAATGGCGATCGTGGAAGGCAAACGTTCGATTATCATCGGCGCTTTTGTGCGTCCCAACACAAGAATCGACATCTGGTCGCGTGATGTTGCCGTAGCGGTCAACCAGTTCGAATCTGAGCTCCCTGCCGGCGTTGAGCTGGATCGAATGTTCAGCCAAAACGACTATGTTTCAGATCGACTTGCAACGCTACTGCGAAATTTACTGTTGGGCGGATTGGCGGTGTTCGTTGTCATCTTCGTGTTAATGGGTTGGCGAAGCGCACTGGTTGTGTCGATCGCGTTACCGCTGGCGGCGATGATGGTGATGTTTGGAATGCGGTTGATGAATATTCCCGTACATCAAATGTCGGTCACCGGATTGATTATTGCTTTGGGTTTGCTGATCGACAATGCGATCGTGATCGTCGAAGAGATGTCCATCAAACTGCGGTCCGGCTGCACTCCGAGCGAAGCCGTTTCCAAGAGCGTAAGACATCTAGCGTTGCCACTGGCCGGATCGACACTGACGACCGCGTTTGCGTTTGCCCCAATTGCGCTGATGCCAGGTCCGGCGGGTGAGTTTGTTGGCTCGATTGCCGCCAATGTGATCATTGCGATTTTCAGTTCGCTCTTTTTGGCGATGACAATCATCCCCGCGATCGCAGCCCGAATCGCTGCACCAACTGATCAATCATCCAGTGATAACGAAGCAACCTCATGGTGGAAATCTGGTTATTCAAACGCGACGGTGTCACGGCTATACCAGTCATCGCTGGACGTGGTGTTTCGCCGTCCGGTGATCGGGTTGTTGCTGGGAGTCACTCTGCCGATTTTTGGGTTCATTGGGGCTTCTCAGCTGAAGGAACAGTTCTTCCCGCCATCGGATCGAGATCAGCTTCAGATCGAAGTCGAACTTTCACCGCAAAGCTCGCTGGCAGGTACGTTGGCGACGACCACCCAGATTCGTGACGTCTTGCTCGAAGAAGAAATGATCAAGCGAGTCGATTGGTTTATTGGCGAATCCGCTCCTGCGTTCTACTACAACATGATTCCGCGTCGGGCCGCGATCTCGCAGTACGCCCAAGCGTTCGTGCAGTTGACATCGGCTAAAGACCAGGCGGCCAAGATTCACCATTTGCAGGATCTATTGGACAGTCGGTTTGCCCACGCCCGAATTCTGGTGCGACAACTGGAGCAGGGCCCTCCCTTTGATGCGCCCGTGGAGATCCGCCTGTTTGGGCCTGACCTTGATGTTCTGCAGCAGGTCGGAGAGCAGGTGAGATCGATACTGGCAGAGACGCCGGGAGTGCTTCACACTCGGTCAGAGATGGAAGAGCTGCTGCCAAAAGTCGCGTTGTCGGTCAAAGAAGAAAAAGCTCGATCGGCAGGACTCAACCTCACAGAGATTGCGCTGCAAATGAATGCTGCAACCGAAGGCACGATCGGCGGCAGCATTATCGAAGCGACCGAAGAACTACCGGTCCGAGTTCGACTTGCCAACATCAATCGAAGCGACCTGACCCGTTTATCCTCTTTGGACATCGTCAATCCGATGGCCGCCGCAAATGTTGGTTCCGGTTTGCAAAACTCTTATCCTGGCGTACCTTTGACGGCGATTGCTGACATCAATCTGGAATCAGAACATGGCGCGATCACCCATCTGGCGGGGCGACGAATGAACGAAATCCAGGCGTTCATTCCAGCCGGCGTGTTGCCAAGCTCGGTGCTCGGCAATTTCGAGAAACGCTTGAGTGATTCCAAGCTTGAGTTGCCAGTCGGCTATTTTCTTCGTTACGGCGGCGAGTCTGCCAAACGCGACGAAGCGGTTTCCAACCTGATGGCCAGCGTGGGAATTCTGCTCGTGCTGATGATCGCAACACTGGTGTTGTCTTTCGGATCGTTTCGAGTTGCCGGGATCGTTGGATTGGTAGGCGGACTTTCCATTGGATTGGGGATGGGTGCGTTGTGGATCTTCGGTTACCCGTTTGGATTCACTGCAATCGTTGGCACGATGGGGTTGATGGGTGTCGCGATCAACGATTCGATCGTTGTGCTGGCGGCGATCAAAGGCAATCCTGCGGCGGCGGGCGGTGATCGAGTTGCGATGCGAAATGTGGTCAATCAATCGACCCGGCACATCGTGTCGACTTCGCTCACGACGATGGCTGGCTTCATGCCGCTGATTTTGGGGGGCGGCGGATTCTGGCCTCCACTTGCAGTTGCGATTGCCGGTGGAGTTGGTGGCGCCACAATTTTGGCGTTATACCTAGCGCCTTCGTGCTACCTGATGTTGGCCTGCCGCAAACATCCGTTTAGAGCGGCGTAAGAAAACGCGGTGTAAGAAAGAAGCCGGAATCGGGACAAAATTCTGCATCCATCCTTCTCGCCTAGGCTCGGCCGACTGCGGATTGATAGAGCTTCTCTGTGTCGCCGGTGGCATCTTCGATCTTGACTTGGTCGGCCATTAGTCAGTGCCGCACGATCGGACCAAAAATCAATATGTAAATGCTTATCAGGAAAAGTGCCACGCATAACAGGGTCAACACAATGCCACCAATGAACATGATGAACCCTTTGACGACAGCCATGCTACCGTGAACTTGATTGTTTTCATCCGCCCAAATCTTTTCCAGCTTTCTTGCGTTGACTTTCTTGGTAGTCATCGCTTGCCGACCAGCCATGGCCAACCCTACGCTTATCGCTCCAACCACCACCGAAACAATCAACATCGTGATTGGCGATGCGTCAGCCAAAAGCATTATCGTCATAAAGGCCCCCGTTTTATTCTGACTAAACTACAACCCCAGCCGCTTACTGATTTCTTCTTTAACCGCCGCAGTTGTGGCTGGAAGATAAGTCGGCGGGTTCGCATGCTCGCTATTGACGCCATCAAGTTTCGACTCGTGATAACCGACTTTAAAATCGGTAAACTTCAAACCATGCGCGGTACTGATCACGACCGCGCGGTCTGACTTTTTAATTTGCCCACTGGCAACGAGTTTTTCGAGGACGGCAAGCGCGACGCCGGTGTGAGGACAGGCGAACATGCCAGTCAAGTCGGCTTTGGCACAAGCTGCCGCCAGTTCCTGCTCAGTCGCTTGCTCGACGATACCGTCGGTTTCCTTGACCGCAGATACGGCTTTCTCGTAGCTGACTGGATCACCGATTCGAATCGCGTTGGCCAACGTTTCACCAGCGGTGACGGATACCTTTTCCTTAAACCCGTTCTTGAAAGCTTTGTAAAACGGGTCGGCTTGGGCGGCTTGGGCGGCCACGAGTCGCGGCATCCGATGGATCAATCCAAGATCCATCATCAACCGGAAACCTTTGTGCAAGGCGCTGATGTTTCCAAGATTCCCAACAGGAATGATGATCCAATCGGGTAGCTCCCAATCAAACTGCCGACAGATTTCGATTCCGACTGTCTTCTGGCCTTCAATGCGAAGGCTATTCATTGAGTTGGCAAGATAAATTGACTGATCCTGTGTGACTTCCTGAACGATTTTCATGCAACCATCAAAATCCGTATCCAACGCCAACACATGGGCACCGTTGCTGACCGGTTGAATCAACTGGGCCGTACTGACTTTTCCCGCAGGCAAGAAGATGACCGCAGGAATTCCGGCGTATGCAGCATAGGCCGCCAACGCCGCACTGGTATCCCCGGTGCTCGCACAAGCCACAGCCCGCACCGGATTGTCTTTCATTGTCATCATCTGTTTGACGACGCTGACCAACACGGTCATTCCGAGATCTTTGAAGCTTCCAGTGTGTGAGTTACCGCAAAGTTTGATCCAGAGATCGTCCAGCCCCAACTGCTTTCCAAGTCGGTTGGCCCAAAACAGGTTGGTGTTTCCTTCGCACATGCTGACGACATTTTCGTCGAGCAAATCAGGAACGACCCACTCACGCATCCCCCAAACGCCGCTTCCGTAAGGCCAGTTGGTTGTGCTGGCTCGAGAGTCAAACAGCTGTTGCCATTTGTATGCGTTGCGAGATTTTAGTGGCTCGCGGTCGTGGTGAACTTCCAACAATGAATTGCATTTTGGACACCGATAGATCACGTCGTAGATCGAGTGCTTTCCTTCACAACCGGCGAAACAGCGAAAGTAGACATTGCCAGTGGATGTTTCCGGCAAGGTTTCGATTGACATCAGGGAGTCCTTGGTCTGCTTGGATTATCGAGTGAGCTGGTCGGAATTTCTCAATTCGGATCGTCGTTAGAGTTGATCCGATGATCATAAATCAAATCGGCCCATTTTGGCAGATGAATTAGATTGACAGCGCCAAGTTATCAATTTCGCCCAAACAATTAAGCTTTGGATTCGAAGAAAGTAGCTCGGCTCTCCGGGCCGAGACCTAACTTCGACCACGCCAGCGTGTTGGCCAGGTCGGAACGGAGGAAAGCAATTTGACCCTCGGTCAGTCATCCATCAAGATGTAACCTATCGCTTGCCAAATCAAATCCAACCAGTTTAATCTCGGTCAACAAGATGAATTCTGTTTCCCTACTTTTTTGTTTCGTCTGCCGATCTTTGGCGATTGTTATGGCAGCCGCAATGGTTCTGTCTGTCGAAGGAATAGCCAGTCCGGTGTTGGCCGACAACACGCAGCCAAACATCCTGTTCATCTTTGCTGATGATCACAGCTACGATTCGATTCACGAAACTGGCAATGAAGAAATAGAGACACCCAATCTGGATCAGCTTGCCCGTCAAAGCACGCAGTTTCGTTACGCGTACAACATGGGTTCGTGGAGCGGAGCGGTCTGTGTTGCCAGCCGGACGATGCTTAACTCTGGCAGGTTTGTCTGGCACGCCAGCAAACTGGATTTGAAAAAGGAACAGCGAGCCAACCGGACTTGGTCTCTGCAAATGCGAGACGCAGGGTACGAAACGTATTTCACTGGCAAGTGGCATGTAAAGCTAAACTCGAAAGCGATTTTTGATCACACCGGAACCGTTCGGGGTGGAATGCCCAAGCAAACGCCCGAGGGCTACAATCGACCCGTCGAAGGCGAAAAGGACAACTGGAGCCCGTATGACAAATCCAAAGGCGGTTTCTGGGAAGGTGGCAAACACTGGAGTGAGGTCATCGGTGACGAGACGATCGGCTTTCTTGAAAACGCCGCAAAATCTGACAAACCGTTTTTCATGTACATCGCATTCAACGCGCCACACGATCCACGTCAGGCGCCCAAGAAGTTTGTCGACAAGTATCCGCTAGACAAAATCTCGGTTCCAGCCGATTTCCAACCAGAGTATCCCTACAAAGACGCGATTGGAAACAGTGAGAAGTTACGCGACGAGCAACTGGCTCCGTTTCCTCGAACGCATTACGCGGTCAAAGTCAATCGCCAGGAATACTACGCGATCATCACGCACATGGACGAGCAGATCGGACGTATTCTTGACGCTCTAGAAAAGACTGGAAAAGCTGACAACACGTTTGTGTTCTTTACCGCTGATCATGGCTTGGCGGTCGGGCATCATGGTTTGATTGGCAAACAGAACATGCACGAACACAGCGTACGGGTTCCGTTCTTCGTAAAAGGACCAACGGTTCCCGCCAACAAACTGGTAGACACGCGGATTTACATGCAGGATATCGTGCCCACAACGATGGAGCTGGCCGGAATTGAAAAACCGGACTTCGTTCACTTTCGCAGCTTAATTCCAATGATCAACGGCGAGACGACAATTCACTACGAGTCGATCTATGGTGGCTATCTGAAGCTGCAACGAATGGTGATCAAGGATGACATGAAGCTGATCGTGTACCCGACGATTCAGAAAAAGCTGCTCTACAATCTCAAAAACGATCCGTTGGAGATGAACAACCTTGCCGACTCGCCGGAGCAAGCCCCGACGATTGAGATGTTGCGAGAGGAGTTATTTAAGCTTCAAAAGGAAACTGGGGACGAGCTCAACATCGAATCTTCGTTTGCCCAACCGGCTGACAGCGGAAGCTAGTGGTCTGCTAGGGCTGAAATGACCAGAGCCAGATTGGCATTCTGCCATGATTATTGGCGCCACTGGCAGAACGCGCAGCGCATCTTAACTCCAACTGCGCCTTAATCTAGCCTCAACAACCACTTGCTGAAATCGGAACTATAATTCCAGTAGGAATTTGGCGGCACTCCATCCTTTATCTTCGCAGGCGCCCAGAGCAAGCTGCTAGCCGGCTTTCGCGGTCAATCGGGGGTGTGCAGCTCGAATTTCGCTGGTAAAACCCGGCAGAGTTTTTGGTTATTGCGATTTTTCGGCCAATCCGTTTGACACTGATTGGACAAATTTTCCCAGCCGAAGTCCATATATGTGGCAAGAGTTAGCTGACGGCCAACTTGGAAATGACGATGAACTTTCGAAAAACAATTGTTTTCGCTGCGTGCCTTTTGGGGACCACAATGGTCTCCAGTTCGGTCATTGCCCAGGCTAACGATTCGACAATTCAATCTGCTCCACAAGCATTTGCGAAGCAGCAAGGCAATGGTAGTTTGGAAGTTAAAGCTCGGTGCTTGGACGATTTACCAAAACTCCCAACGACCGAGCGAGAACAACAAATAATTGACAAGATCGTTGAGGTTGTCACAACAAAGTACGATTCTGTAGAGCACGCGTTTTCCAAACTGGATCTCGATCAGAACGGAAATCTTGATCGTTCCGAGGTTTCTGGTCTTCTTCGATTGGCAAGACTCGGCAGAATTATTCGAGTCATTGCGACGGGCCGGCTCATTGACCGGTATGACGTATCCGAAGACGATTCCATCCAGTGGAACGAATTCAATTTCGCAATCACCAAAGCGATCGAAAAACGAGCGCGTCTGGCGAATTCAGACAATACTGCCTTGCTGACCCCACAGACCCCGTCTGTTCTTCCGGTCGTTTCAAAATAGCGTTGCTCTTGGCTACGACTCCTCCCGATTGACCTCTTCGAATCGGGTTTGAAATGCTGGATGCACAAGGAACGAAATCGAATTGCCTTTGGTCTCGATCACTTCCGGAGCATCGACCGCTTTGCACATCAAGCACTGCGTAATTTTGATTTTCGATTTCTTTTTGACCGTGCTGGTCGCATTGGGGTCGTCATTGCCCTCCATCAGAATCGAGAACAGCCACCCCAGTGGACCTAGCATATGCAAAAGCAGGGTAAAAACGACCATCAGGCATCCAGGATTCTTCTTGCCTTGCTGAGTCACTAGCTCAACATGTTTGACGGTAACTCGATCAACCGTGAACATTCCACACGTGCAACAGGTATCGGGCAAGCGATCATGCCTGCTCAACCAAATGACCTCGGATCGTGAATCGTATTGATGGCCCATGTAAAAATGCTTCCGACGTTGACTGGCAGAGAACTACTACAAGAATTGTCAACGCGAGCCAAAAAAGCAAGTTGCGATCCAGTTGAAACCACTAGCCAATAGCCACGCGTGAACGATTACTTGTCACTGGACAATTAACGATACTGGTTGGCTAAAATTCGTGAAACCAGCGAATTTGGTCGATCCTCGATTTCGAGGTTTGCGGATTCCACTAGAATTGGGGCTTCCCAAACATTTCAGCCCATCGAGACATGCAATATCAAGACATGCAAAAGTACGGAAACAAACTTTGAGAGCGGATTCAAACATTATTCTGGGCAACGGATTTTTGCCAACTCGCGCATCTTGGATGTTGGACTTTGTCACACTGGCAATGCTGGGCGTGGTGATCGTGCTGGCGATCAGCATCTACTTGGTTCGTGTTGGGAAAAACAAACACCTCCACCGCAGCATCCAGATCGGGACGGCGATCATACTGACGCTCACGTTGGTTGCGTTTGAGATCGACGTGCGGTTTATCACACAGTGGAGAGAACTTGCGGAAGTCTCTCCGTTTTATGAATCCGGCTGGGTTGATCGCTTTTTGGCAGTTCACCTAGTGTTTGCAATTCCGACACCGCTGGTTTGGGCTGTCGTAATTTTCATGGCCATGCGACGATTTAAGCATGATCTTTCAGCCGAGTTGACAACGGACTTCAATCGGTTCCATCGAATCAGTGGGCGGATTGCTGCCGCATTCATGTTTCTAACTGCAATCACTGGCTGGATCTTTTATTACGTGGCGTTTGTTGCATGAACCAATCGGAAACAACTCAGCAAACGCTGGCCCCGACGACTGCGATGCAGATCGTTGGCTTAGTCATTTCTGTCGCTATCTGCTTTTCTTGTGCCGCAATCGGCAGCGCAGCCACGACTCCCCAACTGGCTGACTGGTTTGCCAACCTCCAAAAGCCGACTTGGAATCCGCCGAACTGGGTATTCGCTCCAGTCTGGACAACGTTGTTTGCCATGATGGCCGTTGCGGCTTGGCTGGTCTGGCGAAAATCGGGCTTTCGAAACAGCCGACTCGCCTTGTCGTGGTTCGGCATTCAGCTTGCCCTGAACGTCGGCTGGTCGGTTCTCTTCTTTGGATGCCAGCAACCGGGGTTCGCGTTGGTCGAAATCGTTTTACTCTGGCTTGCAATCGCAATCACGGCCAGTCTGTTTGCTCAACATTCCAAGTTGGCTGCCGGACTGCTGTTGCCCTACCTGGGCTGGGTAAGTTTTGCGAGCGTTTTGAACTTCGCTATCTGGTCGCTGAATCGGTAGAAATGTTAACAGGGTAGAAATGGTAACCCGACGCGTTAGTGAAGGCGAACTCAATTCCAGCTCCTCCCTCGCTAACGCGTCGGGTTTTCATGCTCACGCATTACTGCATCACCATCATTGCATCGCCCATTAATCCGCCTGAATCTCTTTCTCAAGACTCTTCGTTTCCATTCGATCAGCGTAAACCAATTTGTAAATCAAAAAGATCCCAAACCCAATCAAAGCGCCAACCAAATCCAACAGCAAATCGAAAAACTGGGTCGTCCTGCGTGGAACGAATAACTGAAATCCCTCAGTCGCGACCGCCAGTAGAAATACAAACAGCACCAACTCCCCGGGACTGGCCGTTAACTTTCGGCGAATCGCCAAGGCAAACAACGTCAGCATGGCAAAGCAAAAAACATGTCCGTACTTGCCTGCCGACATTGGCAAGTTCCAGCGCGAGATCATCTCGTTGGCTGGCCTGAGCAAGTCGTTGAGGGTGTCGAGCGGCAACGAGATTCCAATGCCAATCGCCAAGACAAAGAAAACCGGTAGCGCTGCGATCCAAATCTGCCCGTTTCGAACCAGTCGATAGAGAACATACAGGCCGAAACAGATCCAACAAATCGCAACGCAGCTGGCCGACCAAGAGTCCGGAGCAAGGAGACCAACGATCCAGGTGGCTGCAGTCGACACAGCAAGAATCAGAAGAGAAGGGCGTTTAAAAGTATCTAGCATTCGAATTTCAATCACTTCACAAGCCGCCGGTGATTTGGCGACGCAGAACAATGAGCCCCAAAATCTACCACGGTCACGTGGATTGCGTTACTCCAAATTGCGCTACTTCAAACGACAATCGCTTTCATCGAGCCGAGCAATACTCACGCTTATTGAGCTATTCTGGGACTATCGAATTCTGTTAGTGGCAAACAGCCGGACCGATTGGCCCAGTTCCGGGTACCAAACGGAAACGCAGGCTATGACCAGACGGCGGCGAGTCGGTATTCGCTTTCTTCGGCCTCCAGGGCGGTGGCCTACGATAATCCGTTGTGATTGCATTGGATTTCGCTTTCGAAAACAGCTTGCGTCAAACTGGTTCTTGCCATCGTTTGGGGAGCCGCGCTGTAAGAACCGGGGAGTTTGCGGACATGCAGCCAGCAAATCTTCTCCAACCTGTAGATTTCGATCTCGCCTTTCGATGCCGGCGAAAATCAACCTGCAGATACTAGCGAGTATCCATTCCTGGACACGCACGAGTTGTAACGGTTATTCGGGCCACCAAATTCTTTGTTTTGCGAATGGGCGGATTATGTCGAATCTCCTCTTCGTAAGCCGCTTTTCTAGGTCCTGCAATCCCCAATCACCTCATCACCCGAGAAAAAGTAATGACCTTATCTCCCGCTAATTGTGTTCGACCGGCACATTTGTCAACTTGGATTGGAATCAGCGTATTAGTCATCATCTCGACCGCATTGTTTGGAGTTGCTGAAGCCCAACAGGACGAGTTCAAACAATTTAGTGCCACGTCCGTCTTTGAAAAGCTCGATGCAGCATCAGCTTCTTCCCAGAGGGAGCTGGTAGCATCGTGGTGGGATCAGCACGTAACCAACTCGCTGCGTTCTCAACAGCCATTGGAAGCCGACATTCACTCACTGTTGTACTTGGCGCTCAAGCACTCCAACCAAATCAAGATTGCCAAACGCGATCCGTTGATCCGTGAAACAGCAATTCAAGAAGCTGATTCAAGTTTCGACTGGGTTCGTTACTTGAATTCGGCTTGGAACGATACCAGTGAGCCGATTGGTAATACGCTTACCGCGGGTGGAACCGCATCTCGATTCAACGACTTGGTTTTCCAGGGTACCGGGGGTATCAGGCGACTAACTCGTTACGGTGGAATTCTTGATATCTCTCAAAGGTTTGGCTGGCAGGATAACAACTCGATCTTTCTGGTTCCGGATCGCCAAGCCACCGGCCAGTTTACTGTCTCCTACACACATCCACTGCTACGCGGTCGGGGTGCAGCCTACAACAACAGCCTAGTGTTTCTTGCCAGAGTCGACGCCGAAGTAGCAGAGCACGAGTTCATGGCGACGCTTCAAAATGAACTCCTCGAAGTAACTCGTGGGTATTGGGCCCTGTATTTGGAACGAGCCGCGTTAGCACATCAAATGCGTTTGTTCCTGAAGACCGAAAAAATCTACAAGACACTTGATGCTCGACAGCGAGTTGACACTCAACGCACCCAGTTAATTACGGCTTCAAGTGCTCTTGAGAATCGACGAGCTGATCTGATTCGCGCACGTACAGCAGTAACCAACGCCGAGACTCGGCTTCGAGGCTTGATCAATGCTCCTGAGTTGGCAAATTCCGATCTTGCCGAACTTATTCCGGCGGAAACTCCGACAGTCTATCAATACTCAACCGACCTGCAGTCCGAACTTCAGAAAGCGATCCAGAACCGCCCAGAGATCATGGCGGCTGTTCAACAAGTCAAATCAGGGTCAACCAGATTGGGCATTGCGAAGCACGAACTATTGCCTGCTTTGAACTTGGTCACCCAAGGATATGCCAACGGACTTCGGGGCGACAACGACTTTGGCGGTGTGTTCACCGATCAGTTTTCCAATGGACGGCCGAGCTATTCTGTAGGTATTCAGTACGAGATGCCGGTTGGAAATCGTCTAGCCAAAGCCAGACTTTGCCGTCGGCAACACGAACTGGCACGGCTGCAAGATGAATATGCCAGAGCCTTGGAGGCGGTCCGGACGGAAGTCGACATAGCCGTGCGAGAGCTCAATACATCATATCTGGAAATTGGTGCCAAAAGCCGAGCCCTCGCAGCAGCTGAAGCGGAAGCCAACACGATCGAACAGCGCTGGATGCGGATGGTCGACGGAAACGGAACGGCAGCCTTGAATCTGGAGTCATTACTCCGAGCCCAAGAGCGCGTCACCGCCAGCGAGCGGGACTACATGACTTCGGTTCTGACCTACAACTTGGCGATGATCAACCTCAAGCGTGCCAATGGTACGCTGCTGCAATCTGAAAACGTCAACGTAAACATCGGCTGTGAGAACGGCTGCAAGACGATCGACCTCGACAAGTCGGGGCCATCAACCGATGCGATAGGCAGCCAAGGATTCGTTGATGAAGGCGTTATTCACGAAGGCACCGTGCAGCAGGACTTTGTCAACCAAGGTTTTGTTGAGTCGGAGCTACCCACCCAAGCGACTCCGATCGAGTCGGGTGCTTCTGCACCAGCCAACGGGTTCGTGCCAACTGACTCTGTTCCCACTATGCCTGTTAATTCCCTGCCGGTCGATCCGGTTTCAGAACATTTCATCCCATCAGCCACTCCTCAGGGCAACGACAACCTCAACTATTTTGGGAAATAGAACTGGAGAATCAAAAGCCAATTCTGATCCCGTGATTTTGATGCCCGAGGATTGAAAGTGACAACGCAAACCCAAGCCCTTCCAACACGCAGCGCAACAGATCGACGCAGTGGGTTGCGCCAACGGCTTGCCCAGCTTCGTGGTAGTGGCGCGGGTTCGTTTCGAACTTGGCCAAAGCAAATCCGTAAATCGGAATCCGAAACTGGGAAGCTTACAGACGCCGAACTACTATCCCAAGCCGACCGGCTCCGAGAGCTGGCGGCCGAATCGCAAGATCCGAGTTTAACACCCCAGTTCTGTGGAATCGTAGCCGAGGCGATCTATCGCACCAAAGGTTTTCGTCTTTACGACGTGCAACTTCTGGCGATTGCTGCTGGAGCAGCAGGCAATGTGGTTGAAATGCAAACCGGCGAAGGCAAAACCGTCGTCACCGGAGCAATCGCCGCCATCAAAACCCTCAACGCGCCCTCGGTTCATGTCGGCACTACCAATACCTACCTCGCCCGGCGCGACCTCGAAGAACTTACTGATACGTTCGACTTACTTGGCATCAGCAGTGGACTGTTGCCAGAAGAAAGCAATGAAAACGTCAGTCGGTCGGTTTATCGAAAACAAGTCGTTTATGGCCCGGGTTATCAGTACGGATTCGACTATCTGCGCGATCAAATGTATTTGCGGGACAACCGTCAGACGGAGCTGGGTACCAGAACACTCAATCGAATTCGAGGTTTGGACCCATATCGTAAACTGATCCAGCCGCTCGATCACCACGTTGCCCTGATCGACGAAGCCGACAGTGTGATGATCGATGAAGCGATGACGCCGTTGGTCATCAGCTTGCCAACCAAAGACTACGAAGACCCGACTCCTTATCTTATCGCCAAAAAAATCGCTTCGAAATTCGTGGAAGGCGTCGAGTATACGATCGAGTTTCCAGCCAAGAGAATAGAAGTCACCGACGAAGCGAACCAGTTGGCTCATGACGAAATCGCTGACAAGAAAGATCTGAATCTCTCTCGTCCGTGGCGAATCTACATCAGCAACGCCGTACGAGCGGAAAGGATTTTCCAGCGAGACATCGACTATGTTGTCGTCGATGACAGTGTCCAAATCGTTGATCAATACACGGGGCGCATTCTGCCGGATAGAAGCTGGCAAGACGGATTGCACCAAGCCGTCGAAGCTAAAGAGAACCTTCCGATTCAGCCTGGCCGTGAGTCAACGACTCAGATCACACGTCAACGCTATCTGCAGATGTATGATCAGCTCGCAGGCCTGACCGGAACGGCGCTTTCGGTAAGCAAAGAATTTGAAACGGTTTACAAATGTCCCATTATTGCGATTCCAACCAACAAAAAGAGCCAACGAAGAATCCTGCAAACTCGATTTTTTGCCGACTTGGAATCAAAACTCTCTGCGATCGCCGATGACGTTTGCAACCGACACGTTACAGGTCAACCGGTGCTGGTTGGAACCAAAACGATTCGCGAGAGTATCGAAGTCCAAGAAGCCCTGATCGCCAAGGGCTTGGATCCAACGCTACTCAACGGCGTTCAGGATCAGGATGAAGCCGAAATTGTTTCGCTTGCCGGCCAGCTTGGATCGATCACCATCGCAACCAACATGGCGGGGCGGGGCACCGACATCAAACTGCCTCAAGAAGCACTCGCCGCCGGCGGCTTGCACGTCATTGGCGTCAGCCCAAACAGCTCCAAACGCATTGACCGTCAGCTCGTCGGTCGCGCTGCACGTCAGGGGCAACCCGGTTCGGCGCAATTTTTCGCGGCAGCAACGGACGCCATTTTCACCGAAAACGAATCGAGCTTGACCCGCCAAATTGCTCGACGCGCCAAGACAAACGGGGAAGCAGGGAACTTTTCAAAAGATCTGTCGGCTCTACAGTCGTCGATCGAAGCCCGCAACTACAAGCAACGTCAAGACATGATTCTGCGCGACTACTGGATGGATTCAGTTCGCGAAGCGATCGAAAAAGACTAAGCAGACAAAGCGCAAAACAAACCTATTTTGATTGACTCTCCAATGAAGACTTACCTTACGCTCGTCACGATGGCCGTTGCCATGCACGCAAACGTTGCGTTTGCTCAATTGCCGCTGCATCAAAAACAACATCTGCACAACGGGCAGATCACCAAAAGCTTTACGGAGCCGATTGAAAAAAGCGTTGCCGCTAGCCCGGAAATCGGCATCATCGCCGAAGCGTTTGTCAAAGAAGGCGATCGTGTTCGAGTCGGCGATCGCCTGGCTGCCATCAACCAGAGCGTTCTACAAGAATCACTGGCGATTGCCATCGCACGGGCAGAGTCCACCGCGCGGCTAGATGCTGCGACGTCTCAACTCGAGCTTATCAAATCACAGCTCGAAGCGATCGAGTCTTTGGTCACTGGCGGCCACACCAACAAGTTTGAGGTCGAGCAAAAACAAGCTGAGCATCAGACCGCCTATGCAGAGCTGCGAACTGCACAGGATGAAATCAAGCTTAACAAACTGGAAGTCGAACGGATCCGGGCTCAGATCAAAGACCGAATTATCACCAGCCCGATCAACGGATTCGTAACTGAGTTGCACAAACAGTTGGGAGAGAACATCTCCAACAATGAACCGCAGTACGCAACTGTTGTTCGTGTCGATGAACTAAAAGTCCGTTTCTACCTCGATTCAACGACGCTTGAAACCACCAAAGTTGGCGACTCGGTGACTGTTCTAATCGGTGAAGATAAATCACCACGTCTGGCCACTGTCACGTATGTTTCTCCCATCATTGACCCCGATAGCGGATTGGGACGACTCGATGCCAAGATTGATAATAAGGACCTGCAGATCCAAAGCGGCATTATTTGTTTCTGGGATGAAGATCCGTCGCTTACTAGAGAAGCGTTGGGTGTCGAGCCCAATAGGAATTTTCGACGCTAAATAATACTGCCAACTCACTTAGTTCAAACTGCCAAGCCAACGTTCCATCTTCAACAAAGTTCACCCATGAGCACCATCCCACCAACCCCACAGACATCGCGATCGCCTAGCAAGCTGGCGATGCACCAGCGATTCAAACCGGGCAACAAGGGAGGTCGAGCGCCGTTGACGCTTGGGCAAACGGTTGATCAGCAGATCTTGCAAGTCGTTTCGGGAAATTTCAACGAGAAAGTTATTCGGACCAAGTTCGTTCAGTTGGCGCTTTCTTCCCCCGGGGTCGTAGGCGCTTGCTACCTCGCCAGAAACGAACAGGATTTATGGACTCCGTCACTTGCCGCACCAACGGTCGGTCGGATTCCCGAACGCCGCAAGTTCGCTGAGGCGTTCTCAGAAAAGTGTGAAGAATACTCCAAGTCATCCACCGTGCAAACCGCTGCACTACAATCGCTGGAAGGTATGTTCGGCGTTTTTGCGACGATCCGCCCAAGGAACTCCGATCCGGAAATCATGCTCTTGGTGGTTCAGTCCCAGCAGGATGCGTTGATGACAGCCCAAACGGCTCAAAAAGTCGCGTTGGCGATTCAGCTTTGGCTCAACGGCCGCGACTCGGCCGATGCCGACTGGCAAGTCAAAGCGCTCGCTGCGATCGTCGAGTTGGTTGCCAAAGTAGAGAATCAAGAAACCAACAAAGACGCTTGCGAAGAGGTTGTTAACCTGCTTGCCAACCGGCTTGGCTGTAACAGCGTTGCCATTGGCTTGTACAAAAAGAATCGAATGCAGTTGGAAGCGATCTCGGGAGTCGGAAAGCTCGACCGAGGATCCAATACAAGCCGCGATTATCTTCAAGCACTTGTCGAAAGCGCGACTCGAAAACAGGCGGGGCTCTTTCCAACAGAAGACGGAAATAACAACTACCTCCTTCAGGCTCACAAGCAGCTTGCCGCCACCGTTCAAGCAGAATCGGTTTCAAGCTTTCCGTTGATTGACGATAACGACGTAACGATCGGAGCCATCATCATCACTGGCAACCGAGGTCCGCTCGCCTCAAGCCAGTTTCGAAGGTTTACCGAAACCGCCGCGCCACCGTTGGCCAGTTCGCTAAGAGTTGTCGACAAGATCAAACAAACGACGCTGACAAAGACCAAATCGTACGTTAAACGAAAACTCTCACTCGCCAAACAACTTTTTCTTCTCGGTGCGATTATCGGATTCGTCCTGTTGATGTTCTTACCGATCACGTATCGCGTTCGTTGCAACTGTGTCACCGAACCCGTCTCGCGCCGGTTCGCCGTTGCCCCATTTGAGGGACAGATCGAAACCGGATTGGTCGAGGCAGGCGATCTGGTTTCCGCAGGTCAAGTTCTCGCTGAAATGGATGGGCGAACGGTCAACTGGGAGTTGTACGGCGTCACGGCTGAGCGTGAGCAGTCGTTGAGAACTCGAGAGATCGAGCTGTCTGAAGGAAACGTTTCCAAGACGATCCTGGCGGAGCTAGAGTTTGACCGACTTATTTCAGAGGAAGAGATTCTGGAGTACCGGCGAGATAATTTGAAAATCAAAAGCCCGATCGATGGAATCGTGCTTAGTGGCTCACTCGAACGGGCCGAAGCGGCTTCGGTGACGACGGGGCAGATTCTATTCGAAATCGGTCCGGTCAAACCGATGCGTGTTGAAGTCGCAATTCCCAGCGACGAGATTGCTCAAGTCAAAGTCGGATTTCCCACAAAAATCTGGATCGACGGACAAGAGGACGAACCTCTGAAAGGCGAGATCAAGAAGATCCATCCTCGCAGCGAGACACGCGACGCTCAAAACGTTTTCATTGCAGAAGTCGAGTTCGGTAACGAAGAGGAACGACTTCGCCCTGGAATGAAAGGTAGTGTGCGTTTGGACTGCGAAGAAAGATCGCTGGGCTGGAGCCTGTTCCACAAACCAATCAACTATGTGAGATCACGACTAACGTGGTGGTAGGGGCAATGTGGAATGTGGAATGCGGAATGGGGAATGCACGTACTGGGTACACGGTACTGAGTACTAGATCCAACCCTCGAACTCTTCCAACTTCCAACTTCCAACTTCCAACTTCCAACTTCCAACTTCCGCATTCCACATTCCACATTCCACATTCCACATTCCACATTCCACATTCCACATTCCGCATTCCGCATTCCAATAAAGCATGTTAAACGAACAAACATTTGAATTCAGCCAAGCCCGGCTCAAGCTCAAAGACTCGCTGCGCTTCAAGATGCGTCAAAGCGGAGACGGGATTGACTACCTTGTGGAAGACGAAGTCACCGGGCGGTTCTTTCGCGTTGGATTAGCGCAGTACACGTTTCTAACGATGCTCGACGGCAATCGCACCGTTAGCACTGCCATGATGAAGTCGGCGACGATCTTGCGTGAGCACGCAATTGATGAAAACGAAGCCGCCAACCTATGCAAATGGGCAATCGAATCAGGGCTGGTCGACTCCGAAACCGGCAACTCGACGGCGCGCCGGCTTGAGCAACATGAGCAGCAACAAAAACAAAAGATGGTTTCGTATCTCAATCCAATGATGATGCGAATGCCACTTTTCAACCCCGATCCAATCGTGTCCGTAGTTACTCGCTTCACCGGATTTCTGGTTAGCCCCATCGGTGCGGTCGTCTGGATCACCGTCTGTATTTACGGCTTTTTGCAATTGGCTCAGAACTGGGATGCGTTTTATGCCAACCGCGTCAACTCGTTTGGCGCAATGGACATCGTCTGGATCGCAGTAACCTGGATTGTTCTAAAACTGGCACACGAGCTCGCCCACTCTGTGGTTTGCAAGAGATTCGGAGGCCGAGTCCAGTCCTGCGGCATCCTACTGCTTCTAATGATCCCGATGCCATACGTCGACGTCACCAGTTCGTGGCGATTTGATAACAAGTGGAAAAGAATTTTGACATCGGCAGCAGGCATGATGTGCGAAGTCTTCATCGCCGCGATTGCATGTTGGGTTTGGGCTAACAGCGGGCCAGGACCGCTTCAATACCATGCCGGCAACGTCATTATCTCAGCAACGCTGCACACGCTGCTTTTCAATATCAATCCGCTGATGCGATTCGACGGCTACTACATGCTGGCCGACTGGCTCGAAATTCCCAACCTTGCAACACACGGAAAAAGTTGGCTCAAGGGCGCATTCAAACGGGCGTACTTTGGAAACAAAGCTGAAAAGCTCAAGGAGACGGGTTTCCGAGCGTTGGCCGTCCGAATTTATGGCATCCTCGCGATGGGTTGGTTCTTTACAATTGCAATCGGACTTTCACTGGCCGCCTCTAGCTTCATTGAAGGCTTCGGTCTCATGGTGGCGATGATCGGCATGATCATGTGGGCCGGAATTCCGCTTTACAAGCTCTCAAAATATCTTGCCGTCGGAACAAAAACCGAACGGCCCAATCGGATTTGGTTTGCCAACGCCATGATGCTAACTCTCCTGTTGGCCGGATGTTTCTTCTACTTCTGCCCAAGCCCCTCAGTCGTATCGGCGCCGGTTGTTATCGACTACGAACCACTTCACGTTGTACGTTCCAAATCGAATGGGTTTATTGAAAAGATTCACGTCCGCGATGGCGAAGCCGTCAACGAAGGCGAGATCCTGATCTCGTTGACCAATCCGGAACTGAAGCATGAACTAAAGTCGTTGAAAGTCGACATCAGCATCTCTGAACTGCGCTACAACACTTTCTACAACCAAGGCGAAATCAGCCAAGCCCAACTGGAAGAGCAGTCATTGTTGTCCATGAGAAAACGCCACACTGAACTTCGCCAACGACTTGCAGAACTGAACATTTACGCCCCCGCTACGGGCAACGTGCTGGCCAGAGATCTTGAATCCAATGCCGGCAAACACCTTGAGCCGGGCGATGAGATTCTTTCGATCGCCAAACCCGGTGAGATTCACGCAATCGCATTGACCAGACAAAACGACATCGAATGGGTCGCCCAAAATCCGGAGTCGGAGATTGAACTTCGAATTTGGGGACGTCATCAATCCGAATTGTTGAAAGGACGGGTCAAGCATATCAACCCACGTGCCCGCGACGACCTTCCTCACGAAGCCTTCGCCGCCTCGATTGGCGGACCGTTGGCGGTTGTGCCAAGGTCACAGGTCGAGAGCGATGGCAATAGCGACAAAGAAGATGAAATGATGCTGGCCCAACCGCGAGTTCCAGTCGAAATCGAACTCGAACCATTTGATCGGGAAACACTCGTCGCCGGTCAGACCGGCCAATTGATCGTCCGTAGCCGCGATCAAAACATGGGAGGCTATCTGGCGAACAATCTTATTCGCTTCATCAGAGAAAACAACTTCCGAACTCACGGGCTGTAGATCAAATTTGCGTCTCTGAGAGTTGAGCAAGTTGTCGGAAGAGTGACGCGAGCTCGCGAAGCTCAACGTCTTCTGATTCGCAGTAACGCTTGATCGTTTTCATGTTCTTGGCGGAGATATTCTTCTGCCAAAGAAAGTCGCTCAACGTGGCTGTCGCGTTGGCGATCGCAAGACGTTGCTTGTTCTCTTCTTTGGAACGTTGCGACCATTCGAGGCATAAGCCCTGGTTGCGGACGGATTCGTTGAAACAGTACTTACACATGCGATATTGGCCGGGCTTTTTTCCGCTTTGCCGCCGAGCGTAAGAGTGTGGGTTCATTTGCCGTCCGCCTAGCACTGACTCGCACGAATTCGCACAAACCCAAGCAAAAAACGCATTGCCCAAAATTACTTGGAGGGGCAATGCGTTCTAGTGGACGATATTGGACTTGAACCAACGACCTCCTCGATGTCAACGAGGCGCTCTAGCCAACTGAGCTAATCGTCCTTTGTTTGGCTATGGCAACAGTATAACTGTTGACGCGTTAGTTGAATATCGCCATTTTGCCGCAAAATCTTTATCTCATCGCAAAACCGATTTCGGCATATTTGCAAGACAATATGCGAATGAAATGGTTCACTGGGCTTCAAATCAGAGCTATTTCCCGTTGCCCATTGCTCTCAAGTTACCTTCGCGAAATGCATCGGCCATCGCCTGTGGAACTTCGGCTTCGGCCATCACCAACTGGGCACGCTGAAGCGCAACGTCAGCTTTCATTTGCTGCTCTCGGGCAATCGCGTCAGCACGTCTTTTCTCCGCAGCCGCTTGAGCGACGCGAGTATCGGCCTCGGCTTGATCGGCTTGAAGTCTCGCACCAATGTTCTCGCCAACGTCGATATCGGCGATATCAATCGAAACGATTTCGAACGCAGTATGGGCATCGAGACCACGCTCGAGAACCGCACGTGAAATTCGATCCGGGTTTTCCAATACGTCTTGGTGCTTTTCTGAAGATCCGATCGACGAAATGATCGACTCGCCAACTCGGGCGATAATCGTTTCTTCGGTTGCTCCGCCAATCAATTGCTCGAGGTTCGTTCGAACCGTAACGCGAGCTCGAATCTTCAGTTCAACGCCATCCTTCGACATCGCGCTGAGTACATTTTTTCCGCTACGTTCGGGATCAGGGCAATCGATCACTTTGGGATAGACAGAAGTTCTAACCGCATCCATCACGTCACGGCCAGCCAAGTCAATTGCTGCGGAGCGATCAAAATCCAAGTCGATGTTGGCACGCTGGGCCGCAATGATCGAGTTGGTCACCTTCATCACGTCGCCGCCGGCAAGGTAATGGGCTTCGAGTTGCTCAGTGCTGATTCCGTTGCGACGACTGATATCCAAACCGGCTTGCTTGGCCATGACTTTGGCTTTGACGATCATGTCAGGACGGACTTTTCGAAATCCCATCCCAATCAAACTGAACATACTGACATCAGCGCCCGACATGTAGGCTTGGAACCAAAGCTTCCCATAAGTCAACAAAGCCATTCCAAGACCCGCTGCCATAAAAAGCAACACAGCGATCCCAGCCCAGATGGCGTATTGGGTAATGTCCTCCTTGCTGAGGTCTTCCAGTTGAGCGACAAACAAGCCGAGCTCGAAGATTTTATTATCTAATTGCACAACGGTCCTCGATTTGGTTTAAGCCAAGAGTTGGTTCTTCATCAGCCCATATAATAACGATCCGTTACCCGGCTTGCCAGTCGTTGGGGGCGCGTTGGAGCGTCCGCCAATATGCCGTTTTACACGCCATTTCAGTTGCGGTGAGCGTTGATGCAACCCGCTCAGTCCAACCTCGTTCAAAGAAGGCAGGCGAGTTTGATGAACAACACACAAGCCCACGGCGTGATCCAATGGACCTTCCCGCCCTGGTCAGTGACCTAACCTTTGCGACCTGCTCGCAGAGCACGAGCTTCGCGCAACTCTTGTGTCTGACCTCGGAAGTAAAAGATCAACCCGAAAAACGCGCCGACGATCGAAGCTGAGAGAACCGCGGCGGGACTGTTGGTCAAATGACCCGTTGACGTGGCGGCTTGAGTCAACAACACCAACCCGATCGAGCTGACTAGCAACCCGAGTGTGTCCGACATGATCTCGGTCAAGCTAAAATGAAATCTCGCCAGCATGATCAGCTTCCCAAGCACCAGTTGCAGCAAGAAGCTCACAAAGCCCGCGGCCATCATGGCAAATGCAATCCAGTAGAAACCGGGAATGCCGACGATCACCTCTCCGATTTCGCGAATCGGCGTCAAGATATTTTCCGTTGCATCCTGAGCCGCGCCACTGGTGTTGACTTGTTCGGTAACGGCATCGAGTTTTTCACCGATTGTGTCTGGGTCACCATCGTTTGTGCTCAGAGCGCCATCGCCTACCGGGACGTTGGCTGAACTTAGTGCACCATCATCAATAGGCACGTTTTGAACACCTGGCTCCTGCGCCAGCAACTGTACAGGTTGAAATGAGCCGAACGAAATTACTGCACTCATCACGAGCGCGGACAGAACTGAAAAATTCAAGTTACTTCTCACTTTGAAAGAGTTTGTTGGTCAGCGTCAGTTTCCAAAGCCGCAGGCGCTACCCAGATTATTTAACACAACCGAGGCCAGCGCCAAACGGATCAATGATTCTGCCAAAGGTAGCAACGAAGGTAGTGCCACGAAGAAGTGTTCGGCGATTAGCGCGAAGTATTGGAAGGATTTTGTTGAAAGCGAAATACGCTGGAATTTCACAAGCAAAAAGCATTGGCCAGTTGGGCGGGCGCCAGCTCAGTCACTCTTGCGAAGGCGAAAAAGAAACCACTACTAACTGGTCAATCGATCCAACCACCGCCCAAAACCTGACCACCGTCGTAGCAAACAACGGCTTGTCCAGGCGCGACACCGTTCTGCGGCTCATCAAAACTAACGTTCAGACGCCCCTCGGAAAGCAACTCAGCCGTTGCCGGATGGGCGGTGCTGTTGTAGCGGATCTGAGCCAGACAACGGAACTGGCCGTTGGAGTCGACCGAAGGTTGGGCCAGCCAATTGGTGTCACTGGCCGTCAATTCGGCGCGACCAAGCTCCGCAAGTTTTCCGATCACAACCCGACGCGCCGCCGTTTCAATCCGGACAACAAAATACGGCTCGCCCATCGCGACGCCCAAACCCTTGCGCTGGCCGATTGTGAACCGTTCGATACCCGGATGCGTTCCGACCACCGACCCATCGGTTGTCACAATCTCGCCCGACAACTCGCCGCCGGTTTCGTCGACCACATCTCCGCGTCGCTGGCGGACAAACTCATCGTGCTTGCCATTGGTAACAAAGCAGATTTCTTGAGAGTCTTTTTTCTCAGCAACATTGAGCCCCAACTGCCCGGCAATCTCGCGGATAAACGGTTTCTGGTATTGGCCAACCGGCAGCAGCATCCGCTCAAGGTATTTTCTCTTGATTCCAAACAACACGTACGACTGGTCTTTGCCGTCGTCCACTCCGCGAATCAACTTCAGCTCTTGGTTCTCACGCTGCAACTGAGCATAGTGACCCGTCGCCAGAAACTCGGCTCCGACGCTGTCAGCGTAGTCGAACAATTTTCCAAATTTGATTTTGTTATTGCACATCACGCACGGATTGGGCGTGCGCCCAACGGAGTACTCATCAACAAAGTAGTCGATGATCCCGCGAAACTCTTCCTCGAGGTTCAACGCGTAAAAGGGAATGCCAAGTCGCTCAGCAACTCGTCGACCATCTTCGGCATCAGATGCGCTACAGCAACCCTGTTTGTGATCGGCTCGATTGTTGAGGATCGGCAACAGCGGTGACGATCCGACTTTACCGTCGATCGCGCAAGCCTCAACTGCTTTCTCGCCATGGCGCATGAACACACCAATCACTTCGTGACCCTGTTCGATCAATAGATGCGCAGCAACGCTTGAATCAACGCCACCAGACATGGCAAGCACAACTCGGGCCAAAGTGATCTCCACCAGTTGGGTAAACAAATATTCAGTAGGTCCGACAATTCCAAAACTTACCACGACCCTTGTCGCACCTTAAAGGCGTCATGAATCCGTTAGCGACCAGACGGGTCAATCGACCTCTGTCAGTCGCAGTGATTTGTCGTTGGATAAATCCAATCATACCAACCCACAACTGATTTTCACCTTTCGAATACCAAAACCGGCAGATATGATCTTGGGCTCTGACCTGAGTCCATCAAAGCAGTTCAATGACAACACGCAACGACATCCGCAACATCGTCATCATCGCCCACGTCGATCATGGCAAAACAACGCTCGTGGATTGCTTGTTGCGCCAAAGCGGACAGTTTCGCGAATCCCAACTGCAAGGCGAACGGATTCTCGATTCAGGCGATATCGAAAAAGAGCGTGGGATCACGATTTTGGCCAAGAACATCGCGCTTCCCTACAAAGGCGTGAAGATCAACATCATCGACACTCCCGGCCACGCGGACTTTGGTGGCGAGGTCGAACGGGTCCTCAAGATGGCTGACGGAGCGCTATTGCTGGTTGACGCCGCCGAAGGACCAATGCCACAAACCCGGTTCGTGTTGGGCAAAGCCCTCGAGGCCGGCCTCAAGCCGATCGTTGTGGTCAACAAAGTCGATCGACCAGACGCGCGGACCGCAGAAGTCGTCGACGAAGCGATGGAGTTGATCCTCGAAATGGGCGGCGAAGAGTATCTGGACAACTTCCATTACATTTACGCTTCCGCCAAAGACGGTTACGCCACGTTGGAGCCCGAAACATTCGAAGGCAACATGGAACCGCTACTCGATTTGGTTCTTGAGCAAATTGATCCTCCCACGATCCAGCCGGGCCCGTTTCGAATGGGCGTCACGACGATGGATTGGTCAGAGTTTGTCGGACGGATCGCGGTTGGCAAAATCGTCAGCGGCTTTGTGAAAAAAGGGCAATCGGTCAACGTGATCGGCAGCGACGGAACTCCCCGAGTCTGCAAGATCGCTTCGCTTAACTCGTTCGACAAACTGGGACGGGTCGAAGTCGATCGCTGCGAAGCAGGTGAAGTCGCGGCCATCATCGGCATCGATGACATTGAGATCGGTGACACGATCTGCGATACCGCAGTTACTGATCCGCTTCCACGAATCTCGGTCGACGAACCCACACTACAAATGGTTTTCTCGATCAACAGCTCACCACTGGTTGGCAAGGAAGGCAAATTCGTCACCAGTCGTCAGGTGCGTGAGCGCCTGATGAAAGAACTTGACCGAAACGTCGCGCTCAAAGTCGAACCGATGGAAAGCGGGGATTCGTTCGCTGTTTCAGGTCGCGGCATTCTGCACCTCGCCGTTCTGATCGAAACAATGCGACGCGAAGGATTCGAACTCTCGGTCGGCAAACCGCGAGTTGTGATCAAGGAGATCGATGGCCAGAAACACGAGCCGTTCGAAACGCTGGTTATCGAAGTCCCAACTGAAAAGTTCGGCCCGGTAATGGAGATGGTTGGCAACCGTCGCGGTGAGATGTTGCAAATGACCACGCGCGGTGAGTTCACGCTGGCGGATTTTGTAATTCCCTCGCGTGGACTGATTGGGATGCGCACCAAACTGCTCAATGCAACTCAGGGCACCGTGATCATGAACCATCGCTTTCTTGAGTTTCGCCCCTTGGAAGGTGAAATCAGCGCCCGTCCCAATGGTGTGATGATTTCAATGGTTCCGGGAAAAGCCGTTGGATTTGCGCTTTCGTCATTGCAGCTTCGCGGTGACATGTTCGTCTCTCCCGGCGACGCCGTTTACGAAGGCATGATCGTAGCCGAACACGTTCGCTCCAACGACTTACCGGTCAATCCAACCAAAGCCAAACAGTTGACCAACATGCGGGCTTCGGGAACCGATGACAATATCCAGCTCAAACCGGCTCGGCAGTTTACGTTGGAATCGGCGCTTGAATATGTCGAAGACGACGAGTGGGTAGAAATCACTCCGTCATGCATTCGCTTGCGAAAGATGCTGCTCAAAGAATCTGATCGCAAACGAGCCGGACGAGCAGCGTTGGCGGCCAAGAGTTAAGCGGTGTGCCCCAGGTTTGCTGCGTTGTAACCAACGAACTCGATGTCGAACCCTCGGGGCTCTCAAGGCTGGATTTCGTTCTCGGGAGGGAACCCTCACACCAGCGCGGGAAACTAATTGGAAACCCGACGCGTTAGCGAGGGAGAAGCTGGAATTGAGTTCGCCTTAGCTACCCAGACTGAGCGTTCATCGATAGTAGCACGGCTGTCCCAGCCGTGTTATTGCAGCTTGTTCACGGCTGGGACAGCCAAGCTATTCTGCTAATCCAATCACAGAAATTAGCACCCAGATCGATCTTTGAACAAAGCAGCTCCAATTGAGCTCAGTTTGATCCTACCCAGATGGTGCCATTTCCACTGGATTTTGGCACTGGCGATAAAACGCAATCAAATCAATACCACCAATCAAGCCTCAGCCTCCAACCACGGGTTATCCCATTGGCTACACTGTTCCAGATACTCGCGGTAGACCGGAAACTCTTCGGACTTCATTTCGAGCCATTCGGTCGCGTCAGCTACCAATGCTTGCTCCTCTTCGACGGTCAAATTTCCGGTCAGGACTTTCGTCCGCAGCAAAACGAAATAGGTATCCAGAACATCGCAGCGACAGTAGTCATTGATCCGTTCAAGTTCGCCTTGATTGTATAAGTCCTGAACCATGTGGCCTGCAATTCCCATTTTTCCCGGTCGGCCGAGGACATTCGCCGCCAAGTTAAGTCCGCCGTTGAACCGAGTCGCACTGTAGTTGGTCAGAATTTCCTGAAGATCCAGATGAGAACCTAAATTGTACCGGTTTCGCTTTTGATCGTACGTTCGCTCTTGAATATTGAACCAGGCCGGCACGCTGATCCCGTACCGAAACGCCGCCAACTCCATAAGCGGAATATCAAACGTTCGCCCGTTGAAACTAACAAACGTCGGCATCTTGTAAGCTTTCCAACCGTCCCAAAAATGCTTGGCGATCACATGCGGACGATACTTTGGGGCGTCGAGCGTCACGATGTCAATGATCTTGAAATCGACGCCGACTTTCATCACCGCGACCGAAACTGGAACGTGATACGTGTACGGAATAAACTCCGAACGCCCGTTGGTCAGCTCCAACAACTCGCCTGTGTAGAATTCGATCGCCTTTGCCGCCGTGAATTTTTCGGAAGGGTACCGGACCTTGGAAATCAAATCACCATCAGCGACACTTTCGATATCAAACACGAGGTAGCTAACGGCGGGAGAAGACATAGAATGTTCGCTGGTTAAGAAAAAGCTGCTTGGTGCAAAAACAACTGTGCAAATTCAAGTTATGTGAATGCAAGACGTTTCGTCTCTAGTAATCGTAATGCCTGCTCTGCGATGCGGCAATTGACTGCACTGTCGTCAGGCTCAGGCTTTGGTCTGCAATCAGTAATTCGGTAAAACCAACACAAACTTTCCAATTTGCAATTGATATCTACCATGAACAAACAACGACTTCTCGAACGGTTTCTCCAATACGTCCAAATTGACACAACCGCTGTCGATGAAAGCGGTAACTACCCAAGCAGCCCCGGACAATTGGAAATCGGCAAGCTACTCGCCGAGCAAATGCTGGAAATGGGAATCGCCGATGCACATCAGGACGAATGGGGAATTGTCTATGGAACGGTCCCGGGAAACATGGATGGTGCTCCCGTTGTCGCTTTCAACTCCCACGTCGACACCTCGCCTGAAACGACAGGCAAGGATGTTAAGCCCAACGTGATCGAAAACTACGACGGTCAAGACATCGTGCTGACCGGCGACACAAGCAAAATCATTTCGGTTGCCGAGTGCAAGGATCTGGCTGGAGCGAAGGGCAAGACCATCATCACAACCGACGGCACGACGCTGCTGGGCGGTGACGACAAAGCCGGTGTGGCGATCATCATGGAACTCGCCAATCATTTGATTGAGAATCCGGAGATCCCTCATGGCGACGTCAGGATCTTTTTCACTTGCGATGAAGAAATTGGGCACGGCATTGATCATGTTGATTTGAAGAAAGTCGACGCGACGGTTTGCTACAACTTCGACTCTGGTGGACAGGGAGACATCGACGAAGAAACTTTTTCGGCCGACATGGCAGTGGTGACGTTCACCGGCGTCAACACGCACCCGGCGTACGGAAAAGACAAAATGATCAACGCGAGCCGAGCGGCAGGTCATTTTCTGGCCGGCATGCCGATGGGGCTTTCTCCCGAACGGACCGCCGACCGTGATGGCTTTCTTCACCCGTACATTCTCGAAGGCGGAGTTGCCCAGGCAACGTTGAAGATTCTGATCCGGGATTTCGACACAAGTAAACTCTCCGAGCACGCAGAGGTTCTGAAAGATCTCGCCCAATCAGTTGAAGGGACCTGCCCGGGCACAAAGATCAACATCGAAATCGTCGAGCAGTACCGAAACATGGCCGATGGCCTAGTCAACGAACCAAGAGCCGTCGCCTATGCGGTCGAAGCCCACGAGCGAATCGGACACCAATTCAAACGAACCATTGTTCGCGGCGGAACTGACGGATCGCGTTTGACCGAACTTGGATTGCCGACCCCCAACCTTTCATCAGGCCAACACAACATCCATTCACCGCTTGAGTGGGCTTGTCTCGACGAAATGCTGGCGGCGGTCGAAGTCGGAGTTGAGATCGTAAAACGTTGGGCCGAGTAGTCGATTGGATTGGCAAGAATGGGAACACTAATTGGCACTAATCTTCACTAATAAAGAACGGACAATTCGATACTTTCCGACTTCCGACTCAGAGAATTAGTGTCAATTAGTTGGGATTAGTGTTCTTCTCTTCTGCCGCCGCCGTTTGGGTTTTCAAACACCAAGTCCCCGTAGTCGTGGGGTCTCATGGAAGTCGTTTCGACGATTGATAACGCCAAAACGGCTCATCCTAATATTTGGCTATAGCAAAGCACTAAGCGGTGCTATCAGCCACGACTCTGCTAGCTCAATCAGCCAAACGATTCGTTTCGCCTTCTAAGCCGCCTGACACCTATCTAAACTTCCCGCCACTGAATTCCAGGAATCGGCCGCCGCTACCGGTGCGCCAAAATGCAGCAGGCAGGAAGCCATGTCCAACTCCAACTTTGAAACAGAACATCCATTTGAAGACTCCGCTGAATCTCGACGTCGTCGACGTCGCGCGGATCGGGAAAACTACCGCGAGGAAAGAGAACCTCGGAGGCGTCGCTGGCCGTGGTTTCTGCTACTGCTTGGACTGTTAATGTTCCTGCTTCCCAACATCATCGGCTGGTTTGGGTTGCAGCAGAAAGCGCTCGACTATGCACTCTCGGATTTCAACGGCCATGTTTCTGTGGAAGACGTTTCATTAGGCTGGATCCAGCCGGTCAAGCTATCCAATCTCCGCGCCGTCGATACTAACGGGAATCCGATTTTCGAAGCCGCCAGCGTGACGTCGACCAAACCGCTTTACAGTTTCCTGACGTCAAGCGACTACGGACAGTTTCACATTCAAAGCCCAGTGGCACATGTTGAGCTTCGCCCCGATGGCAGCAATATCGAAGACGCAATAGCGGCCTACATGCAACCGACCGATCCCAACCATATCCCTGACCCCAATGCGCCCCTCGAACCGGTCAAACCGTTGCCACACATGACCGTCAATATCGTTGATGGAAAAGCGATTGTGACATCGACCTCGGAGCAGCGTTACTGGCAAATCGACCAGCTAAACGTGGTCGCTGAAACAACGGCAGAGCAAGCACCACTAATTGTCGATGCCCAATGTCGAGTTGCGGCAACGACTCCGGCGGCGAATCAAGCTCCAGCAATCGAGGCCGGCGGCCTTGCGTTGATCTCACATGTAGATGCGGGCGCCAACGTTTTAAGTTTTGGCTCAGCCGACGTGCGGATGGAAACAGAAAACCTTCCGTTGTCGCTGGCCGCTCCAATTCTTCAGCGGTTTATCGGGCCGACCAATACGGCGGGCAACCTGAACGGCAAGATCCAAGCCTCCTACAGCGCTGCCCAGAACGCAGTCGCGATGAACGTCGAGCAATTGAACCTGACGAACTTTGGCATCGTCGCTCCGGATTTGCTTGGCACCGACCAGTTCTCACTGAGAAACCTCTCCGCCAACGGAAAGATCCAAGCTTCTCCAACCGTTATCTCGGCCGAACAATTCAATCTTGAGTCCGATGTCGGACGAGTCAAAGCCGCCGGAATGTTCAACGTCAATCAGATATCCAATCTCGCATCGGGCGGTGAACTGCTTGATACTCCGTTCGACATGAACGGCGAGATCGACCTTGCGCAGCTAATCAGAATGCTACCCTCGACGTTGAGTTTGCATAAAGATCTGGTCGTCAATTCTGGAACCGTCGCATTTCAAGCCGCTTCTCGCAGTGACGCTGAGGGTCGTCGGTTGATCGTCAATGTTGACACCGCTAACCTTGCTGCAAAACGTGGAAACCAGGACATCGTCTGGGCCAAGCCACTGCGAGTCGTCGGGACGATCAAGGAATCAAATGGCCAGTTGGCGTTGGAGAACCTGAACTGCATTTCCGACTTTCTTACCGTCAGTGGCGATGCAGATATGAAAACGGCAGCGTTTGTTGCCAAAGGTGACCTATCCAAACTGATGGACCGCATCGGTCAATTTGTTGATCTGCAAGGCGCAAGTGTCGCCGGCGCGATCGACGGACAATTCGGTTGGCAAGTCGCGGATGGCCAAGCGAGTTTGAACAATGGAATTGGAAATCTTCCGATACAAATCGGCGGCAGCTTTGTTGTCGACGATCCGGTTATCGAATTTCCGGGCATGCCACGCTGGCAACAGCCACAGGTATCGGTCAAGCTCAGCGGAACCGGAGTCTCGCATTCTGGCGTTGTCCAACCTACGCATCCAAACACTCAACTTCAAAACACCAGCCGATTGCAACTCGACCAAGCCGGACTGCAAGTCGACATTGGAAAGGAACGTCTCGTTGCGACCCTTGCTCAGCCGGTCGCCGATGCGTTTACCAACGAGGTCTGGCATGCAAACTGCCAGATGACTGGAACGATGGCCGGCTGGGTTGGACACGTTCAAAACTTTGTTGACCTGGGCGACGTTCAGGCAGGTGGAGACTTGAACTTGGTCTGCGCGGCCAACCTCAACCCCAAGAATCTTCAGCTTTCAAATATCCAGTACACCGTCAACCAACTTGGGTTTAGCGGCTATGGAATGAAGATCAGGGAGCAACAAGCCAGCGGAACGGGAACCGTTGCTTACGATCTGGCCAGCGGCAGCATCGCCATTCCAGAAACGACGTTGACAACGAGTTCCTTGTCAGCCCGTGGCCAACAACTGCAGATCTCCTTTCCTTCCAACATGCGAGTCGATGGAAACGTGGCGTTCAAAGCCGACGTAGCAAAAGTCGCCGATTGGTTTGAGCTTTCACCGACCGACGACAGTGTTTTCTGGTTCGGAACGATGGACGGCACCATTCAGCTTGCCTCCAACGAGAACGGAATTGGCGGCCGCATCAACTCGACGATCACCGACTTGATCGCAGCCACCCAAGCCACACAGGTTACTCAACCGCAGCGAAACCAGTCTGGACAAATCATCCAGGCCTCATCAGGCACACAGAACCGTTGGCAGGAAGTCTGGCGAGAATCAAAAGTCGGAATTTCCGGCGACGTTTCGATGGCAAACGATTTCAACGCCGTTGGATTCCAAAACCTGACGCTCGACTCATCCGGTCTCAAAGCAACGACCAATGGCACATTGACCGACCTGTCAGGAAGCATGACCGCCGATATCAAAGGCGTCTGGGTTCCGGATTGGCAAAAGATCAATTCACTAATGGTGGCCTACGCCGGCGAAATGGTTCGACTGGCTGGAAATCGGGAACACCAATTCGTCGTCCGTGGTCCAATATTCGAAACCAACTCTACAGCTAACGCACCTGACAATGGAGCCAAACCGTGGATCTCGCCGGGGCTGCAGGCATCGGCGTCGTTTGGATGGGACCAAGGCGAACTGCTCGGTCTACCGGTTGGCAAAAGCGATTTTGATATTGGAGTTTCTCAGAGTATCGGAAGCGTCAAAACCCAAGGCATTCCGTTTGCGGGTGGCCTGATTCAGTTTGCCCCGCAGCTCGACATGCGAACCGAGCAACCGGTGCTGTCGATGGACCAGACTCGGTTAATCAACAATGTTGCACTGCGACCTGAAACTGCCCGACAATGGCTGAAGTACGTGGCACCGCTTGCCGCCGATGCGACCAGTGCCGAAGGCAATTTCACCGTTGATATCGGTGGCGCCAAAGTGCCAATTCTCGATCCGATGAACATGGAAGCCCGTGGAGCTGTTCGGCTTTCCAACGTCGTCATCGGCGCCGGCCCAACGGCTGAGAAACTGCTCGCGACGGTGAAGCAGGTCCGCTCAATGCTCAAACCCGATGCGACAGATCGGGACCTTAACACCTGGTTGCGAATGGAAGAACAAACCATCCCGGTTCTGGTTAAAGACGGTCGTGTATTCCACGAGAACCTGAAGTTCAGCCACAAAGATCTTGTCGTTCAAACCAGCGGAAGCGTTGGTCTTGATCAATCGCTCAACATGGTTGCGAAAATTCCAATCGCCAACGACTGGATTGCCGGAAAAGACTATCTGGCCGGCCTTCAGGGGAAATCCATTTCGATTCCTGTTGGCGGAACCGTTTCCAAACCGATTCTGGACAAACGCGCGCTGGAGAACCTTACACGTAACCTCGCCAGAGATGCCGCAGGCAGCGCGATCAACAAAGCGGTTACTGACAAACTCAATCCAAAAATCAATCAGTACCGCGACGAGATCAATGGGAAGATCGGTAGCGAGCTGAGTAAACTTCAAAGCAAGCTGGGAGACAAACTCGGTGGTGGCCGGCTTGCTCCGTTGCAACCGTTGCAAAACGGAACCGGGCTGCAGAACGGAGCAGGGCAGGCACCCGCTGGAACCAATCAGCTTCCTCCAGGCCAAGCGATCAAGCAGAAGCTTGAAAACAAACTCGAAGAAGAACTTCAAAAGGGTTTTGGAAAGCTGTTTGGCAATTAGGCGCAGTTGCCTAGAGTGTGAAAACCTCACGCAAAGGCACAAAGACCATGTTGCGACTATTTCTTTGCGCCTTGGCGCCTTTGCGTGAGACCTCCTAGTGGGTCAGCGCCACCTAATCGCTGGATTGCACAGGCAAGCGTCAACTCGCAGATGTTTGCCTTGGTTAGTTGGTAACCCGACGCGTTGGCGAGGGCGAAGCGGCGCTTGACCTCGCCCTTGCTAACGCGTCGGGTTACCAATAAGTGCCAAATCTCGCTGTCCAATCAGCTTCTACCAACGTTACAAATTGGTGCCGAATATCATTAGAAATGCGCCAATGACGGGGCTTGTCCCCTCTCTCTGGCGAGCGTCGAACAATCGGTTAAGATTGTGCGTCCCTGAATTCTGAAAGATCTTCGAAACAGTACGCGTGAAATTCCATTTTCTAGGCACGACCGGTTACCACCCCAACAATCATCGCCAGACGGCTTGCATGATGTTGCCCGAGCTGGGTGTTGTCTTGGACGCAGGAACCGGGATGTTTCGGGTCCGCGATTTGATTCAAACCGAGACGCTGGATATTTTCCTCTCTCACGTTCATCTCGACCACTCGATCGGATTGACGTTCTTGTATGACATTCTGTTTGAAAAGGACATGTCCCGCGTCACCGTCCATTTGGAACAATCAAAGATTGCTGCGATCAAAGAGCACCTTTACAACGGTGCTTTGTTTCCCGTGAAGCCGAATTTTGAATTTCAGGCTTTGTCAGACCAGCCCGTCGAGTTGAGTGACGGTTCGAAAATCAGGTCAATCGAACTGGAACATCCCGGTGGTTCACACGGATTTAGAATCGACTGGAAAGACAGAAGCTTCGCCTATATCACCGACACCACAGCGCGTTCTGATGCAGACTATGTCGATTCAATTCAGGGCGTTGATACACTGGTGCACGAATGCTACTTCGCCGACGGCTGGGAAGATCGAGCCGAAATGACGGGGCACAGTTGCTTGACGCCGGTCGCTCAAGTCGCCGCCAAAGCGAACGCCAAACGGCTTTTCCTGGTCCACATCAATCCGCTTGAAGAATCAAAAACACCGCTTGATCTCGATTCGATCAAAGACGTCTTTGCCGACACGACGGTGGCGTCAGATCAAATGGTGATCGACGTTTGAGAAGCGGTCGAAACTACTTCTTCTTTTTCCCCGCCTTGTTCTTGAGCACCAACATTCCAGTTTTGGTTTCTGAAACCATTTTGCCTTCGGGAACGGCTGCCAGAGGTTTGCCACCTTTTGCGTTGACGGGTTCTTTACCAAAAAAGTAAATCGTTTGAACCTTGTCTGAGTTTTTGAGCGGTACGTCTTTGCTGAACAAGTAGTACTTTTTCCCGGACTTCTCACTGACATGTGAGTAGTGACCTCCATCTCCGAGCGCCTTTTTTACAGCGGCCATGAAATCGTCGCTGTCGACTCGCACTTTAGGATCGAACCTCGCAACTGGAGTTCCAGTTCGATCGATGATGTACTTCTCAAAATTCCACCTCACATCACCCTTACCTTTGGGCGCGACATCGAGAGCATTGAGGTGCTTGTAAAGATCACACTGCTTGTCGCCGTTGACATCGACTTTTGAAAGCAAGTCAAACTCGACTCCGTAGTCGTCCTGACAGAACTTCAAAATCTCTGCGTCGGTCCCAGGCTCCTGCCCCCTGAACTGATTGCACGGAACACCGACCACAGCGACACCTTGCTCCGCGTAGTCTGCGTGCAACTTTTGAAGCTGTTCATACTGCGGCGTCAGGCCACACTTGCTCGCCACGTTAACAAGCACAACGACTTTGCCGGCGTACTTGGAAAGCGAAACGTCTTTGCCTTGGATCGACTTCATTGTGAAGTTCAACGCGGCTGGTGTTTCCTGAGCCACCGTAGTTGAAGAGAAACCTAGGACCAACAAGGCCACGACTGCGATCAAAGGAAGG
>CALJOA010000005.1 GCA_937981585.1 uncultured Pirellulaceae bacterium | reverse complement strand
GCAAAAATAGCAACAGACGGAGTCAACTTAACCTCCTTCCTCACCACAACATATCTCACCACGGCTCCAAATTCACGCCCACTCATCATCTCTTACAGATTCAGGTTTGAATCTGTAGATTCCGGGATTGGTATTCGTCCGGGCTCAAGGAAACGATCAAATATCCTCAAAGATTCCTCGTGCGGCTTGTGCTGCACTCAACAATAAGATTTCTTATTCCTCTTCAAAGGAGAAACAGTGTTTGCAAAGTATTTGACTGAGTTTATCGGAACCTTCTTTTTGGTTCTAACAATCTGCCTGACGGTTGGGCAAGGCGTCGCCATGGCCCCGTTAGCGATCGGTTGTGCGTTGATGATCATGGTCTACATGGGCGGTCACGTTTCTGGTGCTCACTACAACCCCGCTGTTTCGCTTGCCGCTGCTCTTCGCGGAGCCATGAAAATGGCTGACTTGATCCCATACTGGCTCTTCCAAATTGGCGGAGCCTGTGCCGCTGCTTTTCTTGCAAGCCAGATCCTCATTCCTGTGGAAGCTGCTGAAGGCGTTACTGCCGTCAACAATTTCATCGAAGTTGCACCTGGAGCTGGTTACACGCTTTCAAGCATTGGGCCATGGGCTGTCGAAATCGCCTTCACATTTGCTCTTGCTTTGGTCGTTCTTAACTGTGCCACTTCAGCGGGAACCAAGAACAACTCGTTCTACGGATTGGCGATCGGCTTTACTGTCGTCGTAGCTGCCTTCGCTGGCGGTGCAATCTCTGGTGGAGCATACAACCCTGCCGTTGGTATCGGTCCTAACTTGATCAGCCAATTCGTTGGTGGTAAAGAAGGCCTACTACCCAACATGGCACTACACGTTGTCGGCCCACTGATCGGTGGAGCCTTGGCGGCGTTCGTTTTCCAACTTCAGGAAATGTACGTTACCAAGCAAGAAACTGCATAGTTGCAGAATTCGTAAGAGCTTAGAGCAACAGTTCAAAACTGTCGCGAGAACAATATCACGGCGAAGTCAATTTTGGCTTCGCCGTTTTTTTGTGCGCTGGTCACGACTTTCACTAGGCCAACGTACGCCAAGATTTTTGAGAGATCGGCTGCGCAGGGAAACACTGAGGCACAGAGTGGATATGCGTCGGAATTTCAGTCGTGAAAAAACACCCGCGAGGAAATCTCTGTGTCCTCAGTGCCTCTGTGTTTTAAACTCCTAAAACCTGCCGACAGTGAAGGCGATTAGTCACCTCAACGAGTATCATCTTCAGCGATAACAAGCAAACGTCGCAAAGTTGAACCACTTGAGCAAAACTTCGACTTTCGCAAATCCGGCCGCGCGGAACATTTCCATATTCTGATCGACGGTAAGCGGAACCAGCACATTCTCTAACGCATCTCGCTTGCGTGAAATTTCCAGCTCGCTGTATCCCTGACGACGCTTAAACTCAAAATACAGGCTCACCAGTGCATCATCCATTTTGGGTTGTTGGTGAACGACTTTCTCACTGACCAAAATCAACCCGTCGTTTTTTAGCGAATCATAAATACGACTCAAGACTACAGGCCGGGACTCAACGTCAATGAACTGCAACGTATAGTTCATCAATACGATCGAAGCATCCGAAAACTCAAACGACCGGACATCATCCTGAAAAACCCGAATTTGCTCCAATAGCTCCGCGTCGGTTGGGTCTTGGTTGGCAAGCAGAACCAGTTTCTCTCGGCACTTGGCCAACATCGATCGAGAGTTATCGACACCAATCAATTCGAGATTTCGATCGGGCAGGGCGCGGGCCAGATGAATCAGTGACGTCCCAGTCGAACACCCCAGATCGACGACTTTGATCGGATCGTGATCAAGCAAATCCGCAAGCACCGGCACCAAACGCTGAACATCGGCATATAGCGGAACACTGCGGGAAATCATATCATCGAACACGCGCGCCACGTTGTCATCAAAGGCGAACTCGCCGATTTGAGGATCAATTTCGCTGAATAGTTTGTCGATTTTCGCCACGTTGTTCACTGACATTTTTAGTTTGCATTGACCGATCTCATTGTAGCAAAGCGGCGCGCGTCGCCGGCACAAGATGTTTCTTCCAAGTTTATCCGTTCAACCGGAGGGCTGGCGCCCTGCCGCTACTTATTCAAGGCCCTACAAACATGGCGAGATTTTGGCAGCGACCCGATCTGATTCAACAACTGTTGCCCAATGTTGATCTGGCAGAAGTCGAGCAATTGCGAGAGCAAGCCGACAAAAAACTGCAAATTGAAAAATTTCAGGCGATGGAAAAGGCAGTTGCCGATCTACCGCAGGCGAGTGACTTGAAAAAGCCGTTGAATATCGACCTTTCCGGTCCGTCCATCAAGTTTGGGAACGCCAACGATCTTACCCAAAAGCAGCAAGACTTACTATCGACCGCTATCGATGCGCTAAGCCCCTGGCGTAAAGGACCGTTCTGTGTTTTCGATCGTGAGATCGACGCCGAGTGGAAATCCAATTTGAAATGGGACCGAATTGCGCCCGCTTTGGGCGAGCTTCGGGGCAGGCAGATCCTCGACCTTGGTTGCGGCAATGGCTACTACATGTTTCGCGCTGCGGCAGACAAACCCAAAGCCGTTCTCGGACTCGATCCGTCGATTCAGTTCTACTACGTTTTCGAAATGATGCAGCGTTTCCTACAATTGCCCAACTTGCAATATGAGCGCTTTGGTTTGGAGCACCTCTATGTTTTCGACCAAGCGTTCGACATCGCGATGTGCATGGGCGTTCTCTATCATCACCGAAGTCCGATTGAGATCCTGCGAAATCTTAGACAAACTATTCGCGTTGGTGGATTCGCAATCATTGAAAGCCAATCCATTGACGGGAAAGGCTCGACGGCTCTGTTTCCCGAAGCTCGATACGCCAAAGCGAGAAACGTCTTTTTCGTGCCGACCAAAGACTGTCTGGTCAACTGGGTCAAACGATCAGGTTTCAAAAATGTCGAAGTCGTTTCCCACACCAAAGTCACAATCGATGAGCAGCGTTCAACCAAAGACATGACCTGGGAAAGCCTGCCTGATTTCCTTGATCCCAATGATTCCAATCTCACCATTGAGGGATATCCGGCTCCGTTTCGAACCGTCGTCCGGGGCCAACGCATGTACCTTTGAGGCGGTCTGGATAGAATGAAGCTCAGCTAATGCTAAACGCAGCCTTTGGAGGCGTTTGAACTTACAATTTCATTTTTTTGGAGCCAGCTAATCGTGAGCCGCAAAGTTCTTGATGTCGGTCAATGCAATGCCGACAACTCTCGCATCTCGGATCTTTTAGAACGACATTTCGATGTGGAAATCCATCGAAGCCATTCTCATGATGAAGCGATAAAGTCGGCTTTGGATACTCCGTTTGACTTGATCTTGATCAATCGAATTCTTGACGCAGATGGCGAGCCGGGAATGGACGTGCTGGCTTCACTGAAAACCAAACCTTCGACAGCAGAAATGCCGGTGATGATTGTTTCGAACTACCAAGAGACTCAGGATGAAGCCGTCGCTCGCGGGGCAGTCCCTGGATTTGGGAAATCTGAATTAGACTCTCAGGAAACAGTCGCCAAACTGTCGTTGTATCTCGGTGAACCAAAAACGGGGTAGTCTCTGAAAATGGTAACCCGACGCGTAAGCGAGGGAGGACTCAGCTTCAGCACTTCCCTCGCTAACGCGTCGAGGCTGTGATTTTT
>CALJOA010000004.1 GCA_937981585.1 uncultured Pirellulaceae bacterium | reverse complement strand
TGACTTGTGGATTGGCATTTCGCCAAAGCTGCGTGAGTCGCGTTCTTTCAAATCCGCGACGATCAGGTCGACTAACCCAGGAAAGTCAGGACGCTTGAGTCGTTGCAGCAAATGCCGACGCTGCGTCTTAGTGAGTTTTCGGTCTGCCAAGAGGAGGAGCCCTTTGTCTTTGATCTCCTGCGTGTTTGAAGGCTGCCGGTCAAAGACTCGCTTCAGCAACGTGTCGACTGAATAGAGCTGTGGATCGAGCTTGGTTGGAAGCTCACGCTGCGCGTCGGGAATTGATCGCTCGTGAGCGAAGTTCAGTTTCAACTCCGTTTTCAGATACTCCAATGTGGCTTTCGGATCATCGCTATATTTAAGCAATGCCTGGCGATTGCGAATCTGCCGGTAGGTTTCAGTCTCGCCGCGGCGCTTAAGCCACTGGACCATTAACTCGTCGACTTTGTCGAGTTGCTCTGTGTTTTGATAGTGGAGAGCGTGAAAGTAGTAGTACTTTTCAGTACCGGGCACGAGCTGTTTGAGGACTTTTTCACGGTCCTTGGCCAATACGAAATCCTCCAGGAATCCGATCTCTTGCGCAGTGAGTTTACTTGAATCGGCAATCCCGCTTCCCAAAATCGACGCCGCAATCAAGCAAACGGCCAACGGCAAAGCCAACTTCCGGCAAGAATATCTACTCATCGCGAACTCCCGAGTTCTAAATTTCTGACGGCGAAGGTCATGTCCCTCGACGAAGTAGCCACCACGTTCACCAGAGCGCGGATTCCTCCTGCCTTGCAACGTAGCTACTTCAAGAATTACGTTTCAGGCCCAAAGCCTGTTACAAAAAACTGTCTTGAAGCCAAAGATTTGGACAACGTTTATTGTAGCCCCGGCAGTGTGCCACCGTGGCTGTGTACAAATGACGGCCTCGAGGTAGGCTTTCTTAGTCGAAATCACGGAATTTCACCGAAAACTCAGCTGAAAACAACTGGGGACGACGCGACGCGAGACAACTCGGGTTCTATTTGGCAAAATGAAGTTTCCCGCATTTGGAAAGTCCATGTTATCTCGAAGTTTCGGCGCTAATGATCAGAATCCTGGCCAGTCATGGCAGGACTTGGGGCATGGTGCGCCGACGATCCTGGGATTTGCCAACCTGTGTTCAAAAGCGATCTCCAATGGCGTGGTTTCTGATTTGGGCGACCTTTCAGATGAAGCCAAAGCCATTCTCGTAGCTGCGGCTGATCGCGGCACGATGGATATTCGAGCCAGTCGCGAGCCGTTCGATTCGACCGAGCGTTTTCTGGCGGTCTGTGTGGAGTTTAAGCTTGATCGGCGGTTGCTGTTTTTAAGGAAAGACGATCCGCAACAGACGGTGCGATTCCTGGAGGGGTTTCGTCAGCTTTGCGAATCCGGTTTGGTGCTACATCATTTGCAAAAAGATTTCTCGCTTTCGGCGTCCGGTTTCGAGATCGCCAAACAACTCAAGCGAACCGATCACGAAGCGTTGTTAAAATTTGCCGTCGAAATCGAACACTGAGCAAAAGGCATCCCATGCATCCGATTTTCGTGGCATCCACGATCTTTCTCGCGATTCAGATTTCCGCATCGCACTTGGCGTTTCCTCAATCGCCGATCGTCTTACGGGATCTGACGTTGATTCGTGATAAAACAATTTCGAATTTTGATCGCTCTGCAATCACGCTTTCCGATGGATCAACTCTCCAATGGGACGAAGTCTTGCAAGCTCAACTGGCTGACGGCGACCAAGGCACCGAGCTTTCCCAACGCCAGTCCGAGTTCGACGATTTCATCAAACAGATCGGGCTTCCGTTGTTTCGCGTGAAGACTCGAATCCAACAGGGCGACTGGGCCGGTGCTGGAAAAATCGCCGGACCGGTTTTCGATTCGGTTGCAAGCGGCTCATCCACATTCGCCAATCCCAATGTCGAGTACTTGATTTGCCTGGCGACGATGAAATCCCGAATAGGGCAGGGGAGTTCAACACGCAATCGAGCCGGCGCCGTGATTCCTTTTCTCCGCGCATTGTCGGTTCAACCGAATGTTGACCAAGCCACCCTCGCGCTGGTTGGAACTCAGCGGATGGCAGACGAACGTGAAGACGTACTGTCACCCGATCTGTTGCCTGTCTGGTTTGACATCGGCCAAACTCGGTTCGCTGCCGCAAAGATCAAGCAACTGGCGGACTCAAAAGAGAATCGCGACGCCGAGAAACCCGCCGACGTCGCCATGGCAATCTATCTGGCTTCGATGCAAATTGAGCTTGGCCAAAATGATGCAGCCAATGCCAACCTGAACCGGCTCAAGGGCCGAAAGAGCAAGCCGATTGAGTCCTGGTTGACCGTGCTCAATGCCAGAATGCTGCTCAAGGCAGGAGAACACGTCAAAGCCCAAGCGATGCTGGACAGGAATTCTGAGAACATCGTCGGCGATGCACGTCCCGTCGCGATCTACTATCGCGGATTGAGCGAGTTTGAATTGCACAATACAAAACCGGACAGGCCATTAAATTCGGTGGTCGATATTGAGCTTTCAAAATCTTCTCTGATGCTGATGCGGCTTCCTGCCTTCTATGGCGAATCACACCCTGACCTTGCGGCAAGTGGACTGTATCAAGTTGCGAAGATTGCAAAGCTCAGGGGGCAGGCCGATCAGTCGAAAAAACTCTCACGAGAGTTGCTGCAACGGTACCCGCGAACCTATCATGGGAATCTCAAACCGATCGTGGCAGACGCTCGGTAGTCAGAGTCAAATCAGCACCTGCAAGGAACAGCCGGTGAGCTTCAAGAATCGTTTAACATCGTGGCTGTTGGCCGTGGGGGGATCGCTTGCGATTGTTTTCGTGACCTCGCTGATCTCGCCGGAAATTGCAATGGGCTTTCAAGGCGACGTTGCATTGCCTGACGCTAGTGTCTTGGATGCCCCCGAAACTGGCGAAGCATCCGTGCCCCCGACGATCTTCAAGATGGTTTTCGGTGGCAACTGGTTGGGGATATTCATCGTCGGCTTGATCATCGCGCTTTCGATCATCAGCGTCTTTTTTATCATTGATCACCTGACGACGATCACGCGCAAACGAATCATGCCCGACGCGGCACTTTCGGAACTGGAGGCCATGATCGTACACGGTGAGATCAACAAGGCGATCGAACTGTGCCACCAAAAGGAAAATTATTCTCTGGCGACCGAAGTCATCCTCGCCGGGCTGGAGCGTTACAAAAGCAGCGAATTCGGGTACGCCGAATACCGGTCGGCTGTCGAAGAAGCCGGTGAAGACCAAACGGGAAAGCTCTACCGCCGAACCGAAGTCCTCAACGTGATCGGTGCGATCGCCCCGATGCTTGGCTTGACCGGCACCGTTCTGGGAATGATCGAAGCCTTCACCACCATCGCGTCGCTCGAAGGGATGGCGCGCCCTCAAGAGCTGGCGGGTGGAATCGGCCAAGCGTTGATCACGACGCTGCTGGGCTTGCTGGTCGCGATTCCCACGATGGTCGCGCTGAGCTATTTCCGAAACAAAATTGATTCACTGGTCGCGGAAGCCGGAAAACGCATCGAGCAGATCATGATGCCTCTGGGCAGAAAAAAGTAGGCGGAAAAGTCGTGAAGCTCAGCAAATCAAAACCTCCCAGCTCGATCTCATTCAACATGACTCCGATGATCGACATCGTGTTTCTGCTGATCATCTTTTTCATGACCGTTTCACAGATCACGCGCACCGTCGATATTCCCTTGCCGCTGCCAAAAGTTACCGAAGGCGATATCGAGACGCGAACATCAACCATCACGATCAACCTCAACGAAGAAGGTACGATCCTGATTGCGGGCCAACCTCTCTCACTCCAGAACGCTTTGACGGCGATTGAAACCAAGCTTACGAAATCCGGGAACGATCACAAGAAAGTGAAAATCCAACTGCGCTGTCATCGCAAATGCGAGTGCCGCCACGTGTCGGAATTGCTGGAGAGTTTAGCCAACATCGGGTTCCTCAATGTTCGCTCAGCCGTTTCGGATACTTAACTCGACGATTCCGTTTAACCCCAAGCAAACAAACCGAAATTTTCTCTTCGCGCCAAAATGAAACTCAGCAATCGACAATACCGCTCACGCCGCATGGAACTTTCCATGACCAGCATGATCGATGTCGTATTTCTGCTGCTGATTTTCTTTATTGTGACCACCACCTTCGTCCGTCCTGAGCGGGAAATCGCTTCGGCAATCAAAGTCGACCAGCAAAAATCAACGAGTCAGCAATCCAACCTTGAGCCGGCAATCGTTGATGTTTTTCAAAGCAATTCCGAGGTTCTATTCAGGGTCGGCGCTGTTCGCACCAACGATCTCAAGGAAATCAAACCGTTGCTCAACGGATTCACCAACAAATCAGACGGCGCATTTGTTCGCGTTGCTGGCGATGTACCCTACGAATCCGCCGCGCAAGCGATCGGTGCGTGTCGGGCAAGCGGATTCAAGTCAGTCTCTTATCTGCCGCTTAAGTGAGCCAGCTAATGTCTTCCACTCCTTCTCTGGCCATCCGGATCGCGAGGCAAACGTTGTCAGTCGTGGCCGTGTTGCTGTGCGGATTGTTCGCTGCTCCAGCATTGGGGCAGTGGGAGCTGAACATCAGCCAAACCCAGCAGATGGAAGATTATCTGGCCCGAATCAATGCCGATGAATTACTGGTAGAGCATTTGGAATCTGCGACCGCCAATGAAACAGACTTGGAAACCCGTCGCAAACTCAACACTCGGCTTCTCGGGCTTTATGCCACTCGAATGATGTCCGGCAGGAATGCTGAGGATTCGAAGTGGCGTAAGAAATCAGAACTGATCCTGAAAACTTACCCGCAGCTGGGAACCCATTCGATTCGAATCGCGCTGCTTCAATCAAAGTATCGTGAGGGAGAAAACTCGTTTCAAAACTGGTGGAAAAATGGACGCGTTCCCGCCAAACTTGCCGCCCAACAGCAGCTTTGGAACGAGCTCACCCGAGAACTAACCGATTTGAACCGAATCCTGGAAGAATCGTATCAAGACCAAATCGCGGCCAGCCAAAGCCAAGGAGTTGATGCCGATTCCAAAGAGATCATTCGCGCCGAAGAGCTACTGCTTCATACAAATTACTTGCTGGGATGGTCAACGTATTTTACAGGCATCCTCAACCCGGACGACATCAAGACAAACCTTCGCAAGTCAGATAGGTGGTTCCGTGAATTCCTTCAACTTGAGCCAGAAAAGCTCCTGACCGACGTCCCCGAAACGTGGTTTGACTTTTCCTCACAATGGCAAGTCCGCGCGCTTGTCGGGCTGGCGATGGTTCAACGTGGACTCAATTATCCTTCCGAGTGCGAACACTGTTTTGACTTGATCAAAGATCATTCGAACGATCAAAAAACCAGAGACTTGAGATACGTTTGGGAGTTCAACTCACGGCTGTATCTCAACGACTATGCGGGTGCATCGGAATTGGTTGAATCGGTCGCATCTTCGAATCGGCTTTCCAAAAACGGGCGGTTTGCTTACTGGACTACGGTCGCCAATTCCGGATCTGCGATTCGTAGTTCCACTCCGCTTGTTGCTCAGAAACTGCTTGCCACTGGGTTGACGGGATTGGCTCGAGAGTTTGGAGCCGCGCAGATTACAGATTTCCTCCAGCAAAATGAGCTGAAGCTCTCTGATGCTTTTCCGAATGAAGCAAGCTTTGAAGCCTTTTGGGTCGGCGGGCTTCTCGATTTCCATCACGCCCAGGTCCACCATGAACACGATTTCCTCACAACGGCCAAATCGAAACTCGAAAGCGCCATCGCAGCAGCGAAACAATCAACCAACCCGCTGGATATCGATAAGTGCAGATTCTTGATTGGCAAGATCGACCATTTGCATCGAAACTATGCTCAAGCCGCCGATACGTTTCTCAAAATCTCGAAAACATTTGATCAGACAGATCGTGAATTGGCCGCCGAATCGCAATGGCTGGCAACTCGATCGCTGGCCGAATTGAGCCGCCGCGATTCGCGAAGATTGCTCGATACGAATCGAGCGATCGACGCAATCGTTCGGCGTTTTCCCGGCTCGACATACGCCAAGCGTGCTGAGTTCGAGAAGCTGCTGGTTAATCTTGCCAATGTGCCGCCTGATGAAGCGATCAAACGTTTGATCGAGATCCCACCTAAGAGCCTCAACTATCCTGTCGCCCTCAATGAAATCGTAAAGCGGCGATACGAAGACTGGCAGCAACATTTTCAAACGAAATCGGATGAAGAGTCGGAGAAATTGATACCCCTGTTCGAGGCTGAACTCAATTACAGACGGCTTCACAATGCAACTGACCAATCCAAAGCCAAATCGGTTCTACTGGTGATCGATGCACTGCTTCGACTCGAAGACTTCCAGCAGCTGCAAATCCGACAGCGCCTCGATGTCGCCAAATCGTTTGTGGAACGTTCGGCTTCGAACCGTAATCTGCTATTTGAGTATCGCTACTACGAGTTTCTTTTCGCTAATCGAGCCGAAGAAACCGATTCAGCCGAGCAGCAGGCGATCTGGTTGTCAGAGAACGCCAAAGGAACCAGGTTCGAAAAATCAGCGTTGGTGTTGTTAGCCCAGACAGCCGATCAACGATTTCGACGTTCCCTTGCCAGCGGTTCCTCGGATTCATCTACGCAGCAGACAATCGAGAAACTTGTTTCCATTTTTCAGCGGCTCGTTTCTGTTCTAGGCAGTTCACCTGAAACATTAACTTCCTCGCCCAATGCACGAATCGCCTATGCCCGTCTGGCTGAACTGTCAGTGATCGAAGGAAAGACTGACAAAGCGATCGAGATGCTCGAAACCCTTAACCAGCTGTTTCCAAACAACAAAGTTTACTTGGCCAGTCTTGCCCGCGCACTTTCCAACACGGGAAGATTTGAGGAAGCGTCACCCGTTTGGAGAAAGCTGGCTAGCGGCGTCCAGGCTGGTGGTGATCTCTGGTACGAATCCAAGCACGGTCTTGCGGTGGCGCTTTTCAAAACTGGAAAGCAGGACGATGCCAAGAACCTGGTCCAGCAAACAGTTCGGCTAAGCCCGAAGATGCCTGACCAATGGAGGCAGCAGTTTGAGGAGCTCTTGAGCCAAATCAAACCTCAATCAGACGGCGACGAATAAGCAGTCACTTTCCTGGGAAGGTGGAGAGAGAAACGCTGATTAAAAAGGAACACTAATTGGCACTAATCTTCACTAATCAACAACTGGATAATTAGATGCTTTTCTAACTCAGACATGGTGACACTCCGACGACCTTGAAATAACAGAGCCAACATTTCCAACCAATCAGTAAGCGGCAGAGCCTTATTGGTTCGCGCCAACAGAGCTGCTTGGTTTACGAAAATCAATTAGTGCCAATTAGTGAGGATTAGTGTTCTCTTCTTTAGCTTCTTTAGCCTCGCCTGTATTGCATTCAACAAACTCCAAGCGTGATCGTTATGAAGTCGTCAACCGATTCGTTAAACTGTACTCGTGACTGACAACGACCCTCAACCTTCTACTCCAGCGCCAATCGACCCGAGGCTAAAGTCGTTTATGCGCCAGGCAACGGCCGTGATCACTGCCGAAAAAGGGCTCAATGCTTCCAGTCGAATCAAGCTGGAGTCGCTTGCCAAACACCTGAAGCTACCGTCAGATCTGTTCGAACACGCCCTTGTGCTTCTCCAATCCAACGACACCAATCTTACCCACTACGAGAAGGCGTTCATCAAGTTCCTTGATTCTGAGCTTGGCAGGATCAAAGGCGGAGTTATCTCGCTGGGAATGGAACTCGAAGCAATCGATCTGGCCGAGCGAAAATACCAGATCAATTCCACACGTGCCGAGCAGTTGATCGAAGCCCGTTCCCAAGCCGCCGGGATAAGCCGTATTTCTCCTGATGAAGCCGCAGTGTTCGCCGAGCGTATCATTGTCGAGCGTGTCAACAAACTTCCAGCTGTCGACGATGGGCTTCTTGATGATCTGTATCGAATCGGAAAAAAATGGGGCTATCAACGAAAACAAGTCGACCGTGTCATCTTTCGACAGATCGACCGGAACCGCGCACAACGACGAACTACTCTGCTCAAGCGAACTTCCATCGCGTTGGGGCTATTGCTGTTGGTGTGCGGCGTGGGAACGGCATTCGTAACTGGACAATTCAAAGGTCTCTTCTCGCGACCTGTTCCAATGGTCCCGCCTTCGGGCCCAGACCTGGCAATCGCCGCCGAGGCAGAACACAATTCTTCAACGTTCTCTAGCCTGCAGTACCTGGCCCGGAACGAGGATTCGCTTAATCCGATTGTAAAGACGCTCGGACGACAGGATGCCGCCCAAAGAAAGACGGCGTTTGAAAAGCTGACGGACAAAGCATGCTCTGATCAGCGCTTTGAAAATAGTGAGCTGCCCGAGTTGGTCTCACGTCTTTACTTCGAAGAACAATCCGATGTGGCATCATCTGGAGTGCTGGCTGCGATTCGGGATAAGCTTCAAATCCAACCTGTAACGTATGGCGTTTCAGTGAATCAGCTGAAGGAGAATTATCGCGCCAACCGCATGCTGGGATATCTCTGTTTTTCAGATGCCGGTTCGAAACATCGCTCGACAACACGATACAAGAACGCGACTTCCTTGATCAATGAATTGATCAAGATTCCTATTTCAGATGATCTATCGCTGGGCGACTATCTTTCAAAATCCGAAGCAGCGATCGCCGTCGACCACTGGAACCTGCTCAACCAGACAATCTGGTCGCCGTCGTCGGTCGAAACCGCGGTACTCTATGGACCCATTTTGACTCTCACGAAATCTAAACTCGAACCCGATACACTCAATAACTATCGAGATGAAACGCTGGTCTCGCTGATCGAAGTCGACGCCTCCGATTGGAGCCACCTCCGAGAGCCGATCCGCGAAACGGTATCCCGCTGCGACCAAATTAAACTCAACCGCTGGATATCTGCGTTCGTCGAATCGGACAACGTCGCATTTCAAGATTTCCTCGCGCAGCCGTTGCTAAAACGAATTGATGCGAAACCGAGATCGGTCGTTCGAAAAGACGTCTATGCCGCAATTGCAAACTATGAAATGACAGTTCGCGATCAATTGATTGAGCCAGTCACAAGGCGTGATGCGCTACTGAGCAAAAAAACAGATGAGTTCCTGTCAAATCAACCGATTGACAAAGACGAGATCACACCTGATCTCATCGCCATTACCGTGTTGCAAGCCAATCTTCAACTCGCATTCTGCGCTGCTTTGGAGGATGCAACCCACATTGATGATTCGTCATTTGCTCTCGTGGATCGTTTGAACCAGACGGCTTCTTCGGATTCGTTGAGATTGCGTGAATTGATTTCGCTTTCGATCGATCGCCGTTCTGAGGAAACCAACAAAGGATCCGCAACAGCTTCTGATCGATCGCGCAAAAAATCAGCACTTGCGAAACTGGAGCGACTGAGACAAGACTCAGCCGGCACAAGAAAGATTGCATTGAATCAACTGGCCGGCATTGCAACACGTTTCGACCGGATTTCGTATCGAGAAGCCGAAACCATAGCCACCTATGTGCTCTCGGATCTCGGAACTGAAGAACTTCAAAACATTCAACTTCGAGTTGAGGCATTCTCTCATTGGGCCAATTTGACGTTGGCGATTGCCGACAAGCTACCCGAAGCCAATGTTGGGCTGGATCAGGCGCTGACGATTTCACGTTTGCTACTTGGGCGGGACTTTGACATACAGCCTCAAGATTCCCAATGGAAACGAACACTGCAATCAAGCCTTTATTCGGTTGTGGCCACGCAAGTCTCCAACGATGTCGATCTGGATCCCGACAATGTGGAGAACGATTGGAATCGTCTGCAAATCTACTTAAACGATGCCTATCGCGACCGATTGATGATCGTCAAGAAGACGGACTTTTCTGAGCAGTCGTTTTCGCGGCTGGAGCAGTTCTTGCTGGAGTTGGCTCAAGCTCTGGCTCAGGAAAATCAATCCCTGCTTTCGAGACTTGAGAATTCAAAAGCCATCATTGAACAGGCTTCTGACAATGAGATTGCCAAAACGGTACTGGCCGGTCAGTTCTTGATTCAAGTCGTTTCGGGCGATTTTGAGTCATCAGAGTTTGAGGCTTCATCCAGGAACCTGTTGTCTCAATATCAATCGACGATGCAAAAGCAAAGTTTCGTTGGTGAGCAGCTCTACCACACCGAACTTGTCCTACTGCGCATGTTTGCTTTGAAACGGGAGCTATTGGTCAAACGGTTGCGAGAACGAAGCCAATGAAATACCTTCCCACAATCTTATGCTGCTACCTTTTCCTCACATCTGCTGCTTATGGCGATGTAATTTGGGTTCGAGGCACGAACCAACCGATCAGTGGGCAAGTCATCACTCAGACGGATGAGAAGATTGAATTCAAAGTCTTTTCGGACGGGAAGTTTGGACCAATAAAGTCATTCCCTATCTCACAGGTCGAAACTGTCGTCGTCAATTATGATCAGGAGCGGCTTGCCAGCCTTTCCCCTGACAATCCCGTCGCCTATCGCAACTACGCCGAAGAACTTTCAACACAACGATCCGATCCCGCCGCGATCAATCTCGCCAGACGTTTGTATCTACTGGCCGCGGCAAACTCTACTAAAAAATCGCAGCACGATCTTCGCTCCGGTGCGATTCTTGCTTTGATTTCACTGACGACCGAGCAAAAGCAACGACGACATTTGGAAATGTTTTACCGATTGAGCGAACCCGAATCGGGAAAGCTCAAACCAGCGGCATCAAGCCCGCCTCCAAAATTACCGACCAAGGCCGATAGGGAACTCATGCTTCGAGTCGTGGTTGCGATTCGTCGAGAGAATTCAGAAGTCGCGATGGGCTTGATTCGCTCCGAGGAAAATCGCAAATCGTTTGAAAAGTGGGAACAGCTTTGCACTCTCGAAGAACTGACTCGAATTGCTGCGGCTGACTATCCGAGCAGATCTCAGCTGGGCAGACTGTTGGCCGTTGAACTGGCGGCGCGGCAACCCGAAACGGCCAAGCTCGACCCTGGTTCGAAAAAAATGACTTGGGGCGAACTGGCAATGGAGCCCGGGACTGAATTCAGCGTACTTCCCACGATAGCCAACGTTACCCAGTTCGATCCCGAAAAATCGGTTTACCGAAACGGAATCTGGGTTGGCCTTTAAGAAATCCAGCTCGCAGCAAAGCCAAACCAAAGTAGCACGGCTCTTCCAAGTTGTAATTTTTTTAGCCGTTTGGGCGATAGCCCCGGTTGAACTGCCATTAACCGTGGCTATCGCCAAAACGGCTGATGTTGTTAAGGAGTGTTTTGAAAAAATCACAACCTATTCGAGGCCGAACCAACAACCGCCATTAACCGTAGCGGTCGCCAAAACGTCTAGAGTATTTCACTCACGTAGTGGATCGGCGCAAGCCGTTCGGTCGAGTCAAGGCCGCGTTTAACAAAAGCTGGAAAGCCGAACTTACTCGGGGGCTTTGTCGCCGTCGGTTTCGTCTTCCCCACTGGCGGAAGCGTCCGCCTCTGCAGCTTCGCTGGCAGGCTCTTCGACCGGTTCCTCAGCAGCAGTCTCTTCGACCTCGTCCTCAACGGCTTCTTCGACTTCCTCTTTCTCAGGAGTTTCGTCAACGAAAGCTGGTTTTTGGCTTTTCTGCTTCACACGATCGTGCTGGCCGACAAACTCAAGGATCGCTTGAGCACCGGCGTCGCCTAGCCGAACGTTGGCAAGCTTGAGGACTCGTGTGTAACCGCCTGGTCGATCTTCCATTCGAGGAGCGATCTCGTCGAACAAAATCTCAACGGCCTCCTTGTCACGAAGCAATGAAAAGGCACGGCGTCGCGCGGTAACTGCAGGAGCAATCGCCGCGTTCCACTTTTGCCAGCCTTCGCCCTCACGCCATGTCTTCCAAGCCGCCGAGTTGCGGTCATCGTCGCTGGCCAGCTCAGCGGCTGCATTGATTGCAGGCTGTGCCTTTTTGGCGATCGTGATGCACTTCTCAACCAACGGGCGGACTTCTTTGGCTTTTTGCAGCGTCGTGGTAACTCGGCCTTTGTGGGCGGGAGGATTCACAACCGTTACGCCATCGGCCTGAGTCAATCCTTCGTAGAACTCGTCGTCACGTTCGGTCAGGAACAAACTGGCGGCAAGATTCCGCAACATCGCTTTACGGTGGCTCGAAGTACGCCCAAGCCGTCTGCCTTTTTTCTTATGTCTCATTGGAACACCAAAAGTACGTTTCTTATATCATCTGTTAGCCATCGCCGACTGATTTGCCGGCAGACATTGTTATGTAATGGTGGGAGCAGGAGGAACTTTCATTCCCAGGTGCAAACCAAGCTCACCAAGCAACTGGCGAACTTCAATCAGTGTCGTCTCGCCAAAGTTTCGAATTTCCATCAACTGGTCTTCGTTACGTTGAACGAGGTCGCGAACGACGCCGATTCCGGCATATTCAAGGCAGTTGCTGGCTCGAACCGAGAATCGCAGTTCCGAGATCGGCATGTTGAGCTTTGACTCCAACGCCGCGTCAATGCCGCCTTTGCTTCGCGGCTGCGAGTGGACTTGCGCACCGAGTTCAGAATACTGAACAAACGGATTCAAGTGCTTACGCATGATCTTGGAAGCCTCGACCATCGCCATTTCCGGCTCGACTGAACCATTGGTCCAGATCTCCATGGTCAACTTGTCGTAGTTGGTTTTCTGTCCAACGCGAGTTTCTTCCACGTCGTAGCGAACTCGAGTCACAGGACTATAAACGGCATCGATCGGAATGATACCGATCTCATGGTCGCGCCCGCTGTGCTCGGTTGCCGGAACGTAACCGCGACCGTTCTCAACAACCATTTCCATCATGAACGGAACATCGTCGGTCAAGGTGACCAGAACGTGATCAGAATTGATGATGTCGACTTCGCCGCCGGTTTGAATATCGGCACCGGTGATTGGACCGGCCGTTTCTTTTTCGATCGTGATGACCTTCATCTGATCAGAGTGGTTCTTCACGACCAACGATTTGACGTTGAGTACGATATCGGTAACGTCTTCGAGAACTCCCGGGATTGAGGAGAACTCGTGATTCGCGCCCCGAATTTTAAGCTGCGTAATCGCACTGCCTTCAAGACTAGAAAGCAGGACACGTCGCAAACTGTTACCTACCGTCGTACCAAAACCTCGCTCGAAAGGTTCAGCGGTGAACTTTCCGTAGGTTGAGGTAAGTGACTGACGATCGCAATCTACAATGCTTGGTAATTCCAAACCGCGCCAACGAACGTGCATATGGATCTCCGATTATTTTCGACGTCTGTTCGGTGGACCGATTCAGACTGACATTTGATGTGTGTAAACGTTTAAACCTGATCCCATCACCAGATTTGCAGAGCTTCAACCAAGAGCGTATTAGACTCGTCGCTTTTTGCGAGGACGGCAGCCATTGTGCGGAATCGGTGTGCAGTCCTCGATTGACTTGATATTCAATCCAGCCGCCTGAAGAGCCGTGATCGCACTTTCGCGGCCACTGCCTGGGCCTTTGACGCGAACGTCGACTTCCTTGACGCCAAACTTGATTGCCTTGTCGGCAGCCTGCTGGGCAGCACTTTGCCCGGCGAATGGTGTGCTCTTACGACTGCCTTTAAAACCGCAGGTCCCAGCACTGGCCCAGCAAAGCGTTTCCCCTTTGGTGTCAGTGATTGTGACCGTTGTGTTGTTAAACGTCGCCTGGATGTGAGCCACACCGTAGGTCACATTTCTTCGGACTCGTCTTTTTTTGTTTGTCTTTGCCACTCTAGTTTTCTCCAGCTTCCTTCAACGCGGTTCAAAGCGAACGGCGCAAAATTGCTTTTCAGTGTTTTATGTTTCTTTATATGTTTCTAAGCGGGCAGGTAAATCTGCGGATCAAATTACTTGAGATCCTTGACACCCTTCTTACCGGCAACTGTTTTCTTGGGACCTTTTCGCGTGCGAGCATTGGTCTTGGTTCGTTGACCACGGCAAGGCAATCCGACTCGATGTCGAATCCCGCGATAGCAGCGGATATCACGAAGACGACTGATGTTTTGCTGAACCTGGCGTCGAAGCGGGCCTTCAACGGTATAGTCACGCTCAAGGATCGTGGAGATGCGGCTGATTTCCTCATCCGTCAAATCACGGGCGCGCTTATCCTGATCAACTCCTGCCTTGTGACAAAGATCACGAGCAGTCTGATTCCCAACTCCAAAAAGGTAAGTCAGTGAAATGACAGTCTTCCTGTCATTAGGAATATCAACACCGAGCAAACGAGGCATACGATTCTCTCCAAAAGCCCAATCTATTTTGGGCGACTACTAAATGATTCTTGGTTACTGTGTATTTGTATTCGGCCCAACAGCGTTGAAGCGTGTGACCGACTATTCATTTTGTTGATGGAATACAGCTAAACTGGCTAAGCCATTGCGCAACCGCTCCACAAACAATCCATTTAAAAGACCGGACCGATCCTTCGACCCGAGATAAGCAAGCACAGGAATCCGCCTGCGCCGTGAGTTGATTACCCTTGTCGCTGCTTGTGACGAGGATTGGTGCAGATCACGTAGACCCGCCCCTTACGCCTGACGACCTTACAATTTTCACAAATTCGCTTTACGCTGGCGCGGACTTTCATCGCAGCTTTTCTCAGTTAAATCACTCTTGGCTAAAGCCCACCAGTATAGGAATTTCACCGCCATTATCACAAGGGCCAATCTTCGGTATTTTCGCTATTTTCGAGACCGGATTGCTCGACTTCCTAGTTCTGGGCTTGAGTCGCCTCTTCGGCGGCATTCTTTCTATCTTGTGGTTGAAGTGGCCGCTGCCACGCTTTTCTAAACATGCAGCCGACGGTGTTTGATATTAGTCGTTTGTCGCGGCTTTGCTCTTGAGCCCCCAACCAGAGTCAATCGCCGACACCCGCACTTAGTCCGCTATGACAGCGTGCTGGCAATTGCGAAAAGCCCTTCTTAACGATCACAAAGTAAGGATTAGAGCAATCCATGCCGATAAACCTGAACATCTAGTCAAACTTTACCGCTTTGGAAACCCTTAACGCTTGCGCCAATGGTTTTAGTTAAGAAAATATTTCCGATCGCGTTCTTGATCATTCTTTCGTTGCTAACTTGCAACTTCATTGTCGATCCAGGCGCTCTACCAAACGCACCTGAGACGACTGCGCCGCGGCTAGACGCCAATATTCACACCGTAAAAACCAACGATGGAAATCAAGCCAATCAAGCGATTCCCTTGGACAGCATGGGAACGGTCGCCACGGCGAGCTATACGTCTGAGCAGCTCAACAGTATCCGTGATCTTCCAGCCGTCAGCTCTCAGCCGACCAAGCCGTCGGCAAGCCAATTGGTAGCTGGCCTGACCGAAGAGGATGTTGAGACGCTTTCACAGCTGCCGCCGATGTGTACCGGCGAATTGCCGGGACTGGATTTAAGCGGCGCCCATTCGATTCACCAGCAGCTCAAACACCAGCAACAGTTCTTACAACATCAACGACAGTTTCAACAGCATCAGTTTCAGCAACCACGAAACAAAACCCGGCAAAGCCTGCGGGCGATCTCCAATGCGCCAACACCGCCGACGAATTTCATTTGGCCCAACGTCGTACCCAAGGACAACCGAGCCCAACTGCAAACACAATTCGATGCAACCCAAGCTGGTTTCAGCTACGACGCTGGGAACGCTGCCAACCAAGCCACACCAATTTCAACGAGCCACGATCGCACCTATCAATCGGTCTTGGAACGTGTGGCCAAGAACCCAACTCCGTCAACGATGCCCAATCCGCATGCCAGCGCTTCGGCCCGCCAAAAAAGTTCTGACAACGATGACTCCGAGGACGGCGAGGACCCGCACTTTGAGATCTACTCACGTAGCGCCTTTCCTTCAGCCAAAGAGTGCGCCACCTGCCACGAGCAGATCTACGAAGAGTGGTCAACGTCAAGCCATGCCTACGCGTCAGTTTCGCCAATGTTCCACAAGTTTGAGAACACCATCAATCGCTTGGCCCAGGGAACGCTGGGCTATTTCTGTTTGCGATGCCATGCTCCAGTTGCAACAACGATGGGACTCAGGCGTGACCAAGCCATTTGGGACGGACCGCGAGTTTTCAAAGAAGGCGTCACCTGTGTCGCGTGCCACCGAGTCAAAACGCCGTACACCAAAGCAGACGGCGAACGCCGAATTGAGCCGGGCGATATTTACGCGCCAGTCTACGGTTCGGCCGATGGTTCATCTGTCGAAATCGCCAACAAGTACAGTTCGTTCTTCAAAACGAAAACCAACCGCAACGAAAAAGGACCGGGACTTCCAATTCACAAACGGGCAATCCAATTCGAAGAGCTTTCCGAGTCTTCGTTTTGCATGTCTTGCCATCAGGTCGCTGTGAAACCAGGCATCAAACTCGAAGTCGTCTGGGACCAGTACCGGGCTTCTCCAGCCTGCAAAGACGGAGTCAACTGTCAGGATTGCCACATGGGAAAAGTCCCCGGAGTTGACGCCGGATACAGCTATGGACCGGCGGCTGTTGTGAACGGCAAAGTCCTCAATCCAGAGAGAAGGCACTCCAACCATATGTTCTTCGGACCGGGGTATTCAATCGCCCATCCGGGAACATTCCCCGACAACCTAGATGCCGACCGCTGGAAATTCAATGAGTGGCTGACGTTCGACTGGCGTGCCGGCTGGGGAACCGATGAATTCGAAGACGCATTGGCAGACGGAAAGTTTCACTACGAGTTCCCGCACCCTTGGCAGGAAGCGGACGATCGCTACGAAGCCCGCGAGATCATCGACGAGAATCTGAAAAAGCTGGACTACAAGAAAGACCTGCGAAGACAGGTTCTCGAGAACGGCTCAAAACTTGACGGCCCCTATTTCACCGGAGACCCGACACCGGGAGAACCACTTCGGTTCCGATACTGCTTGACCAACACTAGCCCAGGCCACAACATGCCCAGCGGTTCACTCGGCGCTCAACCACAAATGTGGATGAATGTCGCGCTACGAGCACCAAGCGGACAGCTTATCTGGGAATCCGGTTATCTCGACTCCAACGGCGATCTTTGCGACAACCATTCGCTTGACGTTCTGGCGCGTCGGGTTCCTTTGGATACACAGTTGATGAACTTGCAAACCAAGTTCCTGACAACCAACGTTAAAGGAACGGACCGGGAAATGTACTTGCCAATCAACTTTGATTTTGACCAACTGCCATTCCTACGTCCCGCCCAGGTCCCTGTCTCCGTTCTCAACCATCCGCCATTCATTCGGATGGAAGGCCACTCGATCCCGGCTTTGGGATCCAGAAACGTCAAGTACGTCGTGCCTTCGCGATTAATGCAACAGCCTGGCACCTACCAGTTGTCAGTCAGGATGCGCAGCCGTGCCGAACCGATTTACTTTATGCGTTTCTGCGACGCGACGCCGGAAATGGAACGCATTATGAACGAGTACATCGCAGATTTTCATTCAAGCACCGTAGTATTCGAAGTCCACTAATTTAAAGGGAAAAACAGTAAAGAAAAACGTTTCAACTGACTCCCCTGATGTTTGATTTCAAGACAACGAGAAATTTCATAATTCTCGCGCTGGTCTGTACGGCCAGCGTTGCGGTTTTGAATCTGCGCAGCATCAAACACGCTGAACCCATAGCGCTGGGCCAGCCAATGATGGACGCTGAGTCTGCGCGATCAGGAATCAATCAACCCCAACCAATCAAACTCAAGAACGATCACGACCATCTGATCGCTCGACGAGCAGCTCAGCATTTAGAACTGTCAAACAGTCGCAATCCCAATGACGAGTTCGCCGTCCAGCAGGCAAGCCATCAATATCGGGTTGAGTGGACGTCGGAATCCAAGAAACCTCTCGAACTCGATGCTCCCGAGCGGATGTCGAAACTTGATACGGCGGCCAGGAGGCTGGCGGATCCTTGGGCGCCCGCAACTGATTCGCTTGAACCTCAACCAAACCCCGCACCCAAACGCGATCAACAAGTTTGGGAATCAGAAACAAAACAACCGATCACGATCCAACCGGATGTTGCAGCAACCCCGACTTTGGACAATGTCGCCGAGCTGGAGATCAAGCCAATCGAGCTCCCGGCTCAACTACCACCGGCTCCAACAGCAGCAATTACTGGATTTGAAATCGAAGCCTCATCGCCAACATCGCCGCGCTACCCGTTGTTACAACAGACCGTGATGGAGGCTGACAACGCCGCGCCAATTCTTGTCGCTGACGCGGCCGAAGTCCAAATTCCAGAACGGCTTAAGAAAATACTCCATTTAGATGATCCGATTGAATCGCCTTCTGAAGTCATCACCAAGGTTGAGAATGAAACTGAATTTACAGTCGAATCCTCGTCGCCAAACCCGCCTCGGTACCCGTTGGTGCAACAGACCGCGATGGAGGCTGACAACGCACCGCCGACTCTTGTCACTGACGCAGCCGAAGTTGAAATTCCGGAACGGCTTAAGAAAGTACTCCATCTAAATGATCCGGTCGAATCGGGTCCGGACGTCATCACCAAGGTTGAGGACGAAGCAACCCTGCCTCAGAGCTCGCCCGCCGATGCCGAGCCAGCCGGTAAAGAAATCGCCAAAGAAATCGCCAAACAACAAAACGATACAGGCTTTACCCAACAGCCGGACGAGACGGTAACGCGGGTCGCTGAAAACCCGGGCTCGGATACAAAGACAAAACCTGTCTTCCAACCAAGCAACACACTGCTCGACAACGAGTTTCGTGTTGCCAATGCATCCAAGTCAAAAACTGCCCAACCTGCCAGAGAACCAACCCCGAAAGAACCAGGCAAGAAACCGGCGCCCGCCAAGAAAGCGAAAGACAAAACGCCTCGGTCCTTGATCGGTGCAGACAACTACGTGCTCGCTGGGCAACCGCAGATTGGTGATCACTGGAAAGACGACACACCGCTGACCGATCGACGAGCGTTCCAAGTCGAATCGTCTCCCCACAACTTCTCCCCGGATCCCATCGATCCGTACACGCCTTATGATCCCTATGCACAAATGCAGGTTTACGAGGGCAAGACGCTCCACTCGAATCAACGACCGTTGGTGGAGCTGGGGCGACCATGGTATCAGCTTGGGCAACTAAGCCCCGGTTATTCCTGGTTCGGCAAACACAACAACGTCACTCCGCAGTTTCTAGTTTATGGAGACGTTCGAACTGCGATTGCTTCCAGTTCTGCCAACGGTGAATATACTTCGCAGCTTGCTGCAGAAGTTAATCTCGATTTCGATTTGAAACTTACCAGCACCGAACGTTTTCACGCGTTCTGGTCTCCGCTCGACGACGGCGTCAACAATACGCGATACCTGTTCGACGAAGACGAATTCGTGGGAGAGTTTGACGCCCAGTTCGACTTTGGCTACTTCGAGGGCGACCTCGGCGCAATCACGGGCGGGTTCATCGACAAAACGCTTCCATTCGATCTGCCGTTTGCCGTGGGTGTAATTCCGATGCTGGTTCAAAACGGTGTTTGGATGGAAGACGCGATTCTCGGAGTTGCCGCGACCATTCCGGCTCGCAACAGTCCCCGGTTCAACATCTCAAACATGGACATTACGTTCTTCGCTGGCTACGACAAGATCACCAGCGACGCATTTCCCGGTGACGATAGCGCCGCTCGAATGTACGGCATGCTGACGTTCATCGAAGCGATGAATGGCTATTTCGAAATTGACTACGCTTTCCTCGACGATCGTACGTTTGACGACCGAAGCTACCACAACATCGGCATTGGTTTCACAAGGCGTTATGGAAGCCTGATTTCCAATTCGACTCGCGTGATCGTCAACGCTGGGCAAAACTCGGCTCAAGTCGAAAACACTGCCGACGGCGTTTTGCTGTTGTCGGAAAACTCATTGATCACCTCAGCTCCATCGACTTTCGTTCCCTACGCGAACTTCTTCGCAGGCTTCGATCGACCTCAATCGGCAGCGCGAGCCGGTCAGGCAGGCGACGTATTGAGAAACACAGGAATCCTGTTTGAAACAGACGGAATCACGGGCTTCCCAACACTCGATGCAACCGCCAATGATACGTTTGGTGGCGCCGTGGGACTCAATATTATTGCTGACGATTTTAGTCAGCAACTAGTTTTGGAAACAGCGTTCGTTGGAACGATGGGCGACGATGCAACTCGCAACGCACCTGGCCCTCAGTTCGGGTTGGGATTTCGCTATCAGTTGCCGCTGACCAACGCGATCATTTTCCGTACCGATGGAATGTACGGTTTCATGGATGGCCAAGACGACGTGCGCGGGCTGAGGTTCGAGCTGCGACACAAATATTGACAAGTCGCGGTTCTTAAAGTTTCGCTTCACTCTTTCTCGTGCTCAATGGTAACCCGAATAGGTTGAGATCCTATTGGCCGTTTGGGCGCTAGCCACGGTTGAACCGCCTTGACCGTGACTAGCGCCAAAACGGCTGGTGTTGTTAGGGCGTTTTTTGAAAAAATCACAGCCTCGGAGAGGGGCGCTACTAAGCTACTAATTTCGCGACCTTATTCCTTTGTCACTTTAGTCCCGACATGGTAGTTGTGGCACTGCGTACATCCGCTTCCGGCCTGTTTAGGCTGATGACAATTGGTGCAGTTGGATTTTGTTATCGGCAAGAAGTTGCTTGTGTTGCTAACGTCGGCATCTGGAATGAGACTGACGAACGATTCGGCATTACCCAATTCCAGATCAAGCTGATGGCAGTGCGAGCAGTCCTGCAACTTCGGCTGGATCAAGTGTGGACCATGCGAAAACTCCGTGAACGATCGTTTGGACAGATCACGGTACTCGGATTTCCAATTGACATTGAAGTTGCCCTCGGGAAGCTGGTCAACAGTGTGGCAGGTTCGGCAAAGTCCGATTCCAGCCATCGAAAGCGTCTTGTCAAAAAGGCTTTTGGTTTCTGGTCGCGCGTTAGCGTTTTCGATTTTGGCAGCCAGCTCGATCCATGATTCAAGACAATCATCCGAATGACCACTTGGGCGGTAACTGATCTGAAAACTCTGATCATTTCGAAACCAGCCGCTTGGAACCACCAGCGGAGGCTGCCCCGTGGCTGGGAATTTGTTCTTGTCAGGGAGAATATTGTTTGGTTGTTTCGTCGCAACATGTTTCGGCACAACCGAAGAGTTCGCATTGGATCCAGCGGAGTGTGCTCTGGGCGGCGCCGAGACTCCGATCGTGTTTCCTTCGCCGACCGAAAGCGGATTGACGGCGAGCAGCGCTGGATCGTCCGAGACGTCAGTGTTGAGATTGTTCAGCTCAAGCGGACCGCGAGAGTCTTGGGCAGGATTGGTTTCAGTTCCTGCTTGATCATTTAAGCCATCCACCGGTCCGTCCCCTGTCGTCAAGGGAACTATCGTGTCTGAAGATTCCATCAGGCCCGCCAACGGATTGGGCGCCAGCAGCTCGTCTTCTTGAACAGGCGCTATCCGCGCCAAGACCTCTTCGGATGGCCACCACCAAGCATCGTTTTTGACCAGGCGATCGTCTGAGTCGGAGACTTCATTGGACAAGTCTGGTGTGGCATTTCGGATTTCGGCCAGCGCGGAATCCGAGGCGCCGTACCGGTTGGCGGCCACTTCGACTGTCAAATTGGGAAGCCAGGTTCGAACGGCGTTTTGAAATACCTGTTCGTCCAAGTTGTCGACTAGGCGTTTCAGCTCATCGTCTGCAATCTGCAGGTCCAAAACCGACTCAATTCGAGATCGAACCGTTCGCGGGCCGTTGAGCGCAAGGTCGTACAACAGGCGTTTGATGGCCCAAGCCAATTCGACCGCGTCGGCAACTTGATCGACTTCTTCTGGATCAATATCCGAAAACTCAAAATCGGAACCGTACTTGGCAAACACGGATGCCGCCTTTTCATCGGCGGTCAGCAGCAATCGCATGATCGGAGGGAGCTTGCCGTCAAAATCTCCAGTCGCGGCCAACGGCCAGGTTCCGAGGTTGAGCTTTGCGTCTTCGACAGCGTTGGTGTCAATCATCGGCAGCGCAACGACGGCTAGTCCTTCACTACCGCTTTCGACAATCTGTTGATTGTGGCAACTGGCACATGCCTGCTCAAACGAGGCGGTGACCTTGACGTTTTGCATTGAATCGTCGATGTGGCATTGGCTGCAGTTGAACTCTATGTTCTTGCCAGGAAAGTGCCTTGCGGCGTGTGACGAGTGGTCAAACGCGATTCGAGAACGTCGCTTGAGCGGGTAATTTTCGAACTCAGGGTGGTCGGTTTCAAAACTATGGAATGAATTCTGGTGACAGGTTTGACATTGTCGGTCAGTCATCAACGTGAGATCGTTATCCGAACCATGATGTTCGCGATGACAGGCGCTGCACGCGATTTCTCCTCCGTGAACTGGAGGCGAGAATACCATTCCGGCGTCGAAAGAGGCTTGGTGATACTTCTGAGTTACTTTGGCCAACTCGTCAGGGGCGATGTTGTGCGGATTGAGTGCGGTTGAGTTGGCAAACGATTTGTCGTGACACTTCATGCACAATTCGGATTGGCTGAGCCCTTCGGCTTTTCCGATCGAGATGGTTGAAGAAATCCAGCTTGCAAGTGAACCGTCGGCTGCTCCGTGACAAGCGGCACATCGATCGGCCCCGTGCCCCGCCAGGATCTGCCCGTGATTGGATGAAAGCCCACCAGGGACAAGGAATTCGTTGGAGTACGGCGACGACATCAGGATTATCAGCAGCCCCGCCGTGAACGCGGTGCATGAAAGCGTAAAGATTCTGCGTTTTGAGCGGAGGCTGCGCCGCCGGACCGTGATCGTTTTTGTTTCTCCGTCCTGGGACAACGTTTGAACGGGAACCTCAACCCATTTGTCGTTGGGTCGATGGTACGAGTTGCCCGAAAGCCGATCGTCAAGATCGTCTTGGGAAAGTTCACTGACAGAGCTGCCGAGTTTCTGAATCATTGCAGCCCTCCATCGAACGCGTGAGCCAGAATCATGTGCAGGACCGCAACGATCAAAAGGCTGTAAGTCAGCCCGATGTGGATGAACAACCAGACTTTCAATCGGCCTTGTAACGCGTAATGATAGTCGAGATCGTCACGTTGTTTGACAAGCTGCGTTAATTCGCGGCTGACCTGACGTTGGTCTTCGGCGAGGAAGCGATCCAGATCTTCGATCTCGGTAATCAATTGGCGGCGCACGCGACCAGTCGGTCGGACAAGATAAGCCAACGAGCGTGGTCGTTCAAAAAAAGCGGCCAGGCGATTGGAGTAAAAGTTTGCCAGAACGTCGGTGGCTTCGCAGGTTTGCAGAACCAGCTTGCGTGCCTGGACTGCGAGCCGTTGTTGGAAAAATGGAATCCGTTCAAAGATCGGTTCTTCGTTGAGTCCAGTCAGTTTGGCCGGGAAAATCCTGGTGGCATACAAGCCATAAACGCCACTCAGCGCGACAGTTAAGTACAGCCCGGCAAGTAACAATTCGAACGCTCCATTTGGAACATGCCATGCGATATGGAATCCGAATATCGCAAAGGTCGCCAGTCCCACGTAAATGTGGAGCTGCATCCAGAATTTCGCCGAGCCGATTGCTGGTAAAAACGTGATCTTCTTGCGCAGATTGAACGCAGCCAGAAATACGATACAGGTCATCAACAGATAGCCAGTCGTAAAGCTACTGTGAATCAGAGATTGATTTTGCGCATAAACGATAACCGACAGAATCGCAATGATCACCAGTGTGATAATTGAGTTGCGGATTCGGCGTTTCGAAAAACGGAATCGTCGAGGTTTGGATTTCAGGTTTGGTTGGGTCATGTTTTGGGCGATTGATAGTCTGGCAGTTTGAGCTAACGCTTACTCCAGATGGTGATGTCGTCAGGCGCGGTGAGGTCGATGCGAACCAGGGCGTCGTGGGGACAGGCTCGTTGGCAGGCCGGACCGCCAAGTTGGTCGACGCAGAGATCGCACTTTGTCGCTTTGTTGATCGGCTTTCCCGTATCGATATCGACGATTGGCAGTCCGCTGTCGTCGTTGATCTCGACCATCTGAATGTTGTTGTACGGGCAACTGTTGGAACAGGTCGCACAGCCGATGCAGGTTTTGTCGTTGATCGTTACACTGCCAGATTCTTGATCGCGTGCGATCGCACCTGTTGGGCAACCGATCATGCAAACGGGGTCAAGACAGTGCATACACGCATTGGTCACCATCCAGTGATCGTAAGTGTCACCCTGCCGTTTGAATCGCGGATTGTTGTCGTGGGTCGAAGCACACGCTCGGACGCAGTCGTCGCACCTGGTACAACGATCGAGGTCGATCATCATCGTTTGCGTTCCGTTGATGAAACGCTTTTCCACGAGAAATTCGAGAAGTCCCTTGTCCATCGACTCCTGACGTTCGGCGCGTCGCTGATGTTTTTGCCGCTGCTTCGGATCCAGTGAGGGAAGCGGTGCCGGCAACTTGGGTTTTGGAATGTTGGGCAGGACCAACGATTCAAACGCCAGTGTCGGGATGCGTAGGATGTCGACATAGCCGACGGCGCGGAGGCTGAGTAGCCACGGGCGTTGCTCGCCGGTTTGCCAATTGTGAACCAGTTCCCGCAAACCGAACGTTTCGCCTTTGCCAAGGTAGGCAATCGTTTGATGGCCATCGCCATGCTCACGGCTCAGTCGCGCGAATCCGTTTCGAATCAGGATCAATCCGTCGACATATTCACCTTGTTGGGCGATCGTTGGCTCAGAAAGAATTCGATCGAGGATGTCTTTCTTTTTGGTCGAGGTGAATTTCCGGTTCCACTGAAAATCCCCAAACGATTCGAAGATCGTTAGCTCCGAGAGCTTTTCGATCGTATCGTGGGAAAGCCCCTTCAAAACCGGGATTTCTCGTAGGTGCGCTCGCAAGCTGTTTTCGCGGTAGAGGTTCTCGACGTGCGTCCGCAACGCTTCGTGGCGTTTCATCAGTTCACGAAAGCCTTGCCAGCGGATCTCCAACAATCGTGTCGGGGCGTTGGCGACAACGGTTGCAGAGCGGGGTGTGCGAGTCAAAGCCGAAATTTCACCGAAGATTTCGCCAGCTCCAAGCGCGACCGATTTTCCGACCGGGATCACGGCTGGAATGTCGTGAAGGAAAATGTGCGTGCCGGTTTCGTCTTCTCGCGATCCGACGTCCTGGATCTTTGAGACTTCGCTGCGGTTGGCGTCGTAGTTTCGTGTTTCGACTCCGGTTGAGTTTCTCCACAACTGGGAAACGGCAGCCAACCAGCCTTTCTTTCTACCCGTGTCTCGCCCGAGCACTTCGGCTGGAAGACTTTGCAACGAGACGAGCGCTTCGCCTTCAAGAATCAAAAACGCGCTGCTCCCATAGTCGCCTTCGCGAACGATGATGTCGCCCTTCTTCAGATCCAGCAAACGACAATCGTTCTGAAGCACACCATGCAGCGGAATCGCTTTGCTGAACGCGTCCGGAGTCATCGACGCGAATGGCTCGATCTTTTGCAGCGCCGCGACCTCTTGGTCCGACATATCGGGATCCAATGGTTCGCCCCAGCGCTGAGGACGTGCGATTTTTGAATGAATGGCGTTCAAGTGAATTGCTTCCGTGCAATTGGTTGGGTTGTTGTCCGGCTGAAAGGACTACTGAAATGGCTGAGCGTTACATCCTGTGTTGCTTGTCGTTGTTACTTTGTCGTTGTTACTTGTACTGACTTGGGTCGGGGAGCATGGCGTCGACGGCCTCCAACTGACTGCCATCAACCGAATCGGAGAATTGCTCGCCTGCGGATTGGATCTGATCAGCGATCGAAGTCAACGCATCGTAGTTGTTGATCTTGAGTTCCGCTCCGGCGAATGCTTCAAGAGCAGCCTGAACGTCGGGGCTTTGTATTTTTTGCTGAACTTCGTACAGCTTGACCGCAGTTCGAGCTGCGCGATTGGCGACTTTGGTTCCGTAAGTCGATTTGGTTGTCGCGTTGGCTGTCGCGCGAGTGCTATGCTCCAGATCGGCGATCAAACCAACGACGTACATCACTCTCAGTCGATTCGAATCGGATCTGGCGTTGGATTGGCCATCGGTTCGCAGAAAGTTGTGTCGGACTTTGCCTTGAGACCAACTGACCAATTCGAAGTCTTCGGTTCCCGCGGTGTGTCCTCCGACATTGACCAGTTCTTCATTGGGAACGGTGTGGCAGTTGAGGCAGCTGCTGGCAATGGCGTACAGATTTCGAGTGTTCCTCATTCCATATTCTGTAGCAGTTGCAAGTCGCTCGATCGCATGCTCGGGTGACTCCGTTTCGGCTGTTTCGGTTGGTCCACCGTAATCATTGTGAGCGGTAAGCCAGTCTTCAGATGCACCGTGGCATGACTCGCATGAAATTCCCGAAACCGGTTTTGCTTTTCCGCCTGTCTCCTGAACGGTAAAGTGACAATCGATGCAAACGTCGCTTCGCTTGACCGAGCGCAGTCCAAGGTTGGAGCAGATCTGTTTGGCCTCCGGACGTCTGCCTAGTTCCTCAAAGGTGCGAAAGTGTGGGGTTTGTCTCCACACTGAGATTTCGTTGGCATGGCATTTCGCACAGGCCTTGTAAGTCATGACTTTGGTGGGGTCGCATTTTACGTTCTGGGCAAACGACTGAGCCGAGATCATGCATACGCACGCGCAAACCAACGAGGCGACAGTGAACCGGATTGCGATCCGATTGGTTGAAAGTTGTCGTGTTTGCTTCTTTCTCATCAGTCTTCTTGAAGTTCTGTTTGTTTAAGCGTCCAGTTCAACCGGTCCGTCGGGCCGGGCAATACACACCAGACACTTTCCGGGCTCGCATTGGACGTTTTCTGGTTCGGGATATGTGACGTTGCCGCTTATCAATCCAGTAGCGCACGTTCCACAGCTTCCCGCGCGACAGCCCGAGTCAATGTAGATGTCGTTTTCTTTTGCCAACTCAAGCAGCGTTTCTGAGTCCGGGTTCCAGTTTGCAACGGTTCCCGACCTGGAAAAGTTGATGGCTGGAGTTGGTGCCGAGCCATCACTGGTTCGCGATGCGTCTTTCTTGTTCGCTTTTCCGATCGAAGCTGGCCCAAACGCTTCGTAAGAGACGCTTGACTTTGGGACTCCCCATTTCATCAAACCGTGGTAAAGCGAGGTCATGAACGCTGGCGGCCCACACATATAAAACTGGCACTGGTTGTCCGGGAGAATTTGCTTCAAAATATCGACCGAAACGAATCCTTTAACGTGATAGTCAACGCCCTGCTGATCTTCAGCGCCAGGCCGCGAGTAGCAATTGACGGCGAGAAAGTTTGGTTGGTCCTGGGAAAGCTCCGTTAAGTGTTGTTTGAACGCGTGGTCGTTTCCGTTTCTCAGACCATAGAGCAGGTAGATGTGACGTTTGGATTGAGTTTGAATCAAATGATTCACCATGCTGATCATCGGTGTGATCCCAATACCACCAGCCAGCAACACGAGCGGTCTTTGAGACTGCTCATCGAGAACGAAATGTCCTGACGGCGATTTGACTTCGATTCGATCGCCTTGAGCCAGCACGCTGCTAACAAAATTGCTCGCTTTGCCAGGTGCCGCGTCAGGCTTGTCTCTCGGTGGCGCAGCTGCTTTGACCGAGATTCGATAGTAGTTCTTCCCAGGTCGATCGGAGAGAGAATAGCAACGGACAACCGGCTTTGATTGACCGGGGATCTGGAACTTGAATGTCAGGTGTTGTCCCGGACGAAACGAAGCGATCGGCTTTCCGTCTTCGGGCTGGAGATACACCGAAGTGCAGGTGGCGGTTTCTTTTACCAGTTTGGCGACTCGAAACGGTCGGTATCCACTCCACGATCCAATTTCGTCTTTGGAAGTTTTTTTGGTTGAAGTCGTGTTTTGGATCTGGCTTTGGATCTGAGTTTGGATCTGTTCTCGCAACAATTCCTGCGAGAGCTCAAACTGCTTTTTGTTCTGATTAAAAAGCGACAGAGATTGGGCCGACCAAAGTCCAAACTGCAGCAAGGCCATCGCGCATAACGCGACACCAACCCATGGGGTGACAAGTTGCAGGATCTCCATGACTCTTCCAGCCTGAATCGACGAATCTACTAACTCTAAGATCGAATCGAACCAGTCTCTTACAGCTACTTTTCTCCCCAAGTCTCATAACCGTTTTACTCGTCAATTTCGGCAGATCTTGAAACGCTTCGATTGCCACCCAGGCGAATTTCGGACTCTTGGGCAGTAAAAAACAAGGGTTAGGAGATCGAATAGGCACGTTTGGAGCTGATTGGCGACCTAGAGTTGAAATATCCCGTTGAAAACCAATCCAGAATACCGAAATGCTTGCGGTTACGATTTTTAACAAACGTCAACACGCGCAAAAGTTTTTTGCCGGTGGAACGCTTTGCGCTGGCAGTGAACAGCCGACGGGCAACAATTCGATCCAGTCTTTTTTTAAAATTGAAGACGAATTGGTGTCGGCCTCTCAGTTTTCTCTGAGGTGGAATCCTGACGGATCAGAGGGAACCGTTGAACTGACCAACCAGGGGCGCTCCTTAGCGCTCGATTCAGGTCCGAGGATTCATCGTGGGCGAACGACGCGTCTCAAGTTGCCGCTTTCATTTGGTGTTGGCGACACGCAGGTGCAGGTCTTTGATACCGGCGCCGCGCATCCGCTGGAGTTTGCACTAACGACGTTGGATCGATGTGAATTCGGAAGTGAATCAGATTCGAGTAACGGCAACGATCGTGTTTCGCCGGGCCCGGATACTTTGGCGGCTTGGTTGGAGACGCTGAGCGATCTTCAACGCAGTGCCGCTGGAAGTAAAGAGCTTTTCAAAGTCGCTGCCAGAGCGATATTCAATCCGGGTGGTCTCGATGGTGGGATTGTCTTGATACCCTCAGGAAACCAATGGGAAGTTGCAGCCAGTCATATTCCTCACGCAGTCAACGGGATTGGATTCCGACAAGACCTCATTGAACGAGTCGTTGCGTCGCGAGAGACTTTGTTCCACGATGCCATACAAGTAGATGCCAATCCGTCGATCGAGGACTTTCACACGGCGATCATCTGCCCAGTATTGGGAACCAACGATGAAGTCGTTGCAGTCGTGTACGGATTCCGCAGCCTTCACGGACGCAACAGCCGTCGTGGGATTCGAATTTTGGAAGCCCAGTTCGCGCAGGTCGTTGCCGATTCGCTTTCGGCGGGAATGATTCGACTTGAGTCGGAAGCCGAAGCGACGCGTTCCAAGGTTCTACTGGAACAGGTCTTCTCACCGAAAATTGCGCAGCGATTGCAGACTTGTTCTGAATTGCTTGAATCCAAAGAGTGTGAAGTCTCGGTTCTATTCGCCGACCTGAGAAGGTTCTCAACGATCTCTGAGAAAATTGGAAACAGGGATACCTACGAGTTGTTGGCCGATGTGATGGACAGGTTCAGCAAGATTATCACTGACCTCGACGGTGTTATCATTGATTTCTATGGCGATGGTGTCTCAGCGTTTTGGAATGCTCCAATCGAGCAACTTGAACATGCGACGTTCGCCTGCATGGCTGGGCTGGAGATGCTCCAATGTATGGGCGAGCTGAACAAGATTTGGGCCGAGCGGCTAGGTGAAGATCTGCGAGTTGGAATCGGAGTTCACACTGGTCTTGCCCGCGTCGGGAATTCTGGAAGTCGAACACGTATCAAGTACGGCCCCAGAGGAAGCACTGTCAATCTTGCCAGTCGTTTGGAAACGGCGACCAAACAAGTTGGGGTGCCAATGTTGGTTTCCGGGGAAACGGCTGAGCGAGTTTCAGCGATGTTCTCTTTGAGAAAGATCGTTCGAAAGTCGCTGCCTGGTATTAAAACGCCAACTGAGATTTTCGAGTTGAGAGAGTTGGATAACCCTATTTCACAGGACAGCGCGCAGCTCTACTCAAAGTCGCTTGATTTGGTTGAGGCAGGCAGCTATCCCGAAGCGATCGTTGAGCTGCAAGCGTTGCTCAAGCAATCGCCAAACGACCCAGTTGTCAAGTTTTTGATTGGCGAAGTACACGCTCAGACGGGAGCTGGTCAGCCAATGGGCGATGATCAGTCTGGCACTTCTCGACAGCTCATGTCAAAGAAAGCAGCGGATGGCGACTCCGGGGCCAAGCCGAATCGGCATATGTTGTTCGGCAAAAAGTAATCGCCGACCGGGGAATTCTGCCATCGAAAATCCATGTTGGTCCAATCTCGCGAACCCACTACGATCTACTCACGCCAACTCTGAATTATCGTTTGGCGACCAAGGAGATCAGGAAGATCATGGATCACACGTGCGAAAATTGCGGTTGCGATGGGCTTGAGAAGTTCATCGACCAACCGAATCACCAACTACTTCATTGTCCCCAGTGCGACCTTTTTCAAAAGGGTGTTTTGGAATCCGGTTTGGTCTACGAAGAAGACTATCACCAAGGGTATGCGAGTCGGCTGAACTCAAAGATTCGGACGGCATTGATTCGGCTTGGCTCAATCAAGCCATATCTTTCCAGCACGACATCGCCGATTCGAATGCTCGACATCGGTTGCAGCGTTGGCGCAACGTTGTCCGCAGCCAGTCGTCTGGGTTGGCAGCCAACAGGCGTCGACGTCAGCCAGCGTGCGGCCGACATTTGTGAATCTCGCGGCGTCGACTGCCGGGTTGTTCATGATGGCGAACTTCCTTTCGACGATGGGACGTTCGATCTGGTTACCAACTGGCATGTTATCGAGCATGTGTTGGATGTGCGGCAGACGCTGGTTGAATGGCAACGTGTTTTGAAACCGGGTGGTGTCATGATTCTTGAAACTCCCGACGCAAGTTACTTGAAAGCGAGAATCATGGGGCCGCGATACAAGAAGTTTTGGCCCGCTGAGCATCTCTACACATTTAATCGTGAGAACTTGACTTCGATCATGAGCTCCGAAGGATTCGAAATATTGCCAAGTCGGTTGCTCGGAGGTTGGGCTACATTGAATCCAGCCATGACCGGTTATGCATTGGGGTACAGATCGTTGAGAGCTATTCAGCGTCGATTGAGGCTTTGCAAGTCGATTGAGATTTGTTGCCGCAAACCTCTGCGCGCGGCGGCTAAAAAATCGAGGCCGATCGCAGCGTAGTGAAGTAGTTGCGGGCGTTGCCTGATCAAGGCTGTTTCAATTGGAGTCAGCTAGAGATCGCAATAGTTCGAACGTAAAGATTCCAGCGCTGTGACCATCGGAAAAATGGATATTGTAAGCGTAATTGCCCACTGGGTGCATCTTGACGATATCCAGTGGCATCGTTTGAGCAGCTGATAACACCGGCAAGACATTGGATAGCTTCTTCTTTCCCTCTGCCGTTTCGGTACTGGCTTCGTTGATGGCTTCCATACGTTTGTCGATGCAGTTGGCACATCGGCAGTTGTCACGCAGCTTTCGAAACGAAGTCTTTTGTTCGAGTTCGTCGCTCCAACGAATCAACAGGCAACGATCGTCGGTCTTTTCCAGATGGACAGGATGAAATGCTGGGGGCGAGTCGAGATCTGATTCAGGTTCAGTGGTCATGGAACTGCTGATTGGAATTGATGATTGAGTTGTAAGCAGGCAAGCAGGAATGGCTATCGGTTGTCGACAAATCGTTTTCCTTTGGCTTCGAACCGGGGAAGCGAGTCCGCAGGAACACATTGGACCTCGACACGAAACCCAAGTCGAAGTTCAAGTTCCTTTTTGACTCGCTCAGGATCATTGAGTTCGTCTTCAATTTCAATTTTAAGCTGATCCATTGACGAGACTTTGAACGCCGTCATGCGGTACTCCGAGATTTCCGGGAACTCTCGCAAGATTTGTTCAACCGACGTTGGGAAAACATTGACACCGCGAATGATCATCATGTCATCGGTTCGCCCGAGCACTCCGCCTTTGAGAAGGACGAAGTTACAAGGCTGATCGTCTTGCCAAGTCGGAACAACGAGATCGCCAGTTCGATAGCGAACCACCGGGCTACCGGTCCGACCAAGCGTCGTCAAAACGAGCTCTGACAGTTCGCCATCGCCTGCTAGCTGGCCAGTTTCGATTGAAAGAAACTCCGGATAAAACTGGGCTTGGTTAACATAGATGCCGCGGCCAGCAGGATCGCTGTAGCCCCAAGGGCCAACTTCGGTCGCGCCGCTGTGGTCGACGACTTTTGCGTGCCACGATCTTTCGATCTGGCCTCGAATGGAATCAATCGAGCCGCCCGGTTCTCCGGCAACCACGATTTTCTTGACCGCCGTCGATTGGAAATCGAATTCGTTTTCAGTTCCGACCTGTGCCATGTGAATCGCATAACTGGGCGTGCAGAAGATCACGGTTGCTTGCAAAGACGAAATCAATTCGAGTCTGGCCAAAGTACTCATCGCGCCTGTTGGTGCAACCATTGCGCCGCGCTCGACCGCAGCATCAAACGCGCTCCAGAAACCAATGAATGGTCCGAAGCTAAATGCCATTACGACTCGATCGTCTGAGTCAAACTCTGCCGCATCAAGCACGTATTGCCAGCCCTCAAGCCACCACTGCCAGTCTTCGTTGGTGTCCAGGACAATCATCGGTCGCCCTTTGGTTCCCGAGGTCCGATGAAATCTCGAGTACTGGTCTGGCGGAAAACTAAGGTTGGCCGAAAACCCGCTGTTGGTCAAAAGTTCGTCTTTGGTCGTTAGCGGCTGATCGGACAACGCATCAAGCGACTCCAGTGGGAGCTTTAGATTCCCGAGTTTGGTTTGATAGAACTGGTTACTCGACATGATCGTCGAAAGCAATTCATTGAGGCGCTCAAGCTGATAGGCTTTAAGTTGAGCCGATCCGAATTGTTCGATTTCGCGTCGCCGCTGGTATGTCGTTCTGTTTTGTAAGGACGTTCCCATACACGAATCATATTCGGGTCAGTAGTTGAGGTAAATCGGATTGGCATGAACTCTGATGTCGATAGTGCCGTAGTTGAACAATGGTAAGAACAAAATTCTCACTTGCGGGCCTGCTGGGAATTGTTGGCGCGATTTGCGCTGGCTGGGCTTTCTACGAGGTGGCGACCGAACCGCCGTTGCCGACCATGCCGCCGAGTCCAGGTTGCATGCCGGGCTACGCGCCCGGCAGGGTTTATGATCCGTTGGAACGGGTTTATATTGCGGGGCCTTCGGATTCCGACGAGATTGAATATTCGCCCAACTACTAATCGCCAATGCCTTTTTACGCCCAGCACATCAAAGCCGCACGATTGCACCTGCAAAAATGCGATCCGGTTTTCAAGAAGTTGCTGAAGAAAGTCGGGCCATTCACGGCCAAGGCGAAACGAGATCGGTTTGGGACGCTAGTCAACTCGATTATCTCACAGCAAATTTCAGTTGCTGCTGCGGCAACGATTCGTGGTCGATTACTTGAATCGTTTGCTCCCGATCCGATAACGCCTGCTGGAATTCTCAGTCTCGACACTGAGCAGTTGCGGGAGTTAGGCGTCTCTCGGCAAAAGGCGTCGTACATTTTGGACTTGGCCGAGAAAGTCAACTCAGGCGTCGTTGCGCTGGACAAGATTCACCTCAAAGACGACGAAGCAATCATTGAAGAGATGGTGCAGGTTAAAGGCATCGGTCGCTGGACGGCGCAAATGTTCATGATGTTTTCACTTGCGCGGCTTGATGTGCTTCCCGTCGATGACCTTGGACTCAAGAACGCAATCAAAGTTCAATATGAGCTTGCCGAGCTACCCGGCAAAGCGACGATTGAAAAGATTGCGGAGCCTTGGCGACCCTACGCAACGGTCGCGAGCTGGTATCTGTGGCGAAGTCTGGAGGGCGAGTAGTGGTAAGCTATGACTTGCAAGTTCTGCCCGAGCTAATTGGTAACCCGACGCGTTAGCTAGAGCCATCCCTCGCTAACGCGTCGAGGCTGTGATTTTTCAAAATACGCCCTAACAACACCAGCCGTTTTGGCGCTAGCCACGGTCAAGGCGGTTCAACCGTGGCTAGCGCCCAAACGCCAAAACGGCTAATAAAATCACAACCTCTCCGAGCTACTATTCTCATTCACCCCCGCGAAGGTGGGAGTCCACTACCACCTACTGACCTACCGTTAACTCTGGATTCCCGCCTACGCGGCAATGACGATGAACAACAGGCGCCTCACACCTAGTAATTGACACTCACCCACCCAATCCCCAATCGGGATCTCGCTTTTCCAGAAACGCAGCGATTCCCTCTTTGGCCGCATCGGTGGTTCGGGCGGCAGCCATGTTGGCTGCTCCGATGCTGAGCTGTGTGAACAAGTTTTCGCCGATCGTTTGATTCATCATCTGCTTGGTCATTTGATGCGACTCACGCGCACCGGAGGCGCATTGTTTGGCAATCTCGTGACTTCTGGCCCAAACCAGATCGTTTTCCACCATCTCATGGAACAGCCCAAGATTCACGGCTTCGACAGCATCAACCGGTTCGCCTGAGTAGAGAATTCCCGAAGCCATCCCAGCCCCAACACGAAAACTCAACAGCGGCGTTGTTATCGCAGCGCTTAAACCTCGTTTGGCTTCTGGCATGAAGACCTGCGAGTCCTTGGTTGCGATCACGATATCCGACGCGAGCATTAAAGCCGCACCGGTGCCAACAACCCAACCATTGACCGAAGCGATAATCGGTTTGGGATATCGCAACATCTTTTCGATCAATTCCAAAAAACTCTCTGCGTCCTGCCGCCAAGTCTCCATCGAATTCTTCGAAGCAGCAGTCTCCTTCAACTGATGAAGATCCGTCCCTGAGCAAAACGTGTCACCACTGCCTGTGAGGATAACAGCGCGTACCGAACGTTCATTGTGCAAATCATCCAGGGCCTGAATCAGCATCAAGACGATCTCGCGCGACAGCGCGTTTCGTCGATCAGGGCGGTTGATCACGATCGTCCCACTGGGACCGTCTTTGCGAACCTGAACGTTATCTGAAATAGCAATCATGTTTGATGCAGGGCGTGGGATCGGTGATTGACCCAACTTGGAAATTTTCGGGTAGGATGTCGCTGGATGAGTCAGCTTCTTTGCGACAAATAATTCTACCAAAATTGAAAACCAGATCCAACGAACTCGGCGCGACTTCTCAACCAAACAACTATTAAATCAAAACAAAACATGGATGAAACGGAAACGCTTACCGCTTGGCATGAAGCCGGACACGCGACGATGGCGATCATTCAAGGTGGATTTGTCGAGCACGTTACGCTTGAACCCCCCAATGATGAAGGCCCCAATCGATATGGTGAAACGATAACTCGATGGCCCGGTCGGATGAGCCAACTTGAGCTGCTCAAATCGGAGATCCTTGTAAGTCTGGCCGGACCAGTCGTTGAGATCCTTTACTCATCCGAGCGACGAGATATTTCTGAGGTAGCTGAATGGAAAGCCGACTGGATTCGGGCGATAGCCAGTGCCAGATCGTGCACCCGATCTGAATCTGACGCTCAAAAATTGATTCAACGCTGTGAATCAGAAATTGTTTCTGTCTACGAGGCACCAAAACTCTGGTCGGGTGTTTCGGCGGTCGCCGAGGAACTTCTTGCGCACTATACGCTGGAACACGAGCAAATCGAGGAAGCGTTTTCATTCTGGCAACGACGCTGATGGTAACCCGACTAGGTTGTGATTTTATTAGCCGTTTGGGCGATAGCCACAGTTTTGGGCAGCACAACCGTGGCTATCGCCAAAACGGCTAATCCTATAATTCAGTTGTACCGCAGCCTACGCACCCATCGCGTCTTCGAAAGAACCTTCGGCGACCGGGAAGCACAGATTGTCTCGGACCCACGCGATACCATCGGCGCTAGTCGCATCACCATCGCGGTAATTGCTTTCCGCTTCGACAACCAGCGGCGCCGAATCAGTTCCCATCGCTTGACAATAGCGTTTGGGATAACCAATCCGCATCATGATTTCTGCGTAACGAGTCATGTTCAAATCGCCAGTTCCCAAATCGGTAAACTGCATCGCCCGGTTATGCCAATCCGATTCCATCTTGCGAAGCGGAACACCCTTGTGGATCGTAAAGTTCTTGACGTGGCAACCGTAGACTCGCGAACCAACCTTGAGAAATCTGTCTTCCCAATGTTCGCCTTCCCAACAATGAGACGGATCAGCGTTAACGCCAAGGCACTTATCACCATCACAAATGTCAACCAACATGTTGAACTCGTCGGCACACATGGCCGCGGTCCCAGGATGAATCTCGTGAGCCAGGTACATTCCGAGGCTATTGGCATGAGCGCGAAGTTTTTCAGTTTTCTTGACAAACCGCTCTTTGCCCTCTTCAACCAGATCAAATCCAGGTCCGGCCCAGAAACCCCAAGGGTAACCGGTCGCCAATTCCCAGCCGAACGCAACGCCCCAAAACATTGGCATGATCTTGACGCCTAGTTCCGCGGTCAGATCCATCAGCTTCAAACAGTAGTCTTCGTACCATTGCTCCAATTCCGATGGCGATTTCGACTGATTGGGCCCGTGAATAAACGGATGGCCAGATTTTGTTCCGGTCCAGGCACTGGTGTGAACCCAAAAAGGGCAGTGGGCTGAGATTCCGTCAATCTTCAGCCCGTTCTTTTCAAAGCAGTCTTTGATTTCTTTAGCCGACTTAAACGATGTTCCGTCATCAGAGGCTTCCAACATATAGTTGGAGGGTTGTGCTCCCGCAGCGCCCGATTGCTTTGCAAAAGCAAGAAAGTTCTCAAGCCCTTTGGGACCGTGTTGAGCACCTTCGATGCTCGAGTGAAAAATTGTTTTTGCCATCTTACGATTCTAAGTAGATAAATTATGAGGCGAGATTGTGGAGGCTCAAAATCTCGTCACCTGAGCCCTACATATTGTGGCCTCGACAATAATGGCTTGCAACCACAAAGCATCAATTCGTTTAAAACGAATAGCCAAACGCTCATCTGGGGCATTGCCATCTCGGTCAAGCAACGGTCGAGCGCGCAAAAAACCGGCGAGCGCTCAAACGGCTCAGAGAAACTAAAACGCGATTTTGAAGATCTGTGGCGGGAAGCAAAGAATTGGAATCGCCAACGAAGCCATTCCCAGCAGATATCGGAAACCGCCAAGAGGAACTGTATCGTCGCGTGTTGGAGGGTGGTTGGGCCCCATCAAAAGCAAAAGGATCACCATCAAAATCAACATGAAGTTTTGATGGTAAACCATGTAAGCAATCGCAAAGACAATCAAAGCCTGGGCAAACCAATGGGCCGACTTGCCAAACATCGTGTAAGTGATATGCCCACCATCGAGTTGACCGATCGGCATCATGTTCAATCCTGTAATCAACATGCCGACCCAACCGGCAACAAAGAGCGGGTTGAGCTGGCTCATCCAAACGACGTCGCCAGTCTCGTAGCCAGGAACACCGGTCTTGATTGCAAACCAGTCCAGCAACAACGGCATTCGAAATCCAAACCCACCATACCCGGTGCCAGTCAAATCCAGCTGCGCAACACCGTAGTAAGCGATCGGGACAGCCGCCAAAAGTCCAGCCAACGGTCCCGCGATCCCGATATCAAAAATTTGTTTTCGATCGGCGTAAGCGCCTTGCATCCCGATAACAGCGCCCAACGTTCCGATAGGATTGGCGGGGAAGGGCAGAAAAAACGGGTACGACGCGGGCACGCGGTAGTAGACCGTAAACAGAAAATGCCCCATCTCATGCAAGATCAGGATGAGCATTACCGACGCCATGTAAATCAAACCCGAATCCCAATGGGCAAGAATGCGCTGACGGAAATCTGTCAGACTATGCTCGTCCCAAGCGATCCCAAGCGGCATCAAGAAGTTTGGATTCCAAAGGGTGACGCCAACCCAAAACGTCGAGATACAGGTCAATACAAAAAGCACCAGCGGCAACACCGTCCGGCGCTGAGGCATCAAGAACCCATCGCTCAACTCATCGTAGAACGTATTGGTTGCGCTAACTGTCACAGCCTCAGCGCTGGACGTTGCTGAGGCGGCTAGCTGCACGCCACTAGCCGGCTTCGGAGTTGGCTCATCAGGGTCACTCATGACTCTCAAGATACACCAACACCGAAGCTGCGACTATGGCTCAATGGCTACTGGATTACTTGTCTAAAATCAAACAGAAATCGACGGACTCAAAGTGGACAGTGGAGAGACATTCAAAAAGCGCTGCTCCAGCTCGACCAAATTCGAGTTAACCAATCGACATACCGATTCTACGGCACCAGACAGAATCAAGAACTGTAAGATTGGAGACTTGAATCCAAGATCTCAATTCTTGATGAAAGAGAACTGCCCGACCATTAACCAGACGGTTAAAAAACCAAGAGCAATTACAGAGTTCAAACTTTCAATAGGCATGGATCTTTCCTCTCAGTGAGGTTACCAAAAAATGATCCCTCCGTGAGAACACTCGCATCATCCATGCATCTCAGAGAGTATCGGCATTTCAGCTTTTGAAAAGTCAAAAAAACTTTGGTCGGCAGCAGCCTTTACGTGTCGATCAAATCCCGAAATTCATGTCTTGCCTAGCTGATTCCTACAATCGATTCGTCGCGATTGTTTGCCCACCTAAATCGCCCACGCACCCGCAAAAACAGCCTTAAACAGTACACAAACCGAACCCGAATGTCGTTTCCAGTATTGGCGGCCAAGTCACAACCAATCAGAATAGAAATTAGATCCATCAGATCCTTTAGAGTCTTCCAATCGTAAAAAGAGCGTTGATGAGTGACACAAACAACAAACCAGCCGTCGGTATCGATTTAGGTACGACTTATAGCGTCATCGCTCACGTCAACGACAACGGTCGCCCGGTAACGATCCCCAATGCAGAAGGCGATTTGCTCACGCCCAGTGTCGTTCTGTTTGATGGCGATGACGTCATTGTGGGTCGTGAAGCGATCAAGGCTCGCGCAACCGAGCTTGAGAACGTCGCAGACTGCCCCAAGCGCCAAATCGGGAATCAGGTCTACGACAAAGTCTTTGGTGATCGGCGCTATCCACCCGAAGCACTCCAAGGCTGGATTCTCAACAAACTAAAATCCGATGCCACACGCGTCGCCGGTCAGTTCAACCAAGCCGTCATCACAGTCCCGGCTTACTTTGACGAAGTTCGACGTAAAGCCACACAGGATTCAGGCTTCATTGGCGGACTCGAGGTCCTGGATATCATCAACGAACCAACCGCAGCTGCGGTCGCCTACGGATACCACGCCGGCTGGATCAACATTGCCGGCAAGGTCGATCAGCCACTTAACGTTCTGGTCTACGATCTCGGTGGCGGAACGTTCGACGTAACGGTGATGGAAGTCAGCAAGGACAACTTCAGAACGATCGCCACCGATGGCGACATGCGACTGGGCGGTCAGGACTGGGACCAACGCTTGATCGATCACATTTCCGAGAACTTCAAAAGCAATCACGGAATCGACCCGCGCCAGGACGATACCGCGCTAGGTAAGTTGCTCCGCGATTGCAAAGAGGCCAAGGAAACTCTCTCAACTCGATCGAGGACCCAAGTCGAATGCACGTGCGGATCGTCTTCTTTCAAATCGGAAGTAACCCGAGAAGAATTCGAAGAAATGACGCTTGATTTGCTTGACCGAACCGACTTCACTGTCCGCCAAACGCTCAAATCGGCAAACATGCAGTGGGCAGATATCGACAAAGTAGTCCTCGTTGGCGGTTCAACGCGGATGCCCGCCGTTCAGGAGATGCTTCGGTCGTTGTCGGGACAAGTACCAGACAATTCTCTTTCGCCCGACGAAGCCGTCGCCCATGGTGCCGCCCTTCGTTCGGCAATGCTGCTGCATAAAAGCTCAAGCGCGTTTCGACCTGCCGAAATCAAGAACGTGAACTCACACAGTCTCGGTGTCGTCGCCAACGAAGTCGAAACGGGAATCCGGAAGGTCGTCCCACTGATCCCACGCAATACGCCACTTCCGGTTGTCTCACGACGCGTCTTCAAAACGCATCGCAAAAATCAGGAGTCAATCTTGGTGCAGATCGTGGAGGGCGAAAGCGTTGATCCCGAGGATTGTTCTCAGTTGGGCCGTTGCGCTATCTGGGACTTGCCGGAAACTCTTGAGATCGGAACCAAAATCGAGGTCCGATTCGCTTACGAAGAAAATGGACGCTTGAAGATCAAAGTCAAAATCGGCGGTGATACCAACAAAGCGTTCCGTTACGAAATCCAACGGCCTAACAGCTTGACCGAAGAACAGCTCAGTAGCTGGCGCGAGTACATTTGCGGGCCTGAGGCTTAAACGCAAACTTCTGGGGGCTACACACTCGTAACCTCGTGTTCCGACCCCAGCCACCCACAGTTCTGCCACACAGTTTTTTTCTATCTAACGGATCATGCGAGGTTGAAATGAAACTCTCGCCGTTGAAAAGCTTCGAAAGGTCATTCAGTAGAACGGGCACTCTTTCTTGCCCGTTCACCATGCGAACATGCAAGTGTTTGGGAATGTCGAAATCCGTCGAGCAAATCATGGTTTCAGACAGGATAAACATGATTGAAATGATCGCACAACATGTTGTTGATCATGTAAATCCTGTCTTCAATCGTCATTGCATTGATGCAGAACTCGGATCGGGCAAGAAAGAGTAAGAGCGCCCGACCTACAATCGCCTGGTTTGAGTGGTTTACTCGCTCGGCGCCGCCCCCGGACCGGATCCGCCAGGCGTATTGGTTTTGATCAAACCGGCTTGAATCATCTTTTTGACCAAGCCTTCCATTTGACCGAAGCCCTTCAAAAAGTCGTCATCTTTCATGCTTACTTGCTGAATGACCTTTGGGCGATTGGTTGCAGGATCCAGATTCATTAAGTCAAACGTTACGTTGCCTTCTTCAAGCTTGATTTCTCCGATGCGATCGACTGAAATCTTGGCGCCAGAATCAACGAGGCTTTTGGTCCTGACCAGCAGAATTCCCATCGTCAACAGAACGGCCAACAGATTGGCCAGCAACAACGCGATGACTGGAAACGAATTGGTTTTCTGCACGATAGTTTGGGATTCTTGTTTGCTCATATCAATCTCTGGTTTTCGTTGGTAGGACTTCATTCATATTCGAACAAGTTCTGGCAGAATTTAAATGCGAAAACCTGCGGTCACACTGGCTAGAAATCGCTCAGCAACCACTTCTGGAAAACTGAAACGACTGGGCAAGACCGGTATCATCGAAAATCAGATCCCTATTTACTCATGTGTCGCTGTTCCGGCGTCCTGCGGATTGCGAATGCGTTGAACCATCTCAACGATTTCTTGAGGTGGAGCTGGAGTCATGTATGAAACAAGAAATGCCACCGCGAAATTTAAAAGCATCCCAAAGAACCCGATACCTTCCGGAGATATTCCAAGGATATAGTTTGTGTGACCGGCGATGAACTGAAAGTAAATGATGTAGCCAAGCGTCAACGCAATCCCTGCAACCATGCCACAGATCGCTCCTTCGCGATTGATTCGCTTGGAAAAAATCCCCATCAAGATCGTTGGGAAAAACGAAGAAGCTGCCAGTCCGAATGCAAACGCGACTGTTTTGGCAACGAAGTCGGAAGGAGGATTGATTCCGAAATACGCTGCGATTGCGAGGAAAGCAAACGAAGCACCTCGAGCCCACATGACCTCTTGTGAGTCGCTCATTGACGGGCTGACGATTTTTTTCATCAGATCGTGTGAGATCGAAGTTGACAGAACCAACAACAATCCGGCTGCGGTAGAGAGAGCAGCCGCAACACAACCTGCCATTACCAGCGCGATCACCCACATCGGCAGGCCTGCCATTTCCGGGTTGGCCATCACCAGGATATCTTTGTCGTAGTAAAACTCATTATCGTTGTCGGCCAAAACATTCTTTAACGGTCGTGGCCCCGATTCGGTTTCGCGTTCTGCGTAGATCGGTTTTGCACTGAACACCAGATCCGCTGGAGGCTGGGCGCCATCGTTACGAGCCATCCAGCCCTTTTTGTTTTCGAAAACGGGGGCTTTCAGAGGTTTGCCTTCTGCGTCGACTCCCCCTCCGAAATGCTGAATCTTTCCATCGCCGTTCTTGTCCGCCCACGCGATGAGGCTTCGCTTCTCCCAATTCTTAAGCCAATCTGGAGCCGCCGCATAGCTGGCACCGTTAACTTCGGACAAAAGGTTGGTTCGTGCGAAAGCGCCAACCGTTGGAGCGGTCAGGTAGATCACTGCAATGAACAACAACGTCCAACAAGCGGACTTACGCACCGCATTGACGGATTTGACGGTAAAGAAACGCACGATCACATGCGGCAACCCCGCCGTTCCACACATCAACGCCGCAGTGATACAAAACATATCCAGCTTGCCCAGGCTTCCGTCGGTGTACTGTGCAAACCCAAGCTCCGAATTGAGCGAGTTGAGCTTGGACAGCAGCGGAACCGGATCGGCATCGCCTTTGGTAAAGTCACCAATCAAACCCAACTGTGGCACAACGTTGCCGGTCAGCAACATCGAAATAAAGATTGCGGGAATCGTATACGCGAACACCATGACGCAATATTGAGCAACCTGGGTATAAGTAATCCCTTTCATGCCACCCAAACCGGCATAGAAGAAAACAATCCCGGCCCCGATGAGAACTCCGAGCCAGATTTCAATTTCGAACAACCGCGAAAATACGATCCCGACTCCGCGCATCTGGCCCATGATGTAAGTCATGCAGATAAACACGGCGCAGATCACGCCCACCGCGCGAGCAACGTTGGAATAGAATCGGTCTCCCAAAAAATCGGTGACCGTGAACTTGTTAAACTTCCGCAGGTAAGGCACGATCAGCGTCGTCAATAAAACGAAACCACCAGTCCAGCCCATCAAAAATCGCGACGCGTCGTAGCCGCTGGCCGCCACGATCCCCGCCATCGAAATGAACGTCGCGGCGGACATCCAATCGGCAGCGGTCGCCATGCCGTTGGCAAATGGGGACACCCCACCGCTGGCGACATAGTATTCTTTGGTCGTTGCAGCCCGTGATCGAATCGCGATCCAGATGTAAAGCGCAAACGAACCACCGATGAAAATGAAGTTCCAAATTTCCTGTGTCATTGCTTGCCCTCGTCACCAAATCCATGCTCGCGGTCAAGCCAATTCATCAAGAACATGTACACGATAAGCAGCAGAAGGAATACGATAATTGAACCCTGCTGAGCCATCCAGAATCCGAACGGTGCTCCACCAACACTGAAACTGTCAAGCAAGTTTCGAAACAGGATTCCACATCCAAGCGAAACAAACGCCCAAAGGAGCAAAATGACGCCCACAATTTTCAAGCTTTTGGCCCAATAAGCGTCGTCGCGGGAACGCTTGTTGGCAGAGTTAGCGTTGGCTTGCCCAGTATCAGAAGGTTGATACGGATTCTGGTCCGACTGCTCAGAACTTGAATTCATGTTGATCTCTGGAAAGTTGCGCCTGGCAGACACAAGTTGTCAACACTTGTGCCCAAACTGTGAGTCAATCATTTTGACACAACGAAGCGACCGAAGAAAGCTAACCAGTAGATTTAGAGGGCTTATCAAACCGGGAAGAGAACCGAAAGGAGCCTTCACTTTCGGCTGGAGATCAAGGCAGCCATTAACAGCAATTGCAAACTTGCGTAAATGAGAAAAATGAACAAGTGGATAGTAAAGCAGAAATAGCCGTCTTGATTGAAATAGACCTCTTGAAACATTAGCGGGCGTCCCAACATCCCCAAAATCCCCGCGATCAAGTTGAAACTGTTAAGCAATATCCCAACGATGACAGCCAACCTCATTTCCTTCAAACATCCCCAACCAACTAATGCCATCGGGATCATCGAAGTCAAAAACAGCGTCAAAGCTTGGCTGTACAGCGATCGCAATTCGGCATCCTCGGCGATTGAATAGACACCGGCCCCAATTGATGTAAACAACAACCAAAAGGCCACCAAAGCACTACACGCAATCGCAAACCAACCGACAACCGGAAACCAGTTTATGCTTGAAATCCAGAAATCGCCGGATTTCACCCAGCCAATCGAATGCCCCTCAACTGGCTCATCACTGAGGCAGCGACGAAGGTCTGCAGCAAGCCCTCCTGCCGACTGATAGCGCGCTTGAGGATTGCGTTGCAAACAAATCGAACAAATTGTTTCAAGACGTTTGAGAACCGGCTGAGGCAAGTCGCTTCGCAACTGGCTCAACGGCTTGATACGCGGATTGCGGGTTCTTTCCAAAACCTCGTAGTAGTGCTGGCCTTGAATCGGAGTGCGCCCGGTCAACAACTGGTACAGGATCGCCCCCAACGAGTAGACATCGGCGGCAGTTGAATTCTGTTGGTTGACAGCCTTTTCCTGTCGCCAATCGACTTGCTCGGGAGCCATGTAAAGCGGAGTTCCCACAAGCATGCTTGAGCGCGTCTGAGTCAGGGCCAAGTCGGTCGACTTGCTAAGCCCAAAATCAGAGACTTTGATTTCAAACTGACTCAATCGCGGCAATGTTTGAGATAATTCCGGCGTGAGATTTTCAGACTTGCTGTCCTCACAAACCATTTCGTTAAGCAAAATATTGGCCGGCTTGAGGTCGCGATGAGTGATTCCTTGCTGGTGAACGTAGTCGACAGCTTCAGCTACGGTGGTGACCAATTCGACCACTTCTTTCCAATCGGGAAGCGGATGACCGCCAGCTATGAGTCTCTCCAACCAATGCCCAAGATCCGAATCTTCGCAGCGTTCCATCGCGATAAACGGAACTGGATCGGAGACGCCAACTTCGTGGACCTGGACAAGGTTGGGATGTTTCAGCTTGGCAAGCATCTTCGCCTCGCACTCAAATCGCGCACGCCGCTGGGAATCCAGAAGGACATCGGGAAGCGGAATCTTCAACGCAACTCCGTCGCCATTGCGAGTGTTTTCAGCTGAGTAAACTACCGCAGTTGCGCCGACTCCCAAGACGCCACTGATCTGATAGTTCGCAATCATTTGCGGGGATTTACCGAGGGGCGCTGGAATTCCCTGGAGCAGCCGCTTCTGCTCGCCTTCCTTCGCCGCACTCTGATTCGAAATCTCAGACATACTTTCTCTCTGACACCAGTTCTTGTTCGCTGGCTCCACGCTAGAAACCAATCACAACTCGCACTGGCTGTGACTTTTTCAAAAAACGCCCTAACAACACCAGCCATTTGGGCGCTAGCCCAATGGCCCTTACTTCGCCTGCAAAATTTTAGCGATTGGGCGCGAGCCCTCCGGTTTCTCAGAGTTCCGCTTGAATAAAACCGGGGAGCTTGCGCTCCACCGCTACAAAGTAAGGGCGTTTGGGCGCTAGATACGGTTAACGGCGATTCAACCGTGGCTATCGCCAAAACGGCTAATAAAATCACAACCTCTCAGTGCCTGGGAACAGGGGGCGATGGGGAAGAAGCAATGGGGAAAGAGAAGTTTGAGGAAGGCGATTGAATTAGTTTTTAGGAACGCAGGCAGCTACTTTAAAATAGCTGCCATCACACTTTGCATCAAGAAACAAAGTGCAAGTGTTGCAAAATGGAATTTAATATCGCGTCAGCAAACGCTCTACAACATCACAGCGAGCTGGGGAAAGAAATTACGCCCAACGTTTCGATATGATCGTTGGCAGGCTTTTACCACTTAAAACAGAATCAACATCAACAGTGATTAACAATCAAGCAGAACCGATTCTGGCAGGTCAAGAATTCTAGCCAACGCGGATATCGCATCATACGACTCACGGATTAACGCCGGATCGCGCAAATCACTTGGCTCAACCCTCTCGCGATAGTTGGATTCGACCCACATGAACAAATCTTCATGTAACTTTTTGCTGTACACGATGCCTTGGTGAATTCCAGCTTGCTGCTCTTCGGTCAGCACGACCCGCAGTCGCAAACACGCCGGCCCGCCTCCGTTGTTCATGCTTTGGCGAAGATTCAAAAACTCGACTTTTTCGATCGAGTTCGATTCGTCAACGATCTTGTCAAGACAACGGTTCGCGCGTGGATTCTCCTTACACTCCAGCGGACAAATCAGTGTCATTTTCCCGTTTGCCAGAGTAACAAGCTGGCTGTTGAACAAATAGCTTGAGACGGCATCAGTCAATTCAAGCTCTTTGGCAGATAGCTCAATCACCTCCAACGGGGAACCGAACTGTTTCTCAAACTCAGTGCTCAACCGCTTCAACTGCCTGTCCTGATCAACAAATGCCAGTTCATGACACAACAACACATTCTCGTTGCCAACGCAGATTACGTCGTTGTGAAAAACGCCGGCGTCAATTGCAGCCGGATTCTGGTGCAGAAAAAAAGCCCTCTCCATTGGCAAACCGTGATTTCTGGCAACGGCCTGGCTGGCAAGCAACGTTTGCCGGGCCGGAAACTCCCCAGGTCGAGGCGCAGATCGGTCGATCGTATCAACGCCAAAGACGAACACCTCAACACCTTCTTGATCATGGGCCGGCGCAAGACGCGTATGATTGGCGGCTCCCTCGTCCGACAGCCCGGACTGAGACGGAAGCGGATCATGAACGACGAATTGTTCATGATCTGAAAAAATCGCTCGCAAGTTTCGCGTCGTCGAAGGTGGCTCGATCGAACGGTGCAATGTGCTGGATAGATTAGCCGGCGTCAAATGCAAGCGGCCATCCTGGCAATCAGACGATGGGGAAACGGTAGCCGCGTTGGCCGTCCACATACTGGAGGCCGAGAAACAACTAGCCAGCAGGGCAGGGCATTGCCTATAAGCCTTGTCAACGATCTGCTGATCAGATCCAGAGAACCCAAGCCCACGAAGAAACTCCAAACGCGGCCGCCGCAGCGGAGGCAACACACATTGGCCGATCCCCAAATCGGCAACGAACTTCATCTTCTCGAGCCCTTGAAGCGCCGCAGCGCGGGGATTGGAAGCCGTGTTTTGATGGGACGCTGACGCAACGTTGCCAAACGAAAGCCCAGCATAGTTGTGAGTCGGCCCAATCAGCCCGTCGAAATTGAACTCTCTAGCACTCAAATTTCACGCCTCTTAGTGGTTGGCATGTCTTGCAAACTGAACTCGAATCCCCAGCCCGCCATTCCCACGCAGGCGAGATCCAAGTCCAATCCAGTACTTAACGCTCCACTGGACTCTCGCCTGCGCGGGAGTGACTAAGTAACCAGGCGATCGCGCCATATTCAAAAGTTAATTGCTCACACAACGCTAAGGCTTTGTCGAAATATTGATCGTCGGCGTCGCTGAGTAAGTCACCGTTTCGGGAACCGTAATTCCGCCCGACACAATCGCTTGCAGTGTTTCCTCGAGATCCCAATTCAATTCGATGACGTCATCCTGTTCAACCAGCAACATGTAACCCGACGTCGGCACGGGTGTCGTAGGAACGTAGACACTGAGGATCTTCTTTCCGGTATCTACATCGGTACATTCGCCGGTCACAAACGCAGGTGCCTTCATTCCCGGATGAGGAAACTGCACCAACACCACTCGCTTGAACTTGTTTTGCTGATCCGTTGAACTTGAAAGAGCATTGAACACATTACTGACAGCGGAATAAATATTGCTTACCCCGGGCACCGAATTCAAAAACCAATCCAAAAACTGATGCAACCGGGACCGAAAGAACATCCCAGCGACAAACAGCACCCATAGGACCAGGCCCAGGGCACACAGCCCAAGCAAAATCTTCACACCCGGGGAATCGTTGCCTTCAAGCTCCCAAAACCAACGCAAACCCCACGCGATAGGACTCAGCGCAATAGAATAAAAGGCGTCGTAAAGCCACTTGACCACCACGTAGGTGATGAAAAAAGGCAACACGACAAACAGCCCCTGGATCACCCGGTTACGGATCAGTCTCAGTGATCCGATATTCGAACTGGGTCTATTTTCTTCAGGCATGGAAAATCAGGTTCGTCGGTGGAAGTAAGCCAATGAAATGATCGGGATCAAATTGCAAGTCCCAAACTCAAGCTGCAGATCTTGCTCTCCGTAGAGCGATTCGCGATCAAACCACAGCGCTCCATTAGACTGCAAAATCCGAATTGACTCGATACCATCGTATCAGCTTTCCAAATCAACGTCAGTCAGCTAACCACCATTTGAGAATCAGGCTTTTCAAGGGTCGAGGTAACCCGAGTGTCCACACGTCCCAACAAATCGGATCAAAAAGTAGCGGTCCCAACCATCTGATTTCAACAATTCTTTACTGAAATATCCGGCGCAAACCATAACCGTTAAACGTACCTATCCCGAAATTACCAATCTGCTCAATCGGCTTGTAGCGAAGAATTAAATGATCTCCCGGGGCAACGAAAATTTGCTGAGACGGATCGGTCAACGCGCGATCCAGATCAACTCGAATGTTGACTTGGCCGTTACGCCCGTTGTTTCGAATAACATTCAGCTCGGTTGGCGGAAGACTTGAAATTCCCAGTCGGTTATTGCTAGTTCGGATCGGACCACCAGCCAGCGCGACGGCTTCGAGAACGGTCAATCGCTTGTCACGTGGAAGCGGATATTCACCGCCGCGTAACAATCCGCTGGTGTAATAGACTTCGGTTGGCCTCGCTTCAACAACCACAACGTCACCGTCTGACAAAACCGATTTGCGATTGTCAAACGATCGACCTGAACTCCCATTCAAGGGAATACCGATGCTTGAAGCCTGCGGGTTTCGAATTCCATTGGAAGAATACCCGACACTTGGTGAGTATCCCGTACGAGGAAACGGTGAGCTGTTTCCACCGTAGCGGCCGGAAGAAGCCGCACCAGATGACGTTCCACGTCCAGACCGAAAGACCCTCACGTCGCGCGCGGCGTTGACTCCGGGGATTCCGCCAGTTTCCATTAACGCGTGCAAGACATCGTTTTCATAAGCCGGCAACTGAATCGAAGCCGATCGGGCGCTGCGATCACTGCGATCGAAAACCGCACCACGTCCTGACTGACCAAGCGACTGTGGTCGCATCGCACCCGAATTGTCTTGACGAACCACAACCACGTTGACAGTACGCTTGCGCTGCAATGTCACAATGATCCGGCTCTCCGCGCTGAGGATCTCTTTTCCCGAGGAACTGTTGCCCAGGTAAACCGACTTGATCAACGCTTCGGCTTGCTGGATCGTCAAACCGCGAACCGGAATCGGATCGACCAGCGGCAAAGAAAGCGTTCCGTTTTCACGAACAACAACCGGATAGCCCATCGAGGGCCCAAGACTGCTGCCCTCAGGCGGAAAGTAAACTGGCGGTGCGCCATCGACTTCTCCCAAGACTCCTTCGAGGAAAACCCCTAACACATCTCCAGAGTCGAGCAAATATGATCTCGGTCTACTCTGTCGCATGTAAGAGATGTCAGGTGAAGACTGCGCAGCAGATGGTTGTTGAAGCTGCCAAGCCGGAACCTGCTCCGCCGGAATCGAACCGCTGATCCGCTGAGCCGAAGCAAACGTTGGAAGGCAAGTCAGGATCAAGTAGCCAAACCAAAGGAACTGACGAAAGCACTTCATTTCGAACTCTGAATTCCCGGGGGAGTATCGGTGCATTATATCTCGGTGGGTTTGAAGAGCCGCTGGAGTCGTATAGTAGCACGGCTGTCCCAGCCGTGAACAGGCTGGAAAAAAGGGACAGATAAATCCAGTCAAACTGAGCGATGGTAGGTCGGTCACTTTGGCACTCATGCCCGACTCGAGTATTACAGAAATGAAAGTTGAAGACAGGATTTACATGATCAGCAAGATGTTGCTCAATCAAGTCAATCATGTTTATCCGGTCCGAAAACCATTGAGTTGTTCGACGGATTTTCGGCATTCCTAAACACTCACAAGAAGCCACAGCCTCTCAATGGTAACCCGACTAGGTTGTGATTTTATCAGCCGCTTGGGCGATAGCCCCGGTTGAACTTCCACTAACCGTGGCTATCGCCAAAACGGCTGATGTTGTTAAGGAGTGTTTTGAAAAAACCACAACCTAGACGCGTTAGCGTGAGCGAGGTTGAATGCCGCTTCGCCCTCGCTAACGCATCGGGTCGCCATTGACTACCAAAGTAACGCTGTCCAACCAGGTCGACCTTTGATGAATGCAAGTACAAGCTCGAAGCGCATGGAAGTGGCGAAACCCAATCGCTTGCGCTTGCTTGTCACTTTTCTTCAATGACCTTCAAAAGCAATTCGCGGATTTCGTCTTTGATCGGTACTGACTTGGCTGTTTCGCGATCAATGAGGATGAAGTGATACATCGACTTCACACTGACAGACGACTCGTCGGATTTGTAAACCGTTTGTTTAACGTCACCACTGGCTGAGCCAAGCGCAACCAAACTCGTTTCAACGCGAATCGTTTCCCCTTCGTGAACCGGAGCTCGAAATCGCAATCGCATATCGACGATGATGAATCCCATTCCCCGCTTGCCAAGCAGCTTGATCAACCCAATGTCTTCGGCGAACCGCCAACGGGCTTCCTCGAGCAACTCCACATACCGACTGTTATTGACGTGTCCGAAAGCGTCGGTGTGAAACGTTCGGATGGTAAATTCGGTTTCGTGAATCATCGTTTCGAGCTGGCTGACCTACTCAGAATTGCCTGCTCCCTCAGATAACTGTTCAGTTGATTGTTCTTTCGGTTCCTCTATTGCTTCCCCCGCTGGTTTCTCCGTTGATTCTGTCTCGGCTTCAACGGTTTTAGCTTCGGAGTCACCCTCGGCTGCGTTCGTGCTTTCGTCTACTTTGGGTGGCTTTGGCTTCGATTCTTTTCCCTTGGCAGCAGCTCTATCGGCTTTTTCCCCGATCGGTGTTACATCGACGATATCGACGTCAGGCCGGATTTTCTCGATCACATCCTCTGGAACCAGGTAAATCCAACTGGCGTGCAACTGATTTATACCGGACGCTCGAATAGTTGCGGCTTTGATTGCGTCGTCACGAAGTTTAAGCTTGCGAAGGTAATCTTTGTCTTGTGGGTCAACCGGTTTTTCCGGCATCGTGAAGATTGACTCGTCGACACCAGCGGTCATCAACACGTGCAAACTAACCTGAAGACTATCGCCGATCGCGGCTTTGGCGACGTCGCCGATGTGCAAGGTTACTTTGACACCATCTGGATGTCGAACGGAGACTTCTCCACCTACGGCATCGAAATCGAAGGTACGGTCCTTGAATCCAGTCTTAACAAATCCGATTTCTTTGAGCGGCTGAAACACTGCGTCGTCCACGCTTTGGACCGACTGTCGCATCGCCTTGACAAGCGACGAAGGCTTTTTCTTTACATCAAGGAACGGAATTCGAGTGATCTGGCCCGCCATTGGACTGAACGCCCTCTCGATTTTTGGGCCGAGCTGAAGCTTCTGTAGTTCACCGTTCTCATCGGCCTTGGAAAACGAAGTAATTCCCATGCGGCCTTGCCCAAGCTCGAACTCGGCGAAATAGTTGCGATTCGGCTTCTCACCACTGCCTAGGGAATCAGGGGCAATTCGATAATCGTCGATCCCAATCACCCCGGGAACGTAAGCCGGAGCTCTCAGGTTGAAGCCGAACAAATCAGGATTCACCCAGCTCGTAAAATCAGTCGCCAATCTTCGTTTGTCAAACTCAACCTGGTAAACGGCAGGCTGACCGGGGACGCGAACAAAGTGGTTACCTATCTGGTCGGCTTCATCCTTAAGACTTGAACCAACAATCAGTGCCGCAATCCGGCGGCCCTTGTGGTCCTCCAGAATCACTTTGGTTCCCAAGGCCGAACGATCGGTAATCGTTTCGAACTTGGACGGATCAACGACTCCCTTTTCCACAAACGCTTCACTATCACTGCTTTCTTCAGACAGAACCGTCAGTTCATTTAGCGACTTGGCAACGAAAGCGATCTGAGTTGAATTGTTGGCAACAAACTTGTCGTTGGCGGGAATTGTCCATTTCTCACCGTTCCGCTCCAACGCGATCTGATTCAGAACTTCTTTCTCAGGATCAAATTTCAAGATTCGAATCTTGAACACCGAAGCGGTATCATACGACTCGAAAAGCGGCTTTCCAACCATTTCGCTTTCCACGACCCGTTCGGGCCACGGATAAAAAGCGGCAGCCACGCTGGAGACAACCGCAGCCAGCAGAGCGAAGAAAATTGTTTTTACGAATGGAGATTTCATTATTAAACCTGAATCAGTCTTCGACCGAGACTACGAATTGTCTTACTTCAACCTTCGATCCTTTGAGATTCCCTCACGCTCACGCAACCGTCGCCGCGTGAACACATACAAGCCAACCAGCAGCGGCGGAATCGGCGGAATCATGACAGCATACAATTTGAACTTGCGTTGAATTTTCTGAATCTCCAACTCCGCTTCCAGGTCAATCTGACGCTTGGCTTCATTACGTTCATTTTCCAAAGACGCCTTCTTGTTTTGGAACTTGGCGATTTCATCCCGATACGTCGACTCAAACAAACCCATCAAAGCGCTCAACTTGTTGGCATCGTAAGACTCGCCGGATTCTTTGGCTTTTTGAATCTTCTGAATTCTGGTTTTCAAGTCATCGAGTTTTTTGTCCATGCTGGACTGGGCGGCGTTGATCGAGGTCGCGTATTCCTTTTGTAGGTCCTGATCGAGATCGAAAACGCGGTTCATTGCGATCTCATGTGTTTTCTCGATCTCCTCCAGCGTCACGTGTGCGACTTTCCGATTTCGAATCCCCAGGTAGGTTTTCTCGCCGGCCAGGGAATCGATGATGTTTGAAACCAAGCTCATATTTTGATATCGATACTCGACACCGTTTTCGATCGGGAAATCGCGTTTGCTGACAAAATAGTCTGACAACACATCGACGTCGGCGAAGTAAATAACGTTCGTTTTTTCGATTGACGGCTCCACCGAATCGACATCCTTGGGTAGCGGTGCATCCTTTTGCTTTCCCGATATCTGAGCCACGACTGCGAATTGCTTGTCATGGCCACTCCTGGCTTTGTCGAGTTTCTGAGGGTCCGCCTGTCCCCGAAACAAATCCTGCACGCTCACGTTTCCAGTCTGGTTGGTTGTATTGACCAACGGCCGGAATTCAAGCTTGGGATTGGAACTGGGAAGCGGCGCTAAGTAGCCCGAGTATTGAAGATAGATTTCACTGACGGCTTCGGTCGCTTCGTGATCAGGATCGAATCTCGGATCCAATTCGCTGGTTTGGGCAATGATCACATTCTCAGGCAAGTTCAGTCGATTGCTTCGCTTGTACGGATTGGCCGAAGCAGGCTGCCAGAGAACGAACCCTGAATACGATGGCGGTTGCCCGGGAGGCGCTGAGTTGCGGCGGTCCATGTTAAGCTCCAACGCATCCCAAAGATCTTGAATGTCCGCTGGCTCCGTACCGTTTCTGGCCATTGCACGAGGCACAAACGTCGGTAAGACTCGTTCCCACGGTCGACCTTTTTGATTGGATTGAATCCGAAAGTTGGTCGGGGTTGGAAACGGATCTTCGAAGATAGCGGCTGGCTGGCCTGACTGAATCGCAGTAATCAGATTCGCCAACTCCGACTTGGTCGAATGAGAAGGCTGCACGACCAACAACATGTCGTACCGACGACGAAGCGGCTCGCCCGGTGTTCCTTCGACCCACAATGAAATGGGAGATGAGGCATCGACACTCTCGACGTTATACTGCTTTTCCAAGTCCGTCAAAATTCGCAGCCGAGGAAGCTGAAACGTTCCTCGTTCTCCTCCGCCAATGTTCGCCCCCATAACCAAAGCATCGGTCTGTACGACCCCGATCGTCTTCCGCTGATTCTGCGCAACGGTGTTAATCGATCTCATCAACTCATATTCCACCGGCATTCCGTAGGGCATGAAAGGGATGACGATTCGCTCCAAGCCACTGGAAAACGCCACGCCAAGAATGACCTGTTCCTCTCGAACGGTGCCGCGCGACTCGCTACGAACCCGCTGAGGTCGGATCCCGTACTTTTTGTCCGCCAGAATCGCTTCTTCGCTGAAGGGTTCGATTCCCTGGTGCAAATTGACTTCAACCCGCTTGCCACCGCGAACATCAAACTCGCGCAACAAGTTGACCAGATCGTATTTCAGTTTCACGTACTCGCTGGGAACGTTGTTGCTGACGTAAGCTTCGATCTTGATCGGCCGCTCTTCGGTTTCCAACGCAAGACGATCCAGCACCTCGGTCGTCGATGGAGCGAGTGTGCTAACCTGGGCTTCTGAAATGTCGATGCGGGCACGGTTGAGCGGACTGTGCTGCACAATCAACACGGCTCCAACGGCAATGATGCCAAGGAACGCTGCCCTCAAGATGTAGTGCCACAACATCGAAGTTCCATCTCGACCGCCCAGCCAGTGCCGGCGTCCAATCAAAATCAGACTGAGGTAAACCCCGATCACAACAATGCCGGCGAAGTAACAGATCGACGAAGCGCTGATCAAACCACGTCCAAACGGCTCGAACCGCTGCAACAACGACCAGTCGAACATGCTTTGAATCCAACCACTGTTGGAAAAAATCACGTCGGCGTTTGAAAAGAACGCCAGCGGGGCATTGAGAGCCGCCCCGAAAATAAAACCAACAGTCAGGTTACTGGTCAAAAACGAAGCAACCATCCCCAGGCTGATCATCGCGATTCCCATGAACCAGTAACCGAGATAGGTCGAGAACAGTAGCAGCATGTCCAACTGCCCGCCGGTCATCGCAAGCAAAACCGCATAGTTGGAAAGCTGTGAGAACAATAGCGATACGGTAAACACCAAAACGGCGGCGAAGTACTTGCCGATGACGATGTCGAAATCTTTGGCCGGCAGTGTCAGCAGCAGCTCGTCAGTTCCTTGCCTGCGTTCTTCAGCCCAGATGCTCATCGTGATCGCTGGAATGAAGATCAACATGATGTAGGGCAGAAATTTATTAAGCTGATCAAAGTTTGCGAGGTTGGTCGTAAAGAACTCGTGTGGCCAAAACGCGGCAAAGGAAGTCAACAAGACGAACAGGCAGAGAAACACATAGCCGGTTGGGTTACTGAAATAGCCGATGAAGTTCCGCTTCATCACTGCAAACGCGGCTTGACGCCACATTCCCAGTGGCAGCATCAACAGCACAAGCACCACGAGAAACATCATGTCGATAACCAACATGTATAGAAACTCGACCAGCTGGATGGCTTGTATTTGAGCGATTGAAATTAGCATCAGTTTCGAAAGCGATTGGGTTGAGAAAGTTTAGTTATTTCAGGAAACTTCACTGATTGAGTTACATGAAACTCTGATGGTCCGACCAGTCTTGATCACGTGACTAACTCTGGTCATTGGCCTGGCTGTGTTCTGTTGCCGCAGGTTTGACCTGCTCCGACTCGTCGTCAAAACTGGATTTTAGTTTGACTCCAGTTTCGGGATCATGCCCGGTCAAGTCAGCAAAGATATGATCGAGACCCTTGCCTTTTGGATCGATGTCGGCAAGCAAGCCATCGTAGACCTTGCGGCCCTCGTTGATCATGATGACGCGATCGGCCATCGCTTCTACCTCCTGAAGAATGTGAGTCGAAAGCAAAATCGTTTTCTCCTGACCAAGCCGCTTCATCGTCTGGCGCACGCCGCGAATCTGATTCGGATCAAGCCCGGAAGTTGGCTCATCGAGAATCAGAACCTCCGGCTCGTGAATCAGGGCTTGGGCCATTCCGACACGCTGACGATACCCCTTGGAGAGCTTGTTGATCGGCTTGTAGATGACGCTTCCAAGCGCACACAGATCGACTGCTTTTTCGATTTGCTGACGCTTGGTGGCTTTGTTCATGCCGCGGGCCTCGGCAAAAAAATCAAGCAAACTGTATGGTGTCATCTCTGGATACAACGGGCCAGTTTCTGGGAGGTAGCCCAGTTTTCTGGATCCGGCAAGCCGCTCCTGACTCATATCGTGTCCAGCAATTCGAGCGACACCTTGAGAGGGGGAAAGGTAGCCAGTCAGGATTTTCATTGTCGTGCTTTTCCCGGCGCCGTTGGGGCCAAGAAACGCGACGACCTCGCCTTTGAATACTTTGAATGAAACGTCTCGCGTTGCCGCGAAGATGCCATAAAACTTTGACAGCCGATCGGCTTCGATCATCGGCGTCTGACTGGAAGCGTCGGATTGCCGATCAGGTTGGTCAACGGTATCAGTAGCTGACATCTTGTTAGCTCAGTTGGTGCTGGGTTGGTTGAATGGAAATCGTCGCAGCAAACGATGTGGTTTGTCCTAACCGTGGAGAACCATTTTGCTTGGTTGACCCGAACTTGTCGAGCATCCCCGCAAGACTAAGAAATTTTGCAACCGGCAATGTGGATACGTGGATATCTCAATTGAATATACGTCGAATCAGTAAACCCATGAATTTGCGCTAGTCATGACGTGATTCCATTGATACGAGTCCAGCCGAACCATTGTTCGTGATGCCTTGGCCCTGAGGCGTTTAGCATTTTAGTGGCACGGCCCTCCTGGGCAGTGAATTTTTATAACAGGCGTTTCGTTAAGGTAATCGCGCCGTTTGAAGTACTGGTTTTAACCGGAATTTTGCGGCTTCGCGCAGCTTCAATTCCGCCTAAAGGCTACTACAAACACAGCATGCAAAAAATCACAGCCTGGCATGTCAAAACATAAATTCCTGGGAGGGCCAAGCAATTTATGAAACGCGGCCTAGTGCCGGCGCCAAAACGGCTCAGGAAAATGGCGCTGCCAACTTAGCGCTTCAAATCTCTTAAGAACGAATCGTAGTCGTACTCGTTAAGAATTTTGTCCGAAGGCATGACATCGCTGTCGGAGTTGAGGCCTTTGATGTCGTCTTGAGATTGGCTGACCGACCGCCGGGCGCCATCAGGCGTAAGCCCCAAACTTTTGAGATGTCGCTCGTATTTGCGTTTGTCAGCCGCATTGCCTGATTGAGCACGGCCCTTCATCTCGTCCCAGCGATTGACGAAGTCTTTTAAATCGTCTTGAGTCCACTTCATCTTTCGAAGCAGTTCAGGATCGGGATCGTGCTGTTGGTTTCTAAGATCTTCAAGAATCAAGTCGGTTGTTTTTTTGGCGTGCTCCAGATTGGTTTTCTCTTTCTCTAACGGGCTCTCTTGAGAACTCGCCGATCCTCCGCCGCCATTGGACGCGTGAGACTGAGCCGAAGGATCAGATCCCTCGCCCGGCCTGCCTTTACTGGCTCCTTGTCTGCCGGCACCTTTTGCTTGCCCAGCGACTTCCTGTCCAGCGCCTTCCTGTCCAGCGCCTTCTCCGGCTGAACCCTTCTCTTGATCGAAGTGTTTTTGCATTTTTCTAATTCGCTCGGCATCCGAAGCGTTATCGCTAACCGTTTCTTCAGCACCTCGGGTCAACGAGTTGTCGCGATTCCCATCAGATCCGCCAGAGGAATTGCCGCCACCTGACTGATCGCCAGCATTCCCCCCAGAACCTTTTTGGTTCATGGAACCTTCGGCCGAATCAGCTCCTTCCTGACCAGCGCCTTCCTGTCCAGCGCCTTCCTGTCCAGCGCCTTCCTGTCCAGCGCCTTCCTGTCCAGCGCCTTCCTGACCAGCGCCTTCCTGACCAGCGCCTTCCTGACCAGCGCCTTCCTGACCA
>CALJOA010000003.1 GCA_937981585.1 uncultured Pirellulaceae bacterium | reverse complement strand
TCCAAAGTTCATCCGGTAGAATCCATGAACCTGTCGGTGATCCTGGCTCCGCCATTATTAACCTCCGTGAATCGTTGTTGTCTATGCAGCAGTGATACGGAGCAAGACAGAAATGGTTCAGTTCTGGGATAGGCTCTAAGTTTCTGAGGCAAATCGTGAAAAACTGTGGAAGACTCGTAGCAACGCTGGAAAGCACTAATATCGCGTGATCGCCTCATGGAGATTCAAAATGACTCGAGCAACGCTCGTCCAAGCCGCCAACTCGACTGGATCAAGCCCCTCCGCCAACGGCGCTTCGCCAGTCGCAATTAACTTTTTGGCTTCTTTCACGTTGGCGTTGTAATGGTCCAGATGGAGTTCAAAAATCTTGTTCAACTCTGCAGCAATCTCTGCTGAAGGCTTCCGGGAAACCGCGGTTCGGTATGCCCAAGCGATTTTTTGTTGAGTATCATCTCCACCCTCGCGGACGATTCGAGCGGCAAAAACGCGCGCCGATTCCACAAACGTTGGATCATTGAGTAACGAGAGCGCCTGCAACGGCGTGTTGGACCGTGACCGGGCAGCGGTACACTCTTCGCGACTGGGCGCGTCGAAGGCTTTTAACATCGGATGCAAAAAAGTTCGTTGCCAATGGGTGTACACGCCACGGCGATACTGCGAGTCCCCCGTATCGGCAACGTATTTTCGCTTGGGAAAGTTAAGCTGAGCGTAATAGCCAGCCGGCTGATATGGTTTAGCACTGACTCCACCGACTTGCTCGACCAGCAATCCGCTGGTTGCCAATGCGGCATCGCGAACCATCTCGGCGTCGATCCGGAAACGGCCCTGACGAGCGAATAGTTCGTTGTAAGGATCTTTTTCTCGAAGGTCGCCGATTGGCTTGGACTGCTGTTGATAAGTCGAACTGGTCACAATCGTTTTCAGTGTTTGCTTGATGTCCCAGCCTGACTCGACGAAATCAATCGCCAGCCAATCGAGCAACTTCGGATGGGAAGGGAAAGTCCCTTGGCCACCAAAGTCGTTAACCGAAGTGCAAATTCCACGGCCGAACATCAGGAACCAAAGACGGTTAACCATCGTGCGCGACGTTAAAACGTTTTCCGGTTCGCACAGCCAGTTTGCGAAATCCAGCCGTGTGGGGCGGCGGTCACCGGTGTCAAGCTTGCCAAGGAATTCCGGAATCGCCGGCTCGACAATCTCGCCGGTCTCATCCATCCAATCGCCACGATGCAAGATTCGGATCGTTCGGGGTTTGACGGACTTGGAGACAACGGTCCTGGGCGCGGCTTCAAGCGTCGCGGAAATCTCTATCTCAAGCCCATCGACTTTTTCGCGCAGCTCTACGATCGGCGGTGCAGTTTCAAGATACCTCTTTCGAACAATGTTGGCCTGTTGTGGTGTTCGCTTGTCGGGAGCCGTCTTGATTGCGGCAACTGCCGCTGCAGAAAGGCCGTCGATCGACATCCAACCTGCGGCATCCCAATGAGCCAACCCAGCAAATTGTGTGAACGCCATTCCGACAACCGGCTTTTCTGGATTCAATCCAATATCGGCGGCTTTGATTTCCAATCGCGCCCACTCACCTGTAGGAGGCAGTTTGCCCTGACGCTGATACCCGTCCCATGATTCGGTTTTCCGTCCGTAAGGAATATCGTCGGCCCCCCAAACACCTCGATGGTTCCAGTTGCCGTCATTGAACTGAAGCATGATTGCTTTGGGAGGATTCTTGGGGTCGAGGTAAACCCAAGCGTAGAACATTGTGTCTTTGTCAACAGACGCCTTCTTTTTGGCGCCAAGGAAAAAGTGCTGCACCAATCCGCCCGATTCTTGCCGACGGGATTTGGAGCCGCTGTGGACAGGAACTTTTTTGGAGTCTTTCTTTGCCTCAACGAACTTCCAGATTCCTTCGCTTTTCCCACCGGTGTCTTGCTGGTCGTCGATCCATACGGTTTCTGTTTCTTGGCTCTTTACGTCTTCAAGGTTTGCGAGAATTTGCTTTTCCCATTCACGCCTTTGCGGCAAAATCTGTTCGCCAACCGTCTTGATTTCTTTCTCCAGCTGCGAGACCTGCTTCTCCAGCCCGGCAATCTTCTCAAGCTGCTTCTGGCTGGGCACTCGCATCATCGGGTCACGGTTTCGCCCACCGTACTTTCCGACTTCCTGCAAATCAGCAAAAAACGCGCCCAAGGCGTAAAAGTCCTTAGCAGTGTAAGGGTCGAATTTGTGGTCATGGCACTGTGCACACCCGACCGTCGCGCCCATAAAGACTTGTGAAACATTTCTGACTCGATCGGCGAAATAGATCGCCAGATATTCTTTAGGTTGAGCACCACCTTCTTCGGTCGTTTGATTGAGGCGGTTGTAACCAGAAGCGACTTTTTGAGAGATGGTCGCGCTGGGCAACAAATCGCCTGCCAATTGCTCGCGAGTGAATTGGTCATACGGCATGTTCGAGTTAAACGCCTCAATGACGTAGTCACGATAGGGTGATTGCGAGACGTTTTGATCACCGTGATAACCGACGGTATCGGCGTAGCGAACCAAATCCAACCAGTAGATGGCCATCCTTTCGCCAAATCTGGGTGAAGCCAACAGGCGATCGACCAAATCTTCGTAGGCGCTCTCCGAATTGTCATTGAGGAATTGATCGACTTCTGCCGGCGTCGGCGGGATGCCAGCAAGGTCCAAACTCAATCGCCGAATCAACGTGATCCGATCGGCTTTGGGACTGGGAGAGATTCCTTGGGAGCTGAATCTATCTGCAACGAAGTGATCGATTGCGTTGGTGCCCCAACTATCGAAATCAAATTCACCTGCGCCAAGTGATTCAGAACTGGCTAGCCTCGGGGCTGGGGTGCGATCAAGTTTTGCATATGCCCAATGAGGTTGGTACTCCGCTCCCTCGGCAATCCACCGCCGCAACGTTTCACGCTCGCGCTCGGTAAGGGCTTTGTGGGAATCCGGCGGAGGCATCAGCTCTGACGCATCATCGGAATCAATTCGCCGGACCAGCTCACTTGTTCTCGGACTCTCGGGCACGATCGCTTCTGAATCAACGGCTGCCTGGCGAATGTCGAGCCTTAAGTCGCCTTCGACGGTCTCGGCGTCAGGACCATGACAAGCAAAACATTTGTCAGACAAAATCGGCCTAACATCCCGGTTGAATTCGATCGTTGCTTTTTCCTGGGCAACGACCGGCTGAGTTATCGAGATGTAGAGCGAGAACTGCGCGAGGGTTTCAACGCCAATAAGAAGGACCAATAAAACTATCACACGGTTTAATCTGAGAACTTGCATATGGAAGCACGAGTAAAAAAGAGAAAAAGAAAGCAGGGTTAACCGCATGACCCGTCAAGCGGGTAACTTGTCGAGATTATCCGCAGGTACGAAATCTCATAACACAGATCATTACAGCGAATCTCCTGCCAAACGGGTGAAAAGTTGGCTTAATTGGGAATCGTTGCTGTTTTTAGAACGAAGCAGCAAGCGATTTGGCAGGAAAACAACCTGTATCGGTAATCTCAACCGATTTTATCCGTTTTCCTACCAAGAACTTGGCCTTTAACTAACAACTTGGCCCTAATTTTACTGGTTTTTCCCGGACGCCTCTCATGCTCACGATTGATAAAACAACCACGCTTATAAAACCGGCAAAAACCGGGAAAATTGCAGGATCATCTGAAAACGACCGATTTTTCGGTTTATCGGATCAAAATGTTAGCAATGCCATGTTCCCCCTGCTAAGCTGATGGAAGTCACACTGCATTTATTGATCCACGAAACACACCCCGAAGCGAGCTAAAGATGTCAAAAATCCTAAAAGCTTTCACACTAGCGGTTTGCGTCTGTGCAATTTCCGCTACTGAAACAAGTGCGCAGAATGTTTATGAGTATTTGTTCTCTCAATCGACTTATACTGCGGCCAACGCGGGTGATGCTGTAACGGTGGTTGTGAAACTGCGAGAAACGGCAACCAACGGTAGTTTGGCACGTCTTGCTCCGCCAACGGGAGATGACGGCATGGGTAATATACGCTTGCCCGAAGACGGCCTAATTCAGTTTGGTTTGAACTTAGATTTTGGAACTGTTACCGGTGGTTCTGGGTCTTTAACTGATGCCTCCAGACTTAGTTTTGTTGACGCCACGCCGACGAACTTCAACTCCTTTGATCTGGTAGTCACTGCTAACCCAACAGACATTACAGTTTCCGATCTAGAGAATTTTGGTCCTGACGCGGAGGCAGATGGCATTGGAGTCAATGGTACTTTGGTTCAAACCAGTGGCACAACGACTATTTACGAACTTGACCTATTTTCATTTGAATTCACAGCTGGAGATATTGGTAGCGTAACTCGCTTGGAACTTTCAAACGCAGGCGGTGAATTTGTAAATCAGTTCAGCGACTTCACAGTTATTGATGATGATGTAACATTCACTCCATCTCAGATCGTTGTTGGAGCGGCAGTTCCTGAGCCTAGTTCACTGATGGCTCTGGGAGTACTGATGATGGGTGGCACGCTTCGTCGACGGCGTGGCTAAACGACTCGTCTTAGAAAACCTACAAAAGCCGGTAACTTACTTTGGATGCCGGCTTTTTTCATGCGCAGACTCAATCGAGTATTGGCAAAACAGCTGCGCGACCGTGTTTACCGAATTCAGGTCAACGCGTAACATTTGGAGTGCAACCTCGGTGCACCGACAGCCAAGTATGCAACGTCATTTAGGTTCCTTGAGAACTACGAATAATTTCCAAATTGACTTTTATGAATAGTTCTGAAACGTCTGAATCATCTGGTTCCACTCGTGACGTTGTGATTGCGGCGATTTCTTTGATCGCGCTGGCCGCGTCTTGGTACATGAATAGTACGACCGGCTCGACGACTTGGAGTATTCTTTTTCTGCTGAGCCAAGCCACAGTTATCTCGATCATCATCTGGCAGGCTTGCGATCCGTTTGCCGACGCTGCCCAGTGGATCGGCACAACGTTACGCCTGCCAGGCTCAGTGCGTGGTGCAACACTGGACGCTGTCGCCAGCTCGATGCCCGAGCTTTTTAGCGGGATTTTCTTCGTCGTCCTCGCAATTTCAGCCACTGATGTTGGCAAAGACGAATTGGCCGCCGCAACAGGTGAAGGCTACGGGGCAACTGTTGCAACATGCGCCGGAAGTGCAGTCTACAACATGATTTTGATTCCGGCGATTTGTGCGCTTGTGATTGCGAGATATCGCCCCGACCATCCAACGATCGACGTAGAGGACAAAGTCATCTCCAGAGACGGGCTTTGGTTCGTCGGCTGCGAAGTGCTGCTTTTGTTCTTCCTATTTCAGCCGGCGATGGAATGGTGGATGGGAGTGGCATTGCTGGGCGCCTACTTCGTCTACTTGCTCGTACTTTACCGCGACGCCAAGCTCTACCAAAAGCGTTACGGATTCGTAAAGCAACAGATAGTCGATGGTAAAACGAACGATGAAATCGTAGACGCCGGAAAAACCCAAAACCTCAAATTGTCACGTGATACGATTCAAAAGCTCCGAGGCCAGGAACCGGGAGAAACCGAAGACGACGAAGAACCTCCCGAATCGGCGGGCGTCCTGTTTGGGTTCTTCGATGTCCCGCTCAGCTTCAAAACGGCTTGGATTGTGATCGGCATTTCAACGATTGTCGCTGCAATCGCCTGCTACTGGCTGGTTGAAGTCACCCACGCAACAGCCACAACGCTCAATGTGCCCATCTTCTTCGTGGCTGTGATTCTGGCTGCGGCAGCATCAAGCGTTCCCGATACGTTTCTTTCAGTTGGTGCGGCGATGCGAGGCGACGACGACGGTGCGGTCTCCAACGCGTTCGGCTCCAACATTTTTGACCTGTGCGTCTGCCTCTCGATCCCGCTGCTGGTTGGGTCATACCTTAACGGTTGGCAACCGATTCTTCTCACCCAGGACGGGGAGCCGATGCAAGGTCTCAACGGATTGCGAATTCTGCTTTGCTCGCTGACGATCATCACATTGCTCATCATGTGGCACAATCGTCAGCTTACGAAAAAGAAAGCGTATATTCTGGTTGGGCTATATGGTGTGTTTGTCGCCTACGCCATCGCTGGTTCGCTGGGCTATTCGTTCTAACTGCTCAATCAATAGTTCAGGAAGGACGGAGCTCTCGCTGGGCTTGAAGTGCGAACATCTGCCAGCTCAGCAGGAGCTTCGCCCTCCCTAAATCTTCTTTCTCGTTCATGCCTTGCTCCCTTCGAACCGCAGCATCAAACGAATTGGAAGAACTCATCATTTCTTGCCCCAACTAAGTGCAATGATATGTAACTTCGATTAGATTCAGTAGTGAGATAGAGGGATAAGAACTAACTGAGTCAGGTCGGGAGAAACATGTCAGAGGTTAGCTTGCAACAAAAACTGCGGTATCGCTTTGACAACTTCATGTCGCGTGGTGGCAGTTCCATTTTCATCAGCTTGGTGATTGTCTTTCTATCGCTCCTGACCGTCATCTCGGTCATTCGCGGAATCCTCCTTTACACCATGCCTGAAGCCTCACTCGAACGTGGACCGGGGTTCTGGAACAACGTCTACATCACGTTTTTGCAAATGACGGATCCGGGCAACATGAACCAGGACGTCAACTCGATAGGCTGGTTCAAAGTTCCAGCGATCATCTCGGGAATGGCTGGATTGATCATGCTTTCCTCGTTGGTTGCGTTTATCACAACGGCGCTCGATCAAAAACTGGCTCAGCTACGAAAGGGACACTCCAAAGTCATCGAAGAAGACCACACGCTGATTCTCGGCTGGAACGAGCGAGTCATCGAGATCCTGCGAGAACTAGTCGAGGCCAACGAAAGTGAAGACGACCCAGTAGTCGTGATATTAGCGGACAAAGACAAAGAGGAAATGGATGACTTCCTCAAAGTCAACATGCCCGACACGGGTAACACTCGAGTCGTGACGCGCACGGGCTCGCCTTCATCATTGGTCAAACTGGAAACCGCCTCGGTAACCAAAAGCAGATCCGTCATCGTGCTGGCCACTTGCAGCATTACTGCGACTACTTCGGAAAAAAACGGTAGCGACGCCAACGTAATCAAAACCGCCTTGGCATTGGTCGCCTCGCGCCCGGAAGATCTCCGTCTTAACATCATCGCCGAAATATTCTCAGACCGGAATCGAAAGATCATCGACAGTATTTCCGAAGAAGAAATCACTACTGTCGATACCAACGAAATTCTCGCCAAGATCCTGGTACAAACGTCGCGGAGTGTTGGTCTGTCGGTGGTCTACAGCGAGATTCTTTCGTTCGACGGCTGTGAGATGTACTTCCACGAAGACGATTGGGGCGCAATAGAGTTTGGGCAGCTTGCGTATCGTTTCCCTGACGGAATCCCAATGGGATTGAAGCATGGAGACGGCACACTGACGATGAATCCGCCAGCCGACCTTCCGATCAAAGCCGATGACGCGATTCTCATTCTTGCCGAAGACGACTCGACGATTGATTTTCTGGCTCAGCCAGTTGCGACGCCCCGGGATTTCAAGCTCGCCGGCGGGCGCAAGAAAACTCTCGTCGAACGCAACCTGATTATCGGCTGGACGACAAAAGCTGACACGATTCTGCGAGAGTACGCGGAGTACGTTAAGCCCGGTAGCTTTATCGATATCATGCTTCGGGCCCCCGAAGCAGATTTGGCTTCAACGATCGAAGAACTCAACCAGGAGCTTGAAGATATTCGCATCCGCCTGATCGCCGAAAACCCGATGAGCACTGAGGGCCTGGAAGCGGTTGATCCGTCAAGCTACGACAACATCATCATCCTCAGCCAGGGTGGAGTCGACGACAACTCTGAACGCACCGACTCGGAGACGATCGTAATTCTCTTGCTGTTGCGGAAGATTATGGAGAACAACCCGCGAGAGGAGGGCAAGCCTCCAACGAAGTTGATTACTGAAATCCTTGAGTCGGAAAACCAGTCGTTGGTTGCCCACGCCGGGGTGAACGACTTCATCATTTCAAACCGCTTCATCAGTATGCTGCTCGCCCAGATTAGCGAAGATGCCGACATCAAGCCGGTCTATGACGATCTGTTTCAGGAAGACGGCTCTGAAATCTATTTGAAACCAGCGCCACTATACTTTTCTGAATTCCCAATCGAAGTCACCTACGCTGACATGATCCATGTCTGCCAACAACGCGAAGAAGTCTGTCTGGGTGTGAAGCAAAAGGCGCTCGAAGACGACACATCTCAAAACCTTGGCGTCAAGCTGATTCCCGAAAAAGACAAGGTTTATCGTTTGCTTGCCGAGGACACGTTGGTTGTGCTCGCCGAAGACGAAACTTAGACCATTACGAATGTTATCTATCTGCAGTCTCGTTCCCACGAGGCGGAATCCAGACGGGTTGCCCTGTGTTTCACAGTTCTGCGTACGGCGCACCTCCTGCGTTTTCGACTTCCTGGCGCTTTCCGTATCAGAGACATCAAGACAGTATTAAGGAATCAATCCGATGGCATTTCCACGCATCGCCAAACTCAAAACCTACGAAGACTTTGTAGGCAGGATCAACGAACTGCAAATTGAAATGCCTTGTGACAGCGCTGCACCTGAACCAGCCAACTGTCACCTGTCTCGCTCGGCTGAAGTCGATGGAATGAAAATCGGAAATCGGTTTTGCATTCTTCCGATGGAAGGCTGGGACGGAACGACCGACGGCAAACCAACTGATTTGACTCGGCGACGTTGGCATAAATTTGGCATCAGCGGAGCCAAATTGATTTGGGGTGGCGAAGCGTTCGCGGTGCGACACGATGGTCGCGGAAACCCGAATCAATTGATGATCAACGATGGGACGCTCTCGGAGATCGAGGCGCTACGTACCGAGCTCGTCGAAAAACATGCGGAGCGTTATACGAATACTGATGACTTGGTGGTGGGCTTACAGTTGACGCATTCTGGCCGATTCGCGCGGCCCAACGACAAGTCAAAACCTGAGCCCAAGACTGGCCATCGAAATGCCGTGCTCGATGCGAAACTTGGACTAACTGACGATTCTGAAGTGCTCAGCGATGATGACTTGGCGACATTGGTTGACGACTTTGTCGCCGCGGCGGTGTTGGCGGAAAAAGCCGGATTCGCGTTCATCGATGTCAAGCACTGTCACGGCTACTTGGGACACGAATTGCTCAGCGGAGTGGATCGCCCGGGCAAGTACGGTGGAAGTCTCGAAAACCGAACGCGATTTTTACGTGACATCGTCAATGGCGTGCGAGCCGCTGCTCCAAGTTTGAAGATAGCAATGCGAGTAAGCGCGTTTGACTTTTCTCCATACCGAGCCGGCGCTGACGGGATCGGTGAGCCCGATCCAGCTGGTGAAGCGCGATTGGCGTTTGGTGGTGACGAAACCGGTTTGGGTATCAACTTGGAAGAACCATCGCAGTTCATGAAAGTCTTGCACGAACTCGGCATCAGGTTGGTTTGCACCACCGCCGGAAGCCCCTACTACACCCCCCACATCCAGCGTCCGGCGTTTTTCCCACCAAGCGACGGATATCAACCACCGGAAGATCCTTTGGTCGGTGTGGCCCGACAGATCAACGTGACCGCGAGCCTCAAGCGTGATCATCCGGAGCTGTTTTTCGTTGGCTCAGGATACTCGTACCTACAGGAATGGCTTCCAAATGTTGGTGAAGCAGTTGTCAGAACCTCAATGGCAGATTCGATTGGCCTTGGCAGAATGGTACTGAGCTACCCTGATCTCCCAGCCGACGTGCTTAACGGAACTGTCATGGCGCGCAAGAAGATTTGCCGAACGTTCAGCGATTGCACAACCGCGCCTCGAAACGGAATCATTAGCGGCTGCTACCCTCTAGATCCGTTTTACAAAAAGATGCCTGAGCGGGATAAACTAAACGCAATCAAAAAGGCAACATAGATAACTCAGGGGTTCATGGGCTTGTGATGGAAAAATTAGCGGGTCTCCCATACGCAAAAGATTTTCGGTCGATGCTCACGAACAAGTCGCTCCACTGTTCATCTTTCAGAGGAGACCAAGTGAGATCGGGGCATAATTCGCGCAGTCTGGACTCAACGACTTAAAGCCGTTTCATCGTAAGCCCGCCATCGACATAGACAACTTGGCCCGAGGCGTACGGCATGTCGCCGCGAGCCATCGCAGCGGCCAGCTTAGCGATGTCCTCAGGCACCCCCCAGCGCTTCTCGACCAGCAGATCAGTATTGTCGATCAAGTTGTCATATTTCTGGGTCACGCCCGAGGTCATATCCGTCTTGATGATGCCCGGCCGAATCTCATAAACCGGGATGGAGGATTCGCCCAAACGAGCCGCGAAGAGCAAGTTCATCATACCGACACCGGCTTTTGAAATGCAGTAGTCGCCTCGGTTGGTCGAAACGACCGTCGCGGAAATCGAACCGATGTTGATGATGCAACCTTCAAAGGATTCATCTGCTTGCTTCTGCTTGATCATCCAATTGGCACAAGCCTGAGTCAGGAAGTAAGGCCCTTGCAGATTGATCTTCATGAGCCATTCATAATCGCCTTCGGTTGCTTCGAGGATATCCACTCGGCCCTTTGGTGCTACTCCGGCATTGTTGACCAGTAAATCGAGCCGCCCGAAACGCTCCTTGATCTCGACCAACATGGCCGCGCGGTCTTCAGCGGATGACACGTCGCCAGAACAGTAAAGCACCTCGGCTCCCATGCCCTCAAGTTTTGCCACGGCGTCTGCGACTTTTGAGGCGTCCGATCGACCGCTTAAAACCAAGTTAAAGCCATCGACCGCCAGCTTCTCACAAATTCCCAATCCGATGCCGCGACCGCCACCGGTTATCAATGCTACTTTTTTACCCATGACTTGATCCTATGCGATCCTTTCGAAAAGGCGATTCTTCTTGATGGTTTGACTACAAATAGAATTTGTAATACGGATCGTCGTTAGCCAGTCGCTGAATGTAAAGTGCGGCCTCGCGAGCGTGGTAGTCGCCCCACATGCACGACTCGCCGCAAGGCACCGACTGCCCTTCGGGAATATGGTCCCAACCGTTGGGCCGATGGTAGACAGAGTGCAAAATGAGGCCTTGGTGCGATGGGTCGAGGCTGAGATATTTGTCGCTGAGCAGAGTTTCCATCACCGTCAGTCCGGCTTGAGTGTATTTGGGCTCATTTAGATATCGTCCCAGACGCAACAAACCTTGGGCGCCGATGGCAGCAGCAGATGAATCTATCGGCTCGGCATCGTTAAACGGATCCGATGGGCGCTGGTACACGTCTTCACCAAGCTTGTGTGAGTTGAGCGCTCCGGTATCCCAATAAGGAATGCCGTCGGTGGGAGTATGCTCAATAAAAAAGTCGCAAGTCGCCTTGGCCATTTTCAGTAGGAATGATTCTATCAGTTCCCGTCCGCCCAACGGTTCAAGCTCGGCATCATCAACGGTCTTTATAAATTCCAACTGCTCCGGCGCTCCGACCATGATCCAGGCCAGACCTCGCGTCCAAGTCGTAAAGGGCGAGAATCCCTGCTGGGAGTTGGGACATCGGTAATTCCCATCGTTCAAGTTAAAGAGACTTTCGTGTGCCGTGCGGCCCCATGCATCGTAAAAGTCGCGGCCCTCTCCATAGTAAACGGCAAAGTCAGCCGTTGTTTTGGCGTGCTGCACCAAACGCTCGAGCAAACTGGTTTTCCTGTCGTTCTCACCCATGACACAATGGCCCAACTGGTGTCCCACTGCGAGTATACGAAGCGAACGGATCGTATCGGCAAACAGCGAGTGAGGCCCATTGAAGGAGTAGATGTATCCGCCAGTGGGCAGGGCAGTCCATCGCCGAGCCTGGACCGCGCTCGATGCCTGGAGAGCCATGACATAGAAATTGCGTTCCCATTGGTTTTCAGGGATTCGCCCTTCATTCATCAGACGCAACAAGTTGCCGTAAGTGCTGACATTGTTGAAACCGTGGTCATGGACACCAAAATGTGTAGTGTGCGGCGCCATCTTTTCAATGGTGTTTCGTTTTCCCATTTCGAGAAATGATTCGTCGCCGGTTGCATCGAACTGAAAAATTTCAGATCCATACTGAAAGCCTTGGGTCCACTCGGTCCAACCGCGCGTTGAGTACTTACCTTTAACCGTAAAAACGGGCGATCCTTGCGAGTCGTCGTACTCGTTGTTGATTAGCTCAATCTTCTGCGCGGAGACTTTCCAAAACCGCTCCAGACTCGAAAGTAGATCGTTGGGTTTAACGGTGGGGTTAGGTATCACGGGTTCTTTTCTGGGATAATTCTGTATCGGCTCGAGGTTCAACTGACGACTGAACTTTCAATAGCTTCCGCTAGTATGGCAAGCGCTAACAAGCGACGTTTTCAATGAATATGACGTAATCTACTTGCAAATTCTCGCCCCTGACAAAACAGCTTGGCAATGATAGCCCATCTGGCCTCCACTAATCATGCAAAGCTAAACTGCCTTCAGTTTATCAATTCAAAAACCCGAATGAAAATACCGTCATGGATGAGATTGCGAAACAGATTGAAGAACTCAAGGTTATCCCCGTCGTTGCCATCGAAAACGCGGATGTTACGGACCGTTTGGCCGACGCCCTAGCCCAAGGCGGGATACCTTGTGCCGAGATCACACTTCGGACTGACGCCGGACTGGCAGCGATTAAATCGCTAGCCAAACGTAGCGACTTCCTTGTGGGGGCCGGCACGGTCAACAATGCCGAGCAAGCAGCGAGCGCCATGGACGCAGGAGCCAAGTTCATCGTCGCGCCTGGTTTCAATCCCAGAACGGTTCAATGGTGCGTTGAAAACAAAGCCTCTGTTTTTCCAGGTACTTCAAACCCGACCGATTTGGAACAGGCACTAGAATTCGGACTTGATGTCGTAAAGTTCTTTCCTGCCGAAGCAATGGGCGGCGTTGAAACGCTTAAAGCATTTCACGGCCCCTACCGATCAATTCGCTTTATGCCTACCGGCGGCATCAATATGAAGAATCTTTTGGACTACTTAAGCCTACCCTACGTCATTGGTTGCGGCGGTAGCTGGATGGCAAATTCCAACCTGATTGCAGAAGGTCGCTTTGATGAAGTCACCCGCCTGGCCGCTGAGACGGTGCGGCTAGTCAAAGAATTCCAGTCCCAAACTTTTTAAGAGTACCAGTCAATGAAAAGTCGCCGCATTGCCGATTTTCAATCTCCGTCTTTCTTCTGGTCCTGATCCTTGCCCTCGCTTTTGTCCTCAGAAGCTTTAGCTTTTTGCATGGGGTTGGGACCACTGCTACCCCGTCGCGATGGAGTCAACTCCATATTGGCTGGTTCAATTCGACGTGGGAAGAAGTTGTTTTGGTCCGATGCGTCGGCAGTCTCTCGACGAGGGTCGACTTGGATTTGCTTTAGCGGCTTTGCCGTAATCAACAGTTTGGAAACTTTCTTGTTATCACGGCGCCAAACCTCAGCGGGGATGACTCGAGACTCACTCGAACCATCATCGAAAGTCAGCTCAAGGATCAATGGCATTACCAAACCGCCAATATTCTCGAAATCGACAATGTAGGCATTGGGCAAATTCGAGAGCGTCGCCTTTTGCTCGTCAGTCAATTTCTCCATGTACTTCTCATAGGCGTCTTTGTCCTCCTGAGTAATATCGAGTTCGTCATACTCGTTGTAAAAATCGTGGAGATCGGAAAACTTGCGGATGCGTTTGGGGAGTTCGCTATTTCTTTCCTCGCCTACTGACGGGGCTTCGGATTCTCGCTCGGCTTTCTGTTTAGGTTTCTCGATGTAAGGATTCTTTGTGTCAAATTTGACTTTACGAATACCTGTCACTGCAATATCGACGTGATCGGTTGAGTAGAACCAACCGCGCCAGAACCAGTCGAGATCGATGCTTGACGCGTCTTCCATAGTTCGAAAGAAATCCGAAGGCATCGGGCGCTTGAATCGCCAGCGATTTGCGTACTCTTTGAACGCAAAATCAAACAGCTTGCGGCCCATTACTGTTTCTCGCAAAATGTTGAGCGCCGTTGCAGGTTTGCGGTAAGCATTAGGCCCCATCTGCAAAATTGATTCGCTGTTGGTCATGATCGGAACTTGATTGCGACTGATCATGTAAGGAACAATGTTTTTAGTTTCACCGAGTCGAGATGGGTAGTCCTCCTCCCATTCCTGTTCAGCCAGGTACTGCAAAAACGAATTAAGCCCCTCGTCCATCCACGTCCATTGGCGCTCGTCACTGTTGACGATCATGGGGAACCAGTTGTGCCCCACTTCGTGAATAATGACTGAGATCAACGCGTACTTAGTTCGCTTGGAATACGTGCCGTCTTTTTCAGGTCGCGGTCCGTTGAAGCAAATCATCGGATACTCCATACCGTAGACCGGCCCGTTAACTGAAATCGCGACAGGGTAGGGGTAATCGAAAGTGAATTTCGAATAAACTTCGACGGTATGCGCGACCGCATGAGTAGAGTACTTACTCCAAAGCGGTTCACCCTCGTTGGGAAAATAAGACATCGCCATCACAGTCTTGCCCGGGAGCTTGACGCCCATCGCGTCCCAAGCGAATTTCCGGGACGAAGCGAAAGCAAAATCACGAACATTTTCAGCCTTGAAGACCCATGTCTTTTGACCTTGAGGCTTGCTGGACTCGTTTTTCTTGGCTTCCTCAGGAGTGATAATAAACTTGGGTCGGTCGGCTTTTTGGGCTGACTTTAGCCGCTTGATCTGTTCTTTGGTCAGGACTTCTTTGGGATTCTGAAGAACGCCTGTCGATGCGACGACATGATCATCAGGTACGGTGATTCGGACTTCGTAGTTACCAAAATCAAGCGTGAACTCTCCTCGCCCAAGGAATTGTTTGTGCTGCCAACCGTTGACGTCGGTGTAAGCACAGGCTCGCGGGAACCACTGCGCCATTTCGTAGATGCAATTGCCGTCTTCTTCGAACCTTTCAAAACCCGTCCGACCGCCGACCAATTTCGAGTCGTTGATCTGGTGGTTCCAATCAACTACGAATTTGAACGACTCATCTTTGCCAAGTGCCTTGGGCAGATCGATACGCATCATAGTTTTGACGATCGTGAAGTCCAGTTTTTTCTGGGTTTCGGCATCAGCGACGCGGGAGATTTTGATTCCACCATCCCACGATTGGCGATGCATCTTTTGCCGGACACGGTCAAGCGACATCTGATTGGAGTCGGGTTGGGTCCGTGTTGTGGCCGAGTCCGAGTGTGTCTCACGAATGTTGGGGTCCAGTTGCAACCAAACGTATCGCAGCGCGTCCGGCGACCTGTTGGTGTAAGTGATTTCCTCGGAACCGGTGAGCAACTGAGTCTCATCGTTGATTTCTACGTCGATGACATAGTCGGCTTGCTGCTGCCAATATCGATGGCCAGGAGCTCCTGAGGCGATACGATAATCGTTGGGCGTCGGCAGAATTTCTTCCATCTGCCGAAACTTGTCGACTTGATCGAACTTCGCAATCGGTTTTTCGGCGGGAGCCTGAGCGTGGGCAAACGAAACCACTGTTACAAGAACGAGCACAACGACACAACAAACTCGATAAATCGAGACCAACGGCATGGATGTCTCCAGTCAGACCAAAGTTAGCGAACCCCAGATTCAAATCTCATTAAAGTCAGGCAAGTGCTTTGGAGCAAGCATTTACCCGACAAGTTAAGAAGATGAAGGTTCGCCATGATCGGTTCCATTGACGTAGAAGTGCCTCGTCGCGCCGCCGTAGTGCAGCCCAAAAAAAAGAAGGGCTGGCAACCAAACGTTGCAAAGCCCTTAATAACCGAGTGCGGCTGAGCAGATTCGAATTTCCACGGGGTCTCCTGCAAGGCCCTCAAAATGACTTGCTTGCAGCAACGCAATCATGGCTTGCGGCGATCCAGAGTTCATAGAATTGGCAACTTCAACCCAAAAATTAACCCGGAGCACACAAGTACATTTCTGGCACGATACTCGTGGGAAATAGTGACCTGCTGCCCTCTTCTTGCGGCTAGCTATAGCTACCTGTGACAACGAGGCGCTCTATTTCTTCGTCGAAAAAAAAGAACGCGTCGTCGATTAGTTTTCGACGACGCGCCTTTCAAGGCAGAGAGAATCAACGAAGCTATTTCTATAAAGCAGTATCAACTGCCTTGGCAACTGCCTCAGCGGAGGGGCGAATGTACTTTACGCCACGTAGCGTTGCCGCAATTCGACCACTTGAATCGACGACATAAGTAGAGAAGTGCCCTTCGCGACTGTAGGCCGATGTCGCTTGTGAACCGAAGTCGATCCCTAGACTGAAGGGCGGGTTATGTTTGTCTTTAAAGTCTCGCAAGCCCTGGATACCAGCCAGAGCGTCTCCACGAGGCGGTGTCTCACGAAAGATAACAAGGATTTCGGCGTCGATGTCGGAGGCTGAGTCGATCAACTGATCGACTTGATTCATGCAATACGGTCAGAAGTGGCCCCGATTGAACACCAGTGCAACCTTTTTCCCCCTGTAGTCGTTGAGCGAGATCGTTTTGCCTTCAGCTGTTTTAATCGAAAAGTTTGGTGCAACGTCACCGGCTTTAAGCGTTTGCTCTGAGGAACTAACACCGACGGGGCGAAACGTTCCAAGCTCAACCGATTGGGCGTGGGTGAGAAGCTCGTCGCCACGTTTTTGCAATGTCTCAAGTGCAAACATTCCAAAGAGGTTTTGTTTCGTTTCACTATCCAGGCTTCCCATCACACTTCCGATTTTGGATTTGTCTTTTCGCGCCGGGGCAACGGTTGCTGCCAACTCACGCATCGAGGGCTGCTGAAGAGATTTTGAAATGAGCTGACGAAAGCTATTCAATTGCTCGGTTACATTCCTGACGGTTTCTACGCCCGGCTGTACTCCCTTAAAGAGCTCGGGGTCCTCGTCGCAAACTCGGCAACTGGTTTCGAGATTGGTTTTGGCTTCGACCAGTATCGACTTTACCTCAGGTGAAAACCGTTCGCTCCGTGCAGTTAACATCCAATCAATGTCTCCCGCAACCTGATGTAACATTGTCTGAAAATCGCCTCGCAGCGGCGGCATGTCAGCCCACTGACTCCAAGGCATGGCGGCATCTTTGGTTTCCGAACCGGAAGAGACAGGCCCCGTTTCGACGTAGCTGCTCGCTTTTTCGGGGGCCACAGGTTGCAGCTGAGCCTCAGGCTCAACGGGAGCGTATTCAACTGGGGTGAACACAACTGTCGGCGGGTAGGCTCCGTCAATCGGGTAAACAGTTTGCGGGGGGTACACGTACGTTGGCGGAGGCTGATTTACTATCGGTTGGGCTTGGTAGATCGGCATGGGCTGATAAACCGGAGGCTGATAAACCGGCTGGTAGGGGACGCTGTTTTGGCAGCCACCACCAAATTGGGCATAAGCGACCGAGGACAACAGGCCCAAAGCCGCCGCTCCAGCAATCACGAAAAGATTTCTGAACATCTTGTCCTCCAACGCAATGAAAATTTCACGAACCCAAACCGCAAGTGATCCCGTTCGGAACTGGGCTATCATCGGTTCATGCTAGTGCGTCAGAATCGTTACTCAACCAACAAAATTCACGACAAACGAAATTGCTTCTGCGTTTGGGAGCGACTGGGGACGCAAGATAAAGCATGAATTTGTAGATGGCTCTCACAATGCCCTTGCAGGTTGCAAAAGAAGGGAAAAACGAACGAGCAAGGACGCTTTCAGTTTCTTAGGTATTCCCCAGGTTGTAGGGAACGAAGCAGTGAGGCTTCCCCGCGATCGCAACGGGCTCGAAGCGAAACAACTAATCACGCCCTAAAGTTTTGGATCAAGCCTAGTTGGAAAACGCATCCTGTTTAAGAACTTTCCATTTATTCAACAGCGCCGCATGGGCTTCATTGGTGTCAACAGTATTGATTCGCGAGCAAGCCGTAATGATCAAGTCGTAGTAGCGAACCTCTTTCTTTGTCGCAATAAGACCCTCGAGCATTTCGATTGCCGAACGGTAATCTTCGACGGCTTGCACCTTCAATACCTCCTTTTGAGCGGGGGGGACATTAATGCGGGAGCGGGCTTTGTCGTCTCCCGATTTTACTTTGAGCTGCCCCCAATAAAATTTTGCCGAGCCGTAGTTGCTGTCCAATTTGAGTGCTGCGCGAAGGTCGGTCTCTGCTTTCTCAAACTGCCCCAGCGACTTGTAGCAATTCGCTCGACGGGCGAGGGCAATTTTGTCTTTGGGTCCGCTTCTATTGATGGCAACCGTGTATTGCGCCACTGCGGCAGAGTAATCTTTGCTGGCGTTGTAACTGTCACCCAAGCGACAAAACGTTTCAGTCAATTTTGCTGTTACCAAGTTCGTTTGATTCTCGTCCAACGTGAAATTCTGCTGGGCCAGCCGCAACCGTTCCGCGGCAGCAGTGAACTGCGAGATTGACTCGGAGAAGTGAGCTTTTGAAAACTCAGATTCACCCCAGTCATGAAACGTCTGGGCAATCTCCAACTCTGCATCAATTGCTGGAGCGAAGCGATTCTTCAAAGCCATGCGAAAATCTTCGACTGCTTTTGGGAAATCTTTGAGGTTCTGGCGGTACAGCTTGCCTCGCATGAAATAAGGATTGGGATCATCAGGCGCAATGACGATGGCTGAAAGGTAATCCGAAATTGCGCTTTTGGGGTCATCCAGTTTCCGATGCAAACCAGCGCGACCAAGCAACCAATCGATGTCAGGCGGGGTCTGCATCTCAATCGCTTTCGTGTAATCCTCAACCCCTTCGCGGTGGTTATACATGCTACCGTTGCATTTTCCACGAGCGACGAAATATTCAGGTTTGGTGTTTACCAATTCGATCGCGTGGTCAAATTCTTTCTTGGCGGCGCCATGGTTTTTGGAATCAGCCAGTTGACCTCCATAGCGAAATCGAACGTTGGCCAAACCGGAAACGATTGCTGGGATTTCAGGTGTCAACTTTCGCGCTTCCTCCAAATCGACAATGGCCGCTGGAAGGTCGTCCACATCAACATGACTTTGAGAACGAGTAGTCAACCAGTTAGCTAACTCGTCTTTGACGCCGTCGGCGGTGCGAATGTCGTTTGATTGGCGCAGGTTTGAAATGGCTTCGTCGATACTGCCGACGGAATAGTAAACATGTCCGAGGTGAAGATGGGCCGCCGCTTTCTCTTCGTTCGTTGTTGTCGAACGTCCCTTGGCAAGAAAAGAACGAAAGTCCTGGATCGCGTGCTGGTAGTCCTGTTTCTGGCTCGCCGGAGAACTTTCGATCCCGGCACGTGCCTGATGCGCTGTGCCGCGAAGGAAGTATCCTTTGAGGTATTTTTCGTCGTCATGGTTCAGAACCAAAGCAAAGCTCTCCACAGCAAGGTCAAACTGTTTGTCGATCAAAGCTTGCTCGCCAACAGCATAAAGTTTGGCATAGTCGGGAGAGAGCTTGATTTTGAATTCGCGGTTCCGAAGCGACTCAAACGAAAGCTCCGAGTCTTCAAAAGTCACGTAACCTTCTTTGCTGATTCTGAGGGCGTAGTTTTCTTCCCGGCGCGGCAATGGGAAAAGGTTTTCGTCTGATTTTTCGATTGCAGTTCCCGCCAGCTGAACAGCAGCCCCTTCGGGTTCCACGACTAACCACGGCGACATCGTAATGTGAGTGATCGCTTCAGGTTGTAATTGAATCTCTTTGCGATAATCCTGATATCCTTCGGCCGTGGCTACCACAGAGATGTTCTTACCTGCCTCGCTTCGTTTAAAAGTTCTGGTTCCGAACCCGTTCTGCAGTTCCAGCTTCTCCCCTGAGATTTCCAAGCTGGCACCTCGGGGGTCTATCGTGAAACGTTTCGCGAAACTGGCCGGAAGCGATTTGTCTACTTTTGTCAGTTCTATTTGGAAAACGTTGTTTTCGGCGTCAATTTTTAGCAGCTTCGAAGCGCAAAAGTCGCCTGCTGAAAACTCCAGTTCGTGTTCGCCCGCGACAAGCAACCATTTACCATCACTGTTTTCGGTGATTGGTTTTCCGTCGTCTGTAACCGAAACGGCTTTGAGTTCTTGGGGAGAAAATTTGAATTCGACTTCGATAGGCGAATCCTCTTCCTCGGCGATGATCCCGGCGGTCTCTGCTGGTTTAAGCCAACCCCATGGATCGTTTTCATAGACCCACCATCCGCCAAAACCGATTCCCCCCAGACATAGAAACATCGGCAGTGCCCATTTTAGTGCGCCCAATCCCGAAGACTTGGCTGCGATTTGTTGCCGTCCCGGCGTCGTTTGATCTGTCCTGGCTCCTGTTGTGGTCGCATTTTCCGGTTCGCCGGTTGCAGGAGAGTGAATTTTCGCCTGGTCATTCAGGTCGCTATATTGTGAGGTTTTGACTTGATTACTCACGACGACATCGACAGATGATTCGCCATGTTCTCCGGATCCAATGCCGGCACTGTTGGAGTCGATGTCGGCAGGGAACGTCATTCGGCTACCCATTTGAATTGACTGCTCGACGCCGTCGATGACAGGAATCGGATCAACGTCTTGCAACAAGCGGAAAACTTCGAGCGCCGACTGTGGGCGTTCTGCGACCGTTTTTCGGAGCATGCGATCGAGCGCTGAAGCTAGATCAGGGGCGATTCCCGGGACCAGTTTTTCAACCGGAGGGACTTCCTCTTGAGAGCCATGCCATCGCAACCAGTCGACCTTGGCCATTCCCGGGTCATCTGAAAGGACGGGAAAGATATCGTCGAAACGGTCTCCCAAGAGCAGTTCAAGAGCGGTAAAGCCCAAGCAGTAGAAATCCAGAGTTGGTCCAACCTCCCCGAAGGACACGTTTAACGTCTCGGGAGCAACATATTTTTCTACCTCGGGGCGCGGAATCACACCGTCGCCAATTTTCTTGAAACTACCAAGTCTTACCTTTCCCCGATACGAGTACATCAATTTCGAAGGACGCAAAGCGCCGAAAATAATGCCCTTTTCGTGCAGGTAGTTGAGTGCCTTGAGCGACTGTTGCATAACAGAACGCACACGGTCGTTACTCATTGGCCCCTGTTGTTCAATGAGTTTGTCCAAGCTTCCTTCCAGCAATTCAGTGATCACCATATTGGACGTCGGGTCGACAAAGAACACTTTCAGCAGGTGTTCGTGGTCCAGATTTGCGAGGAAACTGGCTTCCTCCAGGAAGTCCTTCAGCTTTCGGGGATCCTGAGAATCTGAAATTTCTTTAACCGCGATCGCACGGTCGAGTGGACCGTGGTCGTGTCCTTCGTAGACGATCGCGTGACGTCCTCGACCAATGACTTCAAATTTCTCGTACTGGTCTCTCATGCAATTTCCGATGTAGTTTTCGAAAGTCTGTTTGTTAAAATCTATTTCAAATCTATTTTTTTAAAAGTTGATTGCAACTTACATTTGCAAATTGGGCCAGGCAAGAATCGAAAAGCTGTCCCCAGCGTTGTGATACAATGTAGGTTGATACCTCTAGACCATGTCATTCGAGTCTGCGATGCTGCGAAAAGAAATCTACAACGAGACGTTAAAGTACTTTCTCAGCCCTCTTGAACCTCTGCTGTCGGATCCCGATGTCTCGGAGATCATGATCAACGGTCATGACGTTGTTTATTTCGAAAAGGCGGGCAAACTAAGTCTGTCAGATCTTGGTTTTCCGGATCAACAGTTTTTGATGGCCGCAGCGAATAACATCGCGGAGTACGTGAATCGGGAGATCGGGGAAGACAAGCACAGCATGGATGCGAGATTGCCCGATGGTTCTCGAGTTCACATCATCGTGCCGCCCAGCAGTCGAAAAGGAATTTGTATCTCGATTCGAAAATTCCGCAGGGCTTCTTTTGATCTTCAGACACTGGTCCAATGGAACAGCATTACAGAGGAAGTAGCAGAGTTCCTCGGCCTTTCAGTTATGGCTCATCGGAACACCGTTATTTCTGGCGGAACAGGGTCCGGAAAGACTTCTCTATTAAATGCGTTGTCATCGGCGATTCCAGAAACCGAAAGAATCATCGTTATCGAAGACAGCTCTGAGCTCCAACTACAACAGCCGCACGCTGTCTATTTGGAAGCCCAACCAGGTTTTCAAGGCCGCGAGGCAGTCACGATTCGGGATTTGTTTGTTGATTCCTTACGAATGCGCCCCGATCGAATCGTAGTCGGCGAAGTGAGACGCGGCGAAGCTTTGGATCTGATCCAATCGATGATTTCGGGCCATGAAGGAGCGCTTACGACGGTCCATGCCAACACGCCCATCGATTCGGCTATTCGATTGGAGACGCTTTGTATGCTGAGCGAAGTCTCGTTGCCGGTTCACGTGGCACGAGTTCAAGTCGCTTCAGCGATTCAGCTGGTGATTCAAATTGCCAGGCTGGGAGACGGGTCGCGAAGGGTGATGACCATCTCCGAATGTCTAGGGCTCAATCGTGAGCAGGATTATGTGTTCGAGGATATCTACCGGTTCCGTGGGAAAGGCAAGGATTCCGAGGGCCGGATTCAAGGTCAATTGGAATGGACAGGTTATCGTCCCCAGTTCGCCGACCAAATGTTTCAAATCGGATTGGACAGTGAAATGAACCTCACCCGTCATATTTTCCAACCGCCAGACTCTGCCGCCCCGGATCATTCCAGTTGAGCCAGGTATTCGTTGATATAGGCGCGCAACGCCTCTTCGTAACTTACCGGTTGCCCATTTTGGTCGATCGTTAACTGAACTCCGTTTGCCTTCAGTGAGTCCAATTCGGCCTGCAGTCTTTGCAATCGTTGTTTGCCTAAAACCGGATCGCCCAGTTCGACCGACTGTTGTGCTTCCTGCATCATCTGCACGAGTCGAGGTGGCAGCTCAGAGGCGTGCGGCAACAGCGTCTTCACAACTTGAGTCGCGCGAAAACTTGAGCTGCCAGAATTTCCAGAGGGAAGCAACCAGATCGCCCCCAGCGCCAACAATCCGATCGCGGCCAGGCCAAACAAGAACACACCAATCGCATTCTGATTCTTGCGAACGCTGCCAACGGTTTGGACAGATTGCTGTTCCAATTCCTCCGCAGCCGCTTGGTCCTGAACCGATTTTAAACGTTGTTCTTCGTGCCGCTGTTCACGGATATAGTCGAGGACTCTGTTGTCTTGCTTCGGTGAAGGGCGAGGATCGCCTTCGACGCGAAGCTGTAAAACATGTCCGTCGGCAAACTCCATTTTTTGGTTGGGTTGCCAGCTCAACGAAGCATCTTTATCGACCCGATTTTCTCCTATCTGCAAAGCAGCACCACTACGGTTATAGAAGACGTACTTTCCATTTCGAAAGCGAACCGTTCCCAAGTTGGACGGGACCGAAGAGGCGTCGATTCGGAGATCGCAGTCGTCAGAACTACCGAGGCGAGTAACGGTCTTCTCGATCCAGAAGTCACTTTGCACTTCGTCGTCGATCCAAATTTCGATGATGGCAGACATTCAAGTTGCTTTCGCGTTGAGATATCAGAAAAAACAAAACGACCCGTTATTCGAATCCGAGCCCGCCACCGTAAAGAATCGGTAGCAGGATGGGGCCCATGATGACGATGATGCAAGCGAGCATGATCAAGAGATTTGGACCAGTCATTTTTACTTCAGCTTCTTTGGCGGCTTTCTCACCCCACTGGGATCGTTTGAGCCTGATTTGATCCGCTTGCGTTTGCAAAATAGTAGTCATTGGAGTTCCCAGTTCAATTCCCTTGCAAATCGCGCGAATCAGATCCGACGTGTCTTCGTCACGTACTCGTTCTTTGAGTGTATTGAGTGCTTCGGATTGGGAACGATTAAGATCCAATTGCTGTTTGACTCGCGCGAACTCATCTCCCAACGCATTGCCTCGATCTTCCTGAGCAACGACTTTGATGGCCGAGTTAAAGTTCGCTCCTGCCTCCAGTAACAGCGCCATAATATCTACGGCGTGGGGAAGTCGTCGTTTAAACTGGCGGCGACGATTGGAAGCACTTTGAGGAATCGCCATGATGGCCAGCGCGAGCATGATTGCAGAAACGATCATGGCGACCAAAGCCGCGATTACGACAGGCAAAAAGACCGCCAGCAGTGCGAAAATGAAAAGTCCCAACAAACAGCTTTCTGCTTGCTTGACCGCGTAGTACTCCGTTGGTCGCCAGGGAGTGCTCGCCCTGGCGACGTTCAGTTCCAAAGCGATCATGTCCTGTTGCGAGTCAGCCATCAGTGCGGAATTAAACGGTTCCCATTCACGAACCAAGGGTTCGAAAAGTCGGAATGTAATATAGTTTTCACGCAGTTGTTGGACTCTTTTTCGCTCGATTGAATCGAGGTTTTCGGGTTCTTCTCGACGCGCAAACACAATCCCCAGCAGCGTCCAGACCATGAGCCCTACCGCGGATCCGGCCAACGCAATTACGACCAGCATGTGTGTGTCGAGGTTCTTGATTGTTTCTACAATTTGTTGCACTACGATTCTCCGTTTTGTTTTCAGTCCGAATTCGGTGAGCGTTACCCGATCAAAAATCAACCGAAAGAATGTTTCGACTCCAGGCAATCGAAGCCGAGATCAACACGATGCTTCCCACCAGCAATCCTTGTCCCACCAGCGTCGTGAACATCAGCTTCGTTCCTTCCGAATGAACCAGCGCCATGAGCGTCAGAAAGAACAGGGGAAACATCGCCAGGATCCAAACGACTCGTCTACCCGCAGCGGTTTCGGATTCGATACGTCGTTCCAGTCGCCTGATCTCACCGATACTCTTACTGATTCGGTCCAGCATGTCCGTTACCCGACCACCATGTTCCATGCAGGTCACCATCGTTACGGCAAAGATCGAAAACGTGTCCATCCCAACGCGATCCTTGGCGCGGTTAATCGCTTCGGCCAAAGGAACGTTGGCTTGATAGTCGAGGCAGATTCGTTTGAGTACGCCAGCCAGCGGATTGGCGACTTCGTCGGCAACCGTTTGTAGAGACTGGTCCAGCGACAACCCTGCACGCGCGCAATTTGAGATCGCCATACAAGCTCCCGCCATCTGCTCGCGCAGCAAGGTACGTCGACGTTTGGCCAGCAAACCCATAATGATCCTTGGCATGGCAACCAAAATTGCGGTGATTGCGATGGCGAGGAGGGGAAGCCGAAACACGACCGTCATCAGCACAATAGAAACAAGGAGAATGATTCCCCAAATTCGCATGTAAAAATTAAAACGGTCTTGAGGAAACTCGAGAACGTCCAGCACTTTCAGAAGGTCCCGGGTGTACCAATGCGACATCCTGTCCCAAACCCATCCTAAAGGTCCAAGTCCAATGACGGCGGCCAGAAAGATCAAAGCCGACGTTACGTAGGGCATCAAAGCGGGATCAATCATGTTGCGGCTCCCCTTTTTGAAAGTAAAACGCTTCCAGATTCAAAGCGCCTTTGTCCAGTAAATCAGACATGAACGTTGGCAAGCGACCGGTCGGCCGAATCTCCTGATCGCTTGTCGCCTCTTCATCCAGCAAAAACAGGTCGCGCAGTTGGATACCGGTGCCTTCGGGGTTCATGCCGACGACTTCTGTTACCTGGGTGATGCATCGCCGACCGGAAGAGTATCGGTGAAGTTGTACGATCAGATCGATGGCTGAAGCGATTTGACGATGAATCGAAACGATCGGCAGGTCGGCCGCCATTTGCGTCAGCACCTCCAATCTCAAAATGACGTCTTCGGAAGTGTTGGCATGAATAGTTGTTAAAGAGCCGTCGTGTCCGGTATTCATTGCCTGCAGCATGTCGAGCGCTTCGCTGCCCCGGCACTCACCAACGACAATCCGGTCGGGGCGCATTCGCAGCGAGTTTTTGACAAGGTCTCGAATCGAGTAGGAACCCGCACCTTCGATATTGGCCAGTTTCGATTCCATCCGGACCACATGTGTTTTCTGTAACCTCAATTCGGCTGTGTCTTCGATGGTGACAATGCGTTCGTTGTCGGGGATGAAATCGCTCAAGCAGTTGAGTAAAGTCGTTTTGCCTGTACCCGTGCCTCCGGACACAAGTATGTTGCAACGGTTGATAACACAGGCTTTAAGAAAATCAGCGAGCGTCCGGGAAAGCGCACCCTTGGCGATCAAGTCGTCGACTGTCAGTTTGTGGAACGGAAATTTCCGGATGGTAAGACAAGGACCGCTGACGGCGATCGGATTGATCACCGCGTTGACGCGACTGCCGTCCGAGAGACGCGCATCGACCAGCGGCTGGGAACGATCGATTCGTCGGCTTACCCGCCCAACGATTCGCGACATAATCGACTCGGTCACGCTGTCGGAGACGAAACGCCGCCCGGTCAGTTCGAGAACACCGTTTCGTTCCACATAAATCAAGTCACTGTTGACCACCATGATTTCTGAGATCGAGGGGATTCGAAGCAGATCCTCCAGCGGACCATATCCGAAAAAGATGTCTTTGATTTGTTGCTTTAAATATCGCTTGCAAAGGTACTCGCAAAAGTCGTTTTGGATTTTAGATTGCAATGATTTCCAGACCGGCCAAAACTTGTCTTCGATTGTGTCGATGCGGTCTGCGGGGTCGTCCAACGCATCGAGCTTCAACGCGGAACTGACATGTTGCGTCAGCCTGCCAAGTTCCTCTTCGCGACCGGGGTGCGATGTTTGGGATCGGTTCCAGGTTGATTTGGCTTCCTGCTCAGCGCACGGTTGTACTCCCTGTCGCATCACAATTGAGAGTAACTCACTGCGGACCGTATGCCCGACGAAATGGTCCAGCAATGATTTTTGATTATTGCTAAACAACCCCGTTCGGTCGGCAAGAATTTCCAAGTCGGTCTCGAGATCCAGAATCCTTTCTTCCAGCCCTTTTCTCCAAACGTCAGGTTGGTTCTCTTGCTCCGGCGAATCGAGATGGTCGTAAATCCTTCTCAGTAATTCCTCGTGATGCTCAATCAGACTGACGTGAAGGTTTCGAATGAACAACGACATTTGATCGTCCATTCGATTTCGCGACATCGCGCTTCCCTGAGGAGACTTTTCCAGACTCAGCGAGATCGTGTAAGGGAAAAGTCGAACCTGGTCGTCCGATTGGACGGGAAACGTATCGCCTTTGTGTATCTCATGATCTCCAATCTCGACACTGTTTCCATCGATCACGATCACATGCCAGCCTTCGTTTTTGCACTCAAGTACAACCGCATGATTCGCAATCGCCGGATTGTCCAGAATGATATCGTTGTCGGGCCCACGACCGATCTGGATGTAGGTCCCCGACAAAGATTTCGAGCCTCGGTCGTCGTCGTTGACAAAGTTAAACCAGGATACGTTTGTAGGCACAGCGAATTCCAAACACAGTTCAAATGGAGACGGGGATGCGAATCAAGATTACGAAGCGGGTACGTTCTGGCCCGAGCCAAGAAGTTTCTGTTTTCCTGGTGGCACCATGAAGTAGATCTCTTCACCGATTCTCAACCATGTCGGTGCATTGGGCACGTTGTCTAGGGAAACGAAAATCAAACGCATGCCGGAAAAATCGGGTTGCTGGTTCGCGGGGGGAGGTTGACTATTGAACTGAACGTCGCCGGCTTGCGACGCTGGCTCTCGAAGTTGAAAAGAATTGTTTTCTCCGGCAGGCCGCCTGTTGGATGCGACTTTGGGTTCGACGCCGATGATTTTAAGGAGGCTTCGCTCAGCTGACGTCTCGTTGAAATAGTATTCGCCGCGCATCGCAGCAAGATATCGATAAAGCAAACGTTTCTCTTCGGCTTGAGACTCATCGACCGCCAACGTAAGAATGCTGCCGGAAACCGGAATCAAGTTTCCCTGCTCTCCGCTGAAGGCTGCCGTTGGCTCGTTGCCTACGCCGACCAAAACGAAGGGGCCAAGTGTGTCCCAAGTACCCTGAGCATTGGTTTCTTCCATGTCGCGCTGAAACAATGGAGAGTTGGCGGAATAGTCCCGGGACGCGAAGCGGTCGTACCACAGTTCTTTTTGTTGCCAGGGAACGAGCACTTTCCCGAGAACTTTTTTGTCGCCTTTGACTTGAACCGATTTGAGTTTGTCCTTGGTGATCGGTTCCCCCACAGCAATCGATTCGGCGATGTAAACGTACTCAGGATAGCTCCGTTCGCTCGACATCCAGTACCAGTTCAAAACAGCGGCCGCGACGCCGAGCAGAATTGCAAGTAACAGTCGGATAGTATGCTTCATGGCTTTAGTCCTGCTCGGTTTGAGTGTTGGGAGCACTGATACGCATCAGAGCAACCTGATGACCTTGGTTCGATTGGGAGAAGACTCTCCACAAGTGAAAAAGCTGGTCCTGTTTTGTTACCAGGTAAACTTGATTGGTTGGGTTGGCGACCAAGTCGCGTTCGACTTGCCATCCCGTCCGCGCCAATTCGTCGAGGAGATCGGAAATGTTGGTCTCTGTTTGAATGACTTGAAAAACCACCTCGTCCCGCTGGTTTGAGCGGGAGCAGAGAATTTGGCTGTCGCTGGGAATGGCCGGGATGACTTTCTTGTGGGGAGAAGAAACCGGATGTTTCTCTCGCATCTCAAATACGGTCCATTGTTTCTTGTCGACTTTAACTGCCGCCGCGATCGAGACGGGGAATGTGACTCCGTCGCTGGTTGTGGTTGCGATGCGCATCTTGAGTTGATTGTCGTCAAGCCGATAAAGCGAGTTGTCATCGCCGCGATCTACTTTCTGGAACGGCAGGTAGTCGAGGGCTTCGATCAGCCGGGCAGCGGTTTCTTTGTCAGCCTCGGAAAAAATATTCGCAGCTGGTGGTACATTCTCGAGGTGTTGGTCGACTTCCTGTTCAGGAACCCAATCCACACCAAGCTCCCATTGCCAACCAGCTATCTGCCAATAGCCGGTGTTATCCAATTCGATGGGCGACCATAAGGAGGGCGTCAAATTGGCTTGGGTTGATTCAAACTCGGACGTTGTTACCGGCATAACGTTTTCGGAGAACAGATTGAGCATCCCCTGGATCGCCGATATGGCCAGCAAGATAACTCCCGCGATTGCTACCAACGTAAAACAACGCTCGACGAGAACCCATCGAGAAGCCCGCACCGGCACGGCGTTGCCAATAGTTTCAGATGAAGGATGTGGGGTACTAGGCATTGAGCTGCTCCAGAATTTGCCGCTGAAGTTCCCGCTCACGTTGTTTGGCTTCGCGATCCTTTTTGAGCTGAGGGATATCGACGTCTTCGATTTTCTCCTTACGCTCTTCGAGTTCTTTAATTTCTGCAGCCGTCAATTTTTCGTCGTCGTCATCATCGAGCGCCTTGGAATCCTCAATTTGCTTTTCGATATCACGTACTTGATTTTCTTTGGCGCGAATTTCGTCATCGATCTGTTTGATCTCTTGGTCAATTGCCTGAATGCGGTTGCGCGCCTGCTGCTTGGCCGCTTCCCGTTTCTCTTCCAATTTCCGTTTGACTTCTTCTGCCTCCGTTTCGAATCTGTCAAAATCTGACTTGAACGGGTTCAACAATTCGGCGATCTTGTCGCGAATTATGTTCATGATCCGGTCGGCTAACGATTTAAGCCCATTGAGTTCGGTCAAAGCCTGATCGATCGTGTTGTCTCCCGCCAGTTTTGCGAGTTCAATCTGGAGTTTCAAATTCCAGTGCTTGTTCAACTCCTGAGCGCGCTGGTCTGCTTTGGGAAGCGAGCTGTTGGTGGAGGCATGCCAAGCGTCACCGATCACAAGATGTTTGGATTTGGGAGAAGGAAAGAGCCGAACCAAGTTGGAGATTCGACGTTCCTGAGATGATTCTCCATCGACGAAGCCAGCGGGGCCTTCAAAGTCATATTCTTTGGACTCGGCTTCGGTGTATCGTTTGTGCCATGCTTCATTGCGGGCTTGAGTGACAACGTACGCCTGTCCGATCATGAAGTTTCCTACGTAAAGCACCAGAACGAACATCGCCACCAACAGAGGGGTAATCAACACCATCTCCAGAGGCGCAGATCCCCGCCGAAGCAGGTTCTGCGAATTCGAGTTGTGGCGGACAAAGTTCATTATGGAATCTATTCTCAGTGAGTAATCAGTTCGGGGCGTTTGAGTCCTTCGATGATCAATTCTTTGACCTCGGCGTCGAGTTTAGAGCCGGAAAGATTGACCGATTTTTCCAGTTTTTGCGGGCCATCGGGATTGACGGTCAGCGGAACCAATTTGGCTTGCCAATTGATTTGAACTTGCGAGTTTCGATTGGCTTTTAAGTCGCCTTTGAGGACGTGCCAGGGGTTGCCGTCAACATCGTTTCTGGGCCGCTGCCCACCCCATTCATTGGCGGCTACTGGCGGCAACCAGTTCAGCGTGTCCCAACCGTTGTTCAACTGTTTCAAAGAATTAGTTGGGTTTTGCGCAGGCACGTTTCGTCCGTTGGCGTTGTAAATCATCGCCGCGGAGATCGCGATGGCGCCCTCGGAATTTGATTTGGGAAACAGCGGCGCGCCGAAATGAGCTTTTGCTGCGGGACGAAATGCAACTCCATAGACAACGAATAACTCTTCCGCTTTGTCGTCATCATCCGTCCACGCTTCGTATCCTTTTTTGTCTGGGCTTGATTCTTTGAGAACGAACATGCGCGGCGTCAGCCTGCCTGCGCCTTGGCCGTAGTTACTGCGAATCTCCCATGATTTGGCCAGCGTGTAGCGATTGGTCCAGTGGGTGTAGTAAGTCGCAGCATTGCAAAGTTCGAGATCCAGCGGACCGGTACCTGTTTGCATCCAGCGGATCATCGGCTCGCGATAGCTTTCGACGTAGGGAAAGGTGCCGCGGACCCATTGAGATTTTCTTTCAGCCTGCCAGTCGAACTTTGCAAGTTTCCATTGCGATGATTCGTGGTGGCAGGGGTTTTCTGGACAACCGTTTCGGTAGTCGGGCTGTTGCGGAAGTAACGACAGTTTATCCAGTGCATCGTTTAGTTTTTCCCGGGCTTCCCCAAGTTCGCCGGAGCCCAAGCCCGGGATAAGCGAGATCGCATCAATCAGGACCCCGATAAACCTGACACCTCCACCGAGCACTTTATCTACCGAGCGGTGAAATTTCTGCAGTTCTTCCATGAGTTTGCTTTCGAAGAAGCGATCGTTGGGGCCGTCCCAAAGACTTTCCGGCATGTCCCATGACCCCGCCGACGAACTCGACGTTTTTGGTTCTTTCTCTGCGGCCAGTGGCAACGTCATTTGGGCGACATCCGGAACCATTTCAAGTTCGATCTTTTGACCGGCCCAAGCTTCGTTCAAGCGTTCGAGCGTTTCGGCGGCGGCGCGATTAACAGTCGTCTCGCCACTGGAAATTGGTCCACCTGGGGCAAGCGGGGAATGGCCGGCTGCTGTTGCACCGTAGATAGAGACGGCTGGAATCAACGCCTTTTCGATAGCCGGCAACCCTTTCGCCAGTAAGCCGGATACCACCTGGAGTCCTTCGAGGAACGCAAACTCTTGAGCGATCTTGGCGACCATCGTCAGGGTGATGGCGATATCGATTGCCGTCAGAGGAATTTCGATCCAGACTAACGGCGGAATCAGCCTCACGGCAAGAATGCCCGCCGTGCACGCATTCTTTACAATGAGGGAAAGCGTATAGGAATACTTCAGCGTCATCTTGCCATCGAAAATCGTGGCGCCTACTGAGTGCTTTCCGCCCTTCTCATGCCCGCCAAGCCCTTCAGTCAACAGCTTCGATACGTTGTCAATGATTTTGCGATCTATCGCAGCCAAAGCCGGGTTGGGAGCGCCGACCTTCAGAAATTCAATTTGCGTGTTGTATTTTTGGCTATCACTCGAATAGTAGTCCTTGCCTTTCTCGGTTTGGATCCGCCCTCCCAGCGACTCGACCATCACGATCAGGGCGCTCGCTTCCCCCAGCATGTGATTGGAAACGGTAGTGGCGTTCATCCCTCTGGCTTGCCAAAGTGCGATCGAATAAGCGGCTGAATCGGCGGCGTTCTGCAACTCCATCTTCTGCCGAATACTGTTGCCAATGTTTGCGATGTAGCAAATCAGAACCAGAAAGAACATCAGCGTAACGGTTGTGATCAGCGTGATCTTGCCGTCTTCGTTGCTGTGAATCGGAGACCGCCGAGTTTGGCAGCCGGGATCTTCAGTGGTTTCCAATTGATCGCCCAGATAGATCTCCATCAAAACGCGGCGAACTCTTTGCCGAAACGATTGAGGCGAGGTTTTAGGGGCCCGCACAACAGGACCAAGTCTAGTTTGTTGATGCATAACTAATCCCGGTTTGCCCTGAGTCGTTCTGAGGATCTTCCGATTGAAGCTGCACAGTCGATTCAATGTCATAGTAGAAATATCTGTCGGCTCCCAGTGTTCCCAACGCATGGCCGATCCCGGGAACGTGGAATCGGAATTGATAAGAGACTTTGACTTCTACATCGTCTTTCCAACTTCCGGCTGGCTGGTAGTCGACCGTCAACTTCTGATCGGCGTTGGCAAGTTTCGTCTCGATGTTGCCTTTGGATACTCGCTTGCCGGAGACATAGTCCTCGTAAGCGTCGAGGTACTCGCGCTGTTGGCTGGACAAGTTGGGTGTTGAAGCGCCTTGGACTTTGACCCCCGTCGCAAACGGCACAAACGCTTGACGTGCCGAGGCAGTGATTCGGGAACGAGCGTCGTCCGGAGAAGTCGCGGATTCCCAGACGACTGCTGTGCGAGCTGCCGCAAAGGCTGAGTAAACCGTACCTGCCTTGGTGATCAGAATGTTGGACGACTCGACTACCAGGCAGACAAAAAAGAAATAGATTGGAACGACCATCACGTAGGACAACGCATAGGCTGCGCCTTGTTGATCATGGTGTAATTGAGCCAGTTGAGCCCAGGAGACTCGCGAAAGTCCCCAAGTGGTAATCGAAAAAACGACAACGCAACTGGCCAACCAGATTAGCCAGATCCATTCGACAGATCGAAAAAGCTCCAAGGGATCAAACATCGCAGACTCGTTTCAAAGATAGGGCCATTCGAGAATTCCCGCGATCGTCAGGTACATCACCGAGAAGGCACGAGCGGCCAAGTAGTACAAAGCCGTCGCCAGGGGAAACATGACCGCCGTGATGAGCACGGCTTCCAGTTCAACAGAGCCGCGCCGGGCGCTTTTGTTGACTCTGTTGACAAAGCGCTTTGCTTTGTGCGCGTCGAAGCGTTCTGACCTTCTCACCTCTCTCATCCCGTTCTCCAAAAGAAAAACTAAGCCAATGGTTCGTCCAAGCTGAAATGATTAGTTGGCCGTAGTGGATTTCGCCAGAAACCCTCGGCTAATTAGGAATTCTGGCGAATCCCACTACATGTCAAATCAGATCTGACAGACCACCAATCCAAACGCATCGGCGCCAATTAACTAGCACATCCACATCGCAATAACAGTTCCAAAGGCAAAGTGAATTCCCAACGGGATGCCCGTGCTGAGAAATTCATCGCTGCCCTGCTCAGTCTTGGGATCGACTGAAGGAAGGAAGGGAAGGAAGATGCGAGCTACGGATCGCCAAACCCCTTTCAGGATTGTGGACAAGCCGTAGTGTGAGATGCATAGAATCAAGGAATAGCAACCGGCAACTATGTAGCCCAGGCACATCGCCAACAGGCCAAGGCGAATGCCCAGGCAAGATCCGATCGCGGTGAGAAGTTTGACGTCTCCACCAGACGTCTTGAGGAATCCCGACAAAACCACCATTACACCAAAACATCCGACTGCGCCTAAAAGGCTGGCCTTGATCCCGATCGCCCCCAGCGAATCGGGCCCAATCGCCGTAAACCACTCTGCAGTGAGTGCTTTGCCTTGACCTCCCGAGGTCATTTCGACAATCGAAGCAATGCTGTTGAAAACGAGAAACCAAAGCAACGCGGGATAGGTCGCCCAGTTAGGAATTTTCTTCCAGTGTCCGTCGGTCCAAGTGATAACGGCCAAAAGTACCAGCAGCGTCAATCCACAGCCGGTCAACCAGGGAAATCCATGTGATTCACCTGCAAAAACAGCCGCTCCCAATCCAAACAGGATTGGAGAAAGCAAAGCGATGATCCACGCGTTTTTGCGGCCGGACCCATCTTTCATGCATGTCCAAAGTTGTTTGTTCAAAATGTGCGGCTATCAAATTAGCGATACGTTCTATGGTTCATTTCCATTTCGAGAGAACCGATTCCAAGAAAAGGGTGGTCTGTCGCACCAGCTTGGCAAGCGAATCGTTCCAGTAAAAGCCGGGCAGATCTCGAAGCTCGCCCTAGGATGGAGTCTGAAAACCGGGGTCTTCTGTACCGCTTTCGATAGCTTCTTTGGAGTAATTAAAGATGTAGACTCCAATCGCGATCAAACCTACGACAACCAATGCGCCCAACCCAAGCAGCATCACCGTCGACATGTTTTGCTCGCCGCTTTCATCACGGTTAAAGCGCTTCAGTCGACTAAAAACAATCGAAAATGTCTTGTTCATAAACCTACCCATCCATTGTCATTGACATTGCCCTGAATGATCAGGAACAAATTTGCGTCCCGCCGAAGTATTGAAAGTTCTCGGGTCGTAGTCTAGTCACACTGGAAACTGTTTGCAAAAAAGGCTTCCCCGACTGGTGTTCAAAACGACTCCAAAGAACACGAGGAGGGGAAGGTTTTAAACTCTAATTTGCAATCTCTACCTATTTGCAATCTATTGAAATCGCTTTTAGCATCAGTTGGAACGTGTGAAAGACGTTGAGTGAATGTCTTTGTTAGGTAGACCATCGAGTTGTACTGCGTTCCTTTTTGATATCGATACTTTCAATCGATGGCTCACGGACTACAAGCGGGGACGCGAAATTGTTGAATTTCTCGATCGAAATTTGGGTTTTGGTCCTGGGAGTTTGCTGTACCGGTGTCTTTGTTTGGATGATGCTTACGGAATGGAGCTATCTGGGTACCGGGTTGGTGCGAAGAAGTTACGACTGGCTTTCTCCTTGGTATGAAGGAAAATGGAACAGCCTCGAATACCAATCCGAAGAGTTCAACCAACGGCTCTTTCTTTCCCCAGTTCTGGGCCAAGTGGGGCAGGATGAGAATGCAAAGGTGCTGGATCTGGCCTGTGGAACAGGGCGTTTAAGCCTTTCGTTGCTTCAGTCCCACCAGTTTCAAGGGACCATCCACGCTGTCGATTTTTCTCCAAAGATGATTGAAGTTTTTCGTCGCCATCTTTTAGAGAATCAGATCTCTTCCGAACGTGTTACGTTTGAGCAGGTCAATCTCCAGGAGTGGACGGCGGAGAGTTTACACGCTTACGATGTCGTTTTGTTGCTTGAAGTCTCGGAGTTGATACCGGATCTTCCACGCTTGTTAAACCAGATTTCGGCTTCGCTAAAACCGGGAGGTCTGCTGCTGACGACTCAGGTCGGCAAACGGTTTGCGTGGCTATTCCGAGGAAGATTTCAAAGCCCAGGTGCTACTCGCAAGTTGCTGGAAGATTCCGGATTTGAATCGGTTAAGGTCGATTCATGGCGCGCAAGGTATGACGTGGTGCTGGCCAGTCGGTCCGAACAACTCTGACCCTCAGTCAATTCGTTGGTCCAAACGCGACTGGTAGGCTACAACTGCTCGTCAATTGCTTCCGGCTCAATCGCTTTATCTCTCTGAAACGGGTAACTTACACCCGAGGTTGACGGTACGCTTCATAGCGATGGTGGCTGCAGGGTTGCATTGCCCCCGAAATGTCCCCGCAGGCGGGTGCCAAAAGAAAAAGGCCCGGCAACAAAACGTTGCAAGTCCCTTAAAATCCGAGTGCGGCTGAGAAGATTCGAACTTCCACGGGATTATCTCCCACTAGGCCCTCAAGATGACTTGTGGCAATGCATTGCCAATTGAATTTGAATCGCTTTTGAATTCCCAATTTTGTTGAACGAAAACACGCAATGTGTGTGAAGCATTCTATAAATTGAATTTGAATTGGCAATATTGTCCCCGAAATGTCCCCGAACTAAGCTCGGCACTTCAATTTGCATTTGGGGCGTGTTAGCGGCATATCGGGTTAAAGTGCCCCATCTTGTTGTAGTTCCGTTGTAAGAATTGGGGCATCAGACTTTTCTCAAAGTGCTTTTACGATCGAGTCAGCGAAATCAAGATTCGAAAACCGGTTGGCGTCGTACAGTCCACCAGTGCTAAAGACATTGAACTCGATCACTTTGTTGCCGATCAAGTCGATGCCGGCGAGCTGGATTCCAGCATTGTAGAGAACTGATGCAGCTGCGAGCGTGGCAACACGTTGTTTCTGCGTTAGTTTTAGCGGTCGTGCCGTACCACCCGCGTGAAGGTTGGCGCGAAAGTCGCCGTCGGCTGGAATACGGTGGATGCCCGCGATGTGCCCATCCTGTTCGATGAGTGCACCGTTAAGAACAACGACTCGTTTGTCTCCCGGTTCATCGTAGTCAATGAAGTGCTGAACAACAATGCTTTGATTGTGAAACCGGTCTAGTGTCTCAGAGAGATTTTCAGAGTCCGAGTTCGTGCGGATAACGTCATTGCCGCGAGAGCCAAGCAACGGTTTGACGACACAGTCACAGTCGGATTCTCGAATAAAATTCTCTACCCATTCCATGTTGCTGGTGACCAGCATCTCAGGCCGATACTCGGCGGGTAAGACGGCAACTGCGGCTTTGCTTGCGAAGAAACTTAGTCGTTCGGGATCATTGACGACTCGGATTCCGCCGGCTTTGGCGACTTGGCACGTTTCGAGAAACGTTGTGTGAAGCGACGATCGCTCCAAGTCCCGGCCAGGGTTGGTGCGAATGAAGATGAGATCTTCGTCGCTAATACTGACGGATTGAGATTGTGATCCTCCAGGTGTTCCAGCGGACTGCGAGAACTGTGCGACATCGCGTGATGAAGTTTCTTTGCTGTTTAAGTTCAGCCGAAACGCATCAGCGTAGAGCGACGGTTGATCCCATTGACTTGATTTGCCGTGGGCCGTCGAAACATCGGACCTGGGCGAGCCGCTAATTGACTGCCCTTCCACGCTGACCAGAAACACTTCGAAGCCTTGGC
>CALJOA010000002.1 GCA_937981585.1 uncultured Pirellulaceae bacterium | reverse complement strand
AGCGTGATCTGGCACTCCAAGCTCAGCAGGAGCTTCGCCCTCCCTGGGAAGCAATTTATAAAACGCAGCCTAGTACTTCGCAGCGCTGGTAGCGCGTTTGACTTCGTACCGAATCGTTTTGACGTTTGGCTTCTTGCCCGTGAAAAGCTTGAACTGCTCGGCAGCCTGTCGAACAAACATGTCGACACCTGTGATCGTCGTACAACCGGCTTCGCGCGCGTTCTTGATGAACAACGTCTGCTCGGGATTGTAAATCGTATCAAACACAATCACTGACTTGTCGAACCACTCGGCATCAAACGGAGACACGTCCATGTGCGGGTGCATGCCAACCGGCGTCCCATTGACCATTACGGATGTTTTGAAGTTGGCTCTGGCATTCCAGTCGATTGCATTGCAATCTAGCGTACGAGCAAGGTCCTCGCCCTTCTTGTAATCGCGGGCGCAGATGTAAACATCGGCTTCTTTACGAACCAATCCGAATGCGATCGCCCGCGCGACTCCGCCGGCGCCAAGAATCATGAACTTGCGGCCCTTGAAGACTTCTTCTTCAGGGTGTTTCTCCTTGATCGTTTGCTTCATACTTTTTAGCGCCGCGGTGACGTCGGTGTTGTAACCGTAAGCATTGATCTCTTTGAAGACGATCGTATTGGCGGCGCGAATTCCGGCCACGTTGTCATCCAGCACATTGATATGCTTGAGACAATTCTGCTTGTGAGGAATCGTGACACTGATCCCGACGATTCCCATCTCCGGGCAAATCTGAATAAACTCTTCGAGGTATTCTTTGGGCACCCGAAAGGGAAGGTAAAGCATGTTCAGTTTGGCTTCCCGGATACAAGCGTTGTGAACGACCGGGCTGAGACTGTGGCCAACTGGATCCGCGATCACACCCAGAATTTTTGTTTCTCTGGTGATACTGTCGTAGTTGAACGCTCGCATCTGGGTGTAACTAAGCTGCCCGGGCGCCATCTTGCGTTCTTCACTGAACGTTGCGTAAGTCAACGGCGAACCAAACCGCCCACAAAGAATCCGCGAAACCATCCCCATCTCACCCATGCAAAACGCGGTGGTCGGGATCTTGGAATCGCGACACAGACGCAAACAGCGAATGTTGTCGATCGGATTGTTGGCCATCGTGGCGATCTTGATGATGTCGGGATCAAGCTGAGTGATCTGATGATGGATCTCTTCAAGATTTTCGGGGGTCTCATCAAAGTTGTGGTAGCTGATAATTCGCTGAGTGTTGCCGTACCGGGGAATCTGATCGGCGATATCCATCTCGATATCGACATAGTCGGCACCGTCAGCAACCGCGGTGCGCAGCAACATGATCCGGTCTGCTTCACTATGCTCCCAACGACCACCATCCTTTTTTCGCCGACAGGTCGCCACGACCGGGCAGGGCTTTTCGACTCCGTCGTCATTGAGTCCAAGCAACCGGCGCAAGTTGACCGCACGCCGAATGTAATCCAGTCGCAGTTCAACGAGCTCAACGTCTTGCTCAGCAAGATGTTTGTGCTCGGCCATCATCATCCGGTGTCGTCCGCGACCAACGCTAACGCAAATCATTGATTGATAAAACTTTCGTTGTTTAAAAGGCAGGCAACAGATCGAATTCGAAGTCGTTTTGGGAAAAGCTCAGCTGTTTTGGCAGATTCTAATTTTTTCGCAACCCGACGCGTAAGCCAGGGGCGGTCTCGCTTACGCTTCTAAGTTGTGATTTTATTAGCCGTTTGGGCGATAGCAGGTTGATACTGCAATTAACCGTGGCTATCGCCAAAACGGCTGATTTTGGTAAGCAATGTTTTGAAAAAATCGCAGCCTCTTCGGATTACCAGTAGCCACCGGCGGCCGGGCTTTGCCAAGCTGCCGTTGAGAAACGGACATCTTGGTCTACCTCTATCATAAACAGTTTGGCGTTCCTGGATCAGGGATTTCAGATTTGTCGGCGATTAACTGAGGCAAAGAACACTTTTCTGAACCTCAACGTCACAATCAAATCCGCTTAAACCTTCGATCGAGTTCCTCGCGTGAAAAAAGGAGTGATGTGGGGCGTCCATGTGGACAGTGGTGGGCGTCCTGACAAAGCTCGCGATGTTCCAGCAAAGCGGTGATCTCTTCTGGGGAAAGTTTATCACCGGCTTTGACTGCGGCTTTGCAGGATATCATGTGAAGCAATTCGTCTACCAGATCACGTTGATCAAGCTGTTTCTCGCCGTTGACCAGTTGTTCCACAACTCCCCGCAGCATCTCGGCCGGGTTGTGATTGGCAAGCATCGCAGGATAAGCCGATACGAGGACCGTATCACCGCCAAACGGTTCAACGGTTATACCAATTTTGGAAAGCAAGTCAGCCTGGTCAAGCACCGCCGCAGCTTCGGCCGGAGGAAGCGAGACCGGCTCGGGCACCAACATTTTCTGAGACTCAAGTTTTCCGTTTAGGACTTTGTCCCGGATCTGCTCGTAGATCACACGTTCATGAAGCGCATGCTGGTCGATCACTAACATGCCTTCTTCGTTTTCGGACACCAGATAGGTGTTGTGCACTTGGATCGCGGTCAGTGTCTGACTGGGCGCCGGCCCGCCAGCCCAACCAGAGCCATGGGCGTCGTCCAATCGCCGGCCATCTTGAGCGGTCGCGGTTTGACCTGAACCCTGATCAGCACCAAATGTCGGCGCCGCTTTAAACTCCGAGTCTCCTGCCGCGCCTACCGGAAACGGCTGTCGAGGAGTCTTGGTCCAGTCGTAGTCGCTGCTGGGACGCTGAAACGGAATGCGTTCCTGATTCTCAGTTTGACCAATTCCAGGCGCCGCCGCGCCTGCTCCGCCAAAACCACCGGCGCCTGTCGAAGCTCCGCCAGACGGACTGCCCAAAGGACCGTTCGATGCGCCGCCGGGAAAGGGCTTAAACTCATCAGCGGCGCCTGCTGGACCTCGTTTGGAAAGCTGAGCCTGAGCCGTCAAATCGGTGGTCAGAAATTTGTTGCGAACTGTGGAGAGCAGCTGACTATAAATTTGACCGCCGTTTTGAAAACGGACTTCCAGTTTTGCGGGGTGAACGTTGACGTCGACCAGTTCAAACGGGATCTGTAGCTTCAAAAAGCAAATTGGAAATCGCCCAGTCATCAGTAATCCGCGATACGATTCGCTCAACGCGTGTTGCAGCGAACGATCTCGAATGTACCGCGAATTGAGAAACAAGTACTGTAATCGGATGTTGGCCCGGCTGACCGAAGGATCGACGACGAATCCCGTGATACTGATCTCGCCATGCGAGTTGCTGACTGGAATCAGATTGTCTGAAATTTCCGGCCCAAAAAACGCTCCAATCCGATCGCGCCAGGATTCGGTAGCCGGAAGATTGTGAGAGACTTTGGTGTTGTTGGTGAACGTCATCTGAACGTGAGGATTGGCAAGCGCCACCCGCGTGAAGGCTTCGGCGATATGGCCACGTTCGGTTTGCGCCGTTTTCATGAACTTTTGCCGAACGGGCGTGTTGTAAAAAAGCTGGCGAACTTCGATCGTCGTTCCCACTGGACAGCCGCATGGCTGGGCTTCTTCGCGATGGCCACCGTTGACTTGCATTTCGAATCCGCAATCCTGATCCTCAGTCCGGGAGCGAATCATCGTCTGGCTGATCTCGGCAATCGAAGCCAACGCCTCGCCGCGAAACCCAAACGTTCCAACTCGGAACAGATCATCTGCATCCACAATTTTACTGGTCGCGTGGCTCGTCACCGCCAACGGCAACTGCGACTGCGGAATCCCGTGACCATTGTCGGTAACTCGAATCAATTCGGCGCCGCCTTGCTGGATCGTAAGTTCGATCTGCGTCGAGCCAGCGTCAACGGCATTCTCAAGCAGTTCCTTGACGACGCTTGCCGGCCGCTCGATGACTTCTCCGGCTGCGATCTTGTTGACGACGCTGGCTGAGAGCTGACGGATCGGATTGAGTTGTACCTGTGTCATTATTTACTTTTTGAACGCGTTCGAAAAAAATTAGACAGGATTAACAGGATGGACTTGTTAGCCGCGCGCCAACGTCTTGGCCAACGTCTTGGCCAACGTCTTGTTCACAATGTAAACCCTGTCAAAAACGAAGACAGAAATGCTTACCGCAAATCGTATTCATTCAACTTGCGATACAAATTTCGCTCGCTGATTCCGAGAATTCTAGCAGTCTCTTCCCGGTTGTGGTTGGCCAAAGTCAAAGTATGTTCGATCACCCAACGCTCGATTTCTTTCAATGACTTGCCGATCAACGCCGATGAACTGGCATCCTCAGGTAAAGGCCCCGACTCTGCCGAACCGCCGTCGGTTGCAACGGCTCCAGCCGCACTTGGCACAGGTTTTCCGTCAAGCAGATCCGGTGAAAGGTCATCCATGTCAAGCATGTCGTCGATGTCCATGACGACAAGGCTTTCAACAACGTTCTTGAGCTGCCGCACGTTGCCCTTCCAACCAAACCCAAGCATCCAGCGACGCAGCTCTTGGGAAAAGCTCTTTATCTTGCGCCCGTTTTTCTTGTTGGCTTGTTTGCGAAAGTAATCCGCCAGTGGCAGGATGTCTTCGCGCCGCGCCGAAAGCGGATCCAGATGCACTGAGACGATTTTCAATCTGAAGTAGAGGTCGCTTCGAAATCGTCCCTCGTCGATCTCTTTCTCCAAATCCTTGTTCGTGGCAGCCAAAACTCGGACGTTGACGGGAATGACTTTATTGTCGCCGACGCGAGTGATCTCACGTTCTTCAAGCACACGAAGCAACTTGATCTGAGTCGGCATCGGCATGTCACCAACCTCGTCGAGGAACAAAGTCCCACCATTGGCGTATTCGAATTTGCCTTGCCGGTCCGAGATCGCGTCGGTGAACGATCCTTTGACATGGCCAAACAATTCGCTTTCAACCAGGTGTTCTGCAACGGCAGCCGTATTGATCGCAACAAACGGCTTCTTTTTCCGGGGACTGTTCTGATGAATCGCCTGGGCGACGACGTCTTTGCCGGTTCCCGTTTCCCCTGTAATCAACACGCCAGCGTCAGTGGGAGCGATCCGCCTGAGCCGATCCACAACTGATTTCATACTGTCGCTGGCGAAAATCAGATTCTCAAAACCGAACCTCTCATCCAGCCGCGACTGGAGGTGCGTGTTCTGAAGCCGCAATCGAACTGATTCGACGGCTTTGGATACCACGGCCTGCAAACGTTTGGGCGTGATCGGTTTTTCGAGGAAGTTGAACGCCCGCTCGCGCATCGCTTCGACGGCTCGCGGAACGGTCGCATGGCCGGTGACCATGATGACTTCGCAATCGGGCTGGTTGTCTTTGGCTTTCTTTAGAATCGCCATCCCGTCGATATCGTTCATCATCAAATCGGTTACGACGACTTCGTAAGTGTTCTCGTCAAGCAGTTTGGAACCCTCGGGCCCCGAAGTCGCATAGGTGCAGTCGAGCCCAATTCGCTCAAGGCTTTCGTGCATCGCCTTGGCGTGATCTTTGTCGTTATCGACAAGCAGAATCCGCACCGGTATTGTCGAGTTTGGTTCGTTGTCTTTTTCACTGTCTTTGGCCATGGCCTCATGATACAAAACTGACCAAAATCGGTGTAGTGTCCAAGCCCATCAATTATTGACTGGTCACTTTAATTAAGGAGCCTTGAGGCGAGGCTGGCTATCGCAGAAGTGAAACGACCCCGACGAGCTTGTGATTTTTTATCAACCGTCATTCCCGCGCAGGCGAACGGCAATGGTTTTTGACAGGATGAACATGATTGACATGATGACGCGCAACATCCTGTTGATCATGTAAATCCTGTCTTCTGCGCTTCATGGGCTCCTGCCCGCGCGGGAGTCGGCCCTGCAATTCGGTTAGCTTGTTGAAGTTAGCAACTTAGCAGACTCCGCCGGCTCCATCTTCGCCGTAACTATCCTTCCAGCCGTCACTAGAGTCGTTGTCCTGGCTGTAGTCTTGGCCATCATACTGGCCGCGAGTGTCTTCCTGATTTCCATCGAGTCCCAGTGCCGTGCGAAGCTCGTAAAAACGCTGGGCATATTCTTCAGATGAAGAATGAATGTGCTCGGCTTCGGTAATGAACTTGACGTTCTGGTCTTCTGGAACACCGTGCTGCTCAAGGATGAACTCGTAAGCTTCAAGCGGGCTGCCGTAAACGATCAGCAACTTGTGCTCTTCGAACTGAATCTCTTGAGGTGTGTTAGGGTTGAGAACAGCGATCCCGGTGCAGCCATCGTTGAGCAACAGGTCTTCGAAATCCCAAAGGATGCTCGTCAACACTGACATGTCGATTTGCTCACGGTAAAGATCGATGTGTCCGCCTTCGACGCTGGAGTGACTCGATTCGAGAACGACATCAACGTAAGGCCCAAGTTTCTGAATCAACTTCAGGAACAACGGAAAAAGCTCTTCCCGCGACGCGGCCGCCATCACGACGGGGACTTTCGTCTGGCTTTCTTCGTCAATGTAAGTGTCATGACGGTAGCCTTGGCAAGGCTTTACCTTGAGATCCATCGCGGGGCGTACCGCATCGGTAAGCTGAAACGAATCGTACTGATCGATCTTCAAGTGCTCAGCCAACTGGGCATCCGAAGCCGATTCAAGGCTGTTGGTGATCGGCAATTTGCCGCCCGGCTGATTGGGGTTTTCGAATACTTCGTGGAAGAAGCGGTTTAAATAACTCATTGATCTACGTCTCGGGTCTGGACGAATTGGGCAACCAAGTAGGCGGCTGCTGTTCCTGTCGTTACAAAAACGTAGGTCAGAATATGGCTCATGTTTGACTGGCCACAATTAAGCGCTCCTTTTTGCAAAATTGCCAAACGAATATTCGTTAGAATCGGAACTCGGACGTTATGCCCGCGAACTTAAGGGCAATTGCGGCCCTCAAATCACCATGTCAGTTGCGTTGGCGGTGTTGCCAACACCTGCGACGATCCACTGCAAATCAAATAGCCCCATGGCAAATTCGGAATCACAACCTCGGGCTGAAACTGAACCAGCCCCAATCGAGCCGATCCAAACTCAGCGGTTGCTGTTGCGGACCTTTGTTGAATCCGACGCGCCGCGAGTCGAGTTGCTGCTCAACGACAAAGAGATCGCTTCTAACACCCGGCGGATTGACTACCCATATCCTGTCGGTGGTGGAGCCCAATGGATCGCGACGCACCAGCCGGCGTGGCAGGCGGGTGACTCTTATATTTTTGCAATCTGTCCAGCAGAGAATCCCAGTTTTTTGATTGGCGCGATTGGCTTGGAAATCAACAAACTCGACCACAACGCGGAGCTTGGTTATTGGATGGGACGCGAGTTTTGGAATCAGGGCTTTTGCACCGAAGCCGCCAAAGCCGTAATTGAATTTGGATTTGAAACCTTGGGATTGCGGCGGATCTGTTCCGAGCACATCACGCGAAATCCGGCTTCGGGCAAAGTCATGGCCAAGGCCGGAATGACCAGAGAAGGGCTTCGTCGTAAGCATGTTCGAAAATGGGGTGTTTTCGAAGACGTTATTATTTACGGAATGCTTTCGGGCGACAGTCGCAGATAAATTAACTCCAGCCGAATTCCAACGGACTTGGGGGATCAACAATTCATTGGAAAACGCGTTCAGCTCGGCGGCAACTTCATTAGATTGCCTTCCGGATCGGATAAAATTGAGTAAATCGCCAATAAACCAATCGAGGCAGCGAACGTAAAGGATGGTACTGAACACTCAACTGTAGTTTTTGCGCACACGGATCAGGCGGATCGTTGGAGAAGCCTGCTTTACTGGGAGGAAAAGATGACAGACACTGCGGAACAACAAGGCACCCAAGTCACGTTCCTTGATCAAACAGGGGCCAAAAGCGTCGAAGCGGTCGTGGCCGACACGGTCACCGTAAAACGAATTCTCCCCAACATCATCACCAAGATGAACCTGCCGATGGTGGGACCTGACGGCCAGCCGATGAGCTACAGCCTGAACCACAAAGAGGGCGGGCGACGGCTTCACGAATACGAAACGCTTGTTCAAGCCAACGTCGGAACTGGCGATCACTTGATCGTCTATCCTGAAATCGTGGCTAGATGATTCGGGTTATGAAACTTATGGACCCTAGCCACAACGCAACTCCTCACCCTCAACAGCCAAGTAGATCAATCTATTCAGCTTGAGTATTTATTTTCTTTCCAGTGCTCGGCAAGCTTGGCCAACAGCGGGTCGATCGTTTTTTCCTGGATCTGGTGTGGTGGTCCCCATTCGATCCACTCGTACCCCTCGTGCTCGGTCAATTTGATATCCACATCGTTGATCAACGTCGCTAGGTAGATAATCAGTTTTTTCTTGGCCGGTACTCGTCCAGTGCGCTTGTTGTTGACGGTGTATTTGTGCTTGAACTTGAAATCGGGGTCAATTTCGAGGTCACGCTTGCGAATGCCCGTTTCTTCTTTGAGTTCACGAAGAGCGCACTGTTTATTTGATTCACCGGGATCCACATGCCCTTTGGGCAAATCCCAGCGATCAGGATGTCGCATCAACAAAAATGATCGGGTAGGATTCTCCCTAACGATCAAGAAACCACATGACTTAACTTTTGCCATTCTAGTAGTGTATCCCTTTTTTTTGAGTTGTCCGCGTTCACCGGTTCTCCAACCAAAACCTTCACGGACTTGATCAACCATCCTTGCTGGCCAGGCTCAACATGAAAATTTATACCAAGACAGGGGACGATGGCGAAACCGGGCTATTGGGCGGAGTTCGAGTTTCCAAGTCTCATCTCGCGATCGGCGCTTGTGGTGCGCTTGACGAAACGAATTCAATTATTGGAGTCGTACGGTCCGCACTATGGACCCGAGAAAGTCAGCCGTTAAAAGAAGGGATCAACTTCGATGATGTTGATGCGGTGCTTTCCCGGATCCAAAACGAGTTGTTTGATTTGGGCAGTCGTGTTGCAGCATGCTTGGGGGAAAGCCAACGTGCAACTGAATTTCCGGAATCGCGCTCAAAGAAGCTGGAACAGGACATAGACTTATTCCAGTCCGAGCTTCCGCCGCTGACCGCTTTTATTCTTCCTGGCGGCAACACGGCCGGTAGTTCGCTTCATCTGGCACGGGCCGTTTGCCGGCGGTCCGAACGGGACATCGTTGCTCTGATCGAATCGGGCGTGCAACAGCCGCTCGATTTGGAGTTAATCTACCTCAACCGGCTTGGCGATCTCCTGTTCGTATTGGCTCGAATCGCCAACGTCCGAACCGGATTTCCTGAGACTCAGTGGAATGTCGGTGGCGAGAAAAACCCTTCTAACAAAGTAGGTTGAGAATCCGACTACGACTGCCCTAGCATCCCCCTAGCATGCCGTAAAGTAAATTTCGCCAGCCTTGGGTTTTAGGCGTGGCCAATGGGATTAGAATCTGGGAGAAATCGGCTACAATGGAGCCGACAGTATCCGTATCTTATGTGGTCATCGGCATGTTGCTGGTCGCGGGTACTTTTGATCCGGGAGATTTTTGAATCGGATCCAGACAGGCTCTTTGAAAAGCTCAAAAGGGAAATTGATTTATGAAGAAGATTGAAGCCATTATTCGCCACTTTAAACTTGACGACATCAAGTCGTCGCTCAGCGAGGTTGGCGTTGAAGGAATGACGATCACTGAAGTCAAAGGTTTCGGACGCCAAAAAGGCCACACCGAAATGTATCGTGGCAACGAGTATGCCATCGACTTTGTGCCCAAAGTGAAAGTCGAAGTTGTTGTCACCGAAGAAAAACTTCGCCAGGTCGTTGAGACCATCATGAGCAAGGCTCAGACCGGGCAAATGGGCGATGGAAAAATCTTCGTTTCCGATCTCTCGGAAGTAATTCGAATTCGAACCGGAGAAACTGGACAGGACGCCGTCTAGAGACGATTTTAAAAAGCTGTTCACGAAATTGGCATCAGGGTTTGACCACACCCTTGCCATTTCATGACGGCCGCGCTCTTGGTTCGCTTCTTTAAGTTGCTGAAGCTTTTCCTCCTGCAACTCAATCATAGACTGAACAAACATGAACACTGGTATCGGAATCCGACCCAGCGTCCTCGAAGCCCGTCAGCGCTGGAGCGATGGCAGATCAAGTCTTCGAAAAGTTCATGACGAAGGTGGCACGGGACTATCCGTTTGCCACGCCCTCAGCGACCTGCTCGATTCAATCGTCTTGTCGATTTACGAAGCCGCACTGACCAGTATATCGCCTAATCTTGAATCGCGAATCGCGTTGGTTCTCTCAGGTGGCTCAGGCCGTCGAGACATCGCCCCTTACTCTGACGTCGATTTGATGTTGTTGTATCAAGGCAGCCTCACGGACGACATCGTGGAGTTCTCACGGCGAATTTCTCAGGACATCACCGACTCGGGAATGCAGCTTGGTTATACCTTGCGAACTCCTCGCGACGCCTGTTCGATGTCGCTCAAAGACGCCTACATTTTCTCGTCGTTGACTGAGGCCCGTTTACTGGCCGGTAGTGAAGACTTGTTTACCTACTTCCAGGGCCGGTTCAATCGGATCACGGCGCGCAAAACGTCGAACATCATCAAGGCGATCGTAGAAGCCCGAAAGATCGAGCGGCATGAATTCGGTGAAACGGTTTATCTGCTGCGCCCCAACGTGAAAAAATCGCGAGGCGGCCTGCGTGACCTGCATTTGATTCGTTGGCTTGGGTTTGTCCAGTACCGAGTCAAAGATCCGGATCTGCTCCTGGCCGAAGGCGCTTTGTCGACCGCGGATTCAATTCAGCTCAATGCTTCGCACGAATTTCTGCTCCGTGTTCGTAACGAAATGCACTTTCACGCCGATCGTGCCCATGACGGAATGGGGCGCAGTGAACAAGTACGATTGGCCGAGCAATTCGGGTTCGTTGGAGACGACGCGTTGCTTTCGGTGGAAGAGTTCATGCGCCAGTATTTCGTCTTCACCAGTCGAATCCGTTACATCTGTGATCACTTCGTTTCCAAAAGTGCCAGTCGCAAAAAGCAGTCCGTGTTTGCACCGCTGGTCTCGAAACAGATCGACGAGCACTTTCGGATGGGCTCAACTGAAATCGGCGTGATCAAGTCATCACTTGACACAGTCAAGACGAACCTTGAGCACGTATTGCGATTGATGCAACTGGCCTGTCTACACGGAAAAGAAATCGAACACGAGACCTGGATTACAATCCGACATGAAATGCTCAAGCACCCTGACAAAAAGTTCACTAGGGAATGCGCACGGCGGTTTATGGCATTGCTTTCCAACACCTCGGGCCTGGCGCCGCTGTTGCGACGGCTTCACGAAATGAAGGTTCTCGAAAAGATCATCCCCAACTTTACCCATGCACGTGGGCTTCTCCAGTTCAACGAATATCACAAATACACGGTCGATGAACATTCCATTCGGGCGCTTGAAAACGCAACCGAGTTTGAAAACGATCCTTCGATTGTAGGACAGACTTATAAAAAAATCCGCCGCAAGAATGTTCTGCATCTCGCGTTGTTGCTGCATGACCTAGGCAAAGGGTTTCCGGAAGACCACAGCGAAGTTGGTCGGCGAATTGCAGGCGAAATCGGCGAGCGGTTTGATTTACCTGAGGAAGAAACCGAGACCATCAAGCTTCTGGTCCACAATCACTTGGTGATGTCGCACTTGGCCTTGCACCGTGATATCAACGATCAAACCATGGTCGCCGAGTTCGCTTCCAACCTTGGCTCAGTACAAATGCTGCAGATGCTGTTCGTGTTGACCTGCGCCGACATTTCAGCCGTTGGACCGGGAGTACTCAATCCGTGGAAACAGGAATTGCTGACCCAGTTGTATCTCAATGCATCAAAAGTGCTCACGGGCGAAGATGCGGTAGAGTCAAGCTCATCGTTTGAGCAGTTCTACGACATGATCGCGACCTTCAGCGATGATCCAACAGAACAAAACTGGTTGAAGGATCGGGCCAGAAATCTTCCTGACAATTATTGCTCTGTCCATGAGCCGGAAAAAATCTTTGAGCAGCTGACGTTTTTGAAAAACATGGAACCGGGCGACTATCTCTGCACCGCCAGCCCGATCAAAGACTCCAGTCTTCTGGAGTTGTGTGTTGGCAAGACGCTGGCCTCCAAAAGCGGTGTCTTTTATCGACTGATCGGCAGTCTCAGTACGCTTGGTCTGCAAATTCGCTCAGTCGATATCAAGCCGCTCGATGATGAGCTGATCTGGTACTGGGTTCAGTTCGAAGATACACACTTTACCGACGTGCCTGAATCTCGATTGACCCAAATCATGAATTCAGCCGTAGAAATTTTGAGCGAACGCGACGACGCTGTTCCGAAATTCCGTTCAACCTGGCAGCCCAAGGAATCGGTAGCACTGAAACTGTCGCGACCGGAAATCCGAGTCAAAATTGACAACGAATCGGTGAGCTCGGCTACGATTATCGACGTTTTTGCCTACGACAAACCGGGCCTATTGTATAAACTCGCAAAGAAGATTCATCGACTGGGGCTTAACGTCACGTTTGCGAGGATCTCAACGTATGCCCACCAAGTGATCGACGTCTTTTACGTTACCGATGAAGAGGGCGTCAAGATTCGCAACCGAAATCAGCTTCAGATCATCAAGAATGAAGTCCTGCGTGCAGCCAAGGAATTTCTTGAACCCGAAGAAGAAAACAACAACCCCGCGTGATGTTCGTCGCAGCACATCGCCACCAAAATAGAACGTTAAAACCCAATGGCGTTGAACATTCAGTTTCGAGATCAGCTGAGCCTGCTTTTTCTGCTGGTTGCTTCGTTTTCTTTTTGCGGTTGCGGCACTGAGTCGGCCAAGTGGGATGTGGCTAAGGCGAAGAACCTCTACGAAGCCGGCGATCTCACCGGAGCGATCGAATTGCTTGAGGTGGCACACCAAAAGGTGCCCCAAGACGACATCATCAAGCTTGAGCTTGCCGAGCGATATGCTGAAAACGGCCAATGCGAACTGGGGATCGGTTTGTGCAACGACTATCTCGAAGACCATCCCAACGACGTCAGTGGTTTCGAGGTCCGTGCCAATTGCTGGCTTTTCCTGGGCAAGTTCGACAAGGCACTAGCCGACTATAAGCGATCAATATCGGATCATGTGTCTCGAAATTCCCTCGAGTTAAACTCGCTGGCGTATTTCCGTGGCTTGGCGGACAACGAAATCGACAAGGCAGTGGTTGAGATTCAGGCAGCAATCGAGAACGTCGAGAATGCGGCCAGAGGAACGGGCGTCAGGATTCCGATGCAAGTGCGAACGCTCGTTGCAGCAGGGCTAGTGTCCCGGCGAATCGGACAACACGAAGAAGCGCTGGAACTTCTGGATAAGAAGATCGAGGCTTACAAAGGCAAAGTCCTGAGGTCAAATGAGATTTTGAGACTTCGGATCACAGGTTCGCTTCGTTTTCGTGACCGGCTTTCTAAAGCTGAAGAAGACGGCTTGACCCAGCTCCGTTTAAATCTGCAACAACAAAAGGAATCCCTTTCGGCGATGCTGGCGACTCGAGCCCTGATACTTGAAGATCTAGGCGATCATGCACGAGCCGATCAAGATCGGTTAGCAGTTGAGGAACTGGATTTTGATTTTGACAAAGTCGCCGCTCGGTTTCGCTCCGACCTTGATTGCCTCAAGTCACTGAGAGTCGCAGCGATGTTTTTGGACACACGTGGATTCGTCTTGGGGCGGCAAAACTGGGCGTCCGACAAAGAGCTGTTATCAATGATCGGTCAACCAGCCAGAGCCCAGTTGCTGGTCAGCAATTACAGAGAAGCGTTAGAGGATCTTGACCTGGCAGTTCTTGCCGCGCAATTTGAACATTTGGCACTTGAGAGTTCGCTCTGTAACTCGACCGAGTTGCCGTTTGAGATCATTGATCAGCAGAAAAAAGCCAACAAGCGAAACAGGGCGGTTCTGCTCTCCCATCGCAAAGAAGTTCATTTGCGAGGCGGTAATCAAGAAGCTGCCCAGAAGGATCAAGACTTAATCGTTGAGCTGGGGTTCGAGGATTCGACCCTGTTTTAACGTTGCGTTTATCAAGGCCTCCATCGTGACTTTCACCAAAAAGTCGCGCCCTAGCTCGTTTTCGCTCCTCAGTTATCAAGCATCTCTAGAGAAGCTTCGCGTGATTCCAGACTCACCATAAAAAAAACGCCCCGCGAGGGAGGCGTCAACGGGTACTCATTGAGCAAACCGTGCGCGAGCAAAAGCTCACTTACTATAATTTGTAAGCAATCGTCGCTCGGATACAATCTCGATTGTATTCTCTTCTATACGAGTAAGCAAATGACACGAAACTCTAATTCCTCCTCATCTCCTGCCACTAAAAAACATCACTTTTTACTTGGGCTTGATCTTGGCCCCGCATCGGTAGGATGGGCGGTCGTCAAATGCAACAAAAAGGGTGAACCAAAAAAATTGCTTAAATGCGGCGTCCGCCGTTTTGACGCTGGCGTTGATGGCGGTTCCGAGAAAATTTCGGCAGGCCGAGATGAACCAAGAGCGTTGGGGCGTCGAAACGCCCGTGGTTTGCGAAGATCGACTTGGCGACGCAAGCGAAGAATGCGATCGCTCTATCTAATCTTATCGAAAAATTGGCTGCTGCCCGAAACCGACGACAGTAATGAAGCTAGACATGACGCCCTGCTGGCGCTTGATGCGAAATTGCGAACAGCACTTGTCGATCAACCTTCCCATACCGAACAACATTTGCTGCCGTACCTTCTGCGGGCCAAAGCTCTTGACGAAAGAGTTACGCCGTTTGAATTGGGGCGAGCCATTTATCATCTGGCTCAGCGGCGTGGCTACCGCTCCAATCGAAAAACCGAAACCAGCGATGAAGACCGAGGCGTGGTTGCAACCGGGATTTCTGATTTAGCAGATGCGATTCTCCAAACTGGGAGTCGAACTGTTGGCGAGTATTTTTCGACGGTCGATCCAGAAGAGGAACGAATTCGTGGGCGATGGACGGCCCGCGAAATGTTTGTCGATGAATTCAACCAAATCTGGAACAAGCAGTTTTCCCTACAACCGGATGTCTGTCCTGCCGAACTTCGAGAGACAGTCTATGCGTCAATCTTTGATCAACGACCGTTGAAATCGCAGAAGCATTTGATTGGCAAATGCGAATTGGAACCGACCAAACGTCGCGCACTAATTTCGACGGTTGCTTTTCAAAAATTTCGGATGCTGCAACGGGTTAACGACCTGAGAGTGATTGCTCCCGATGGGGAGATTCTTGAATTGTCAGAGGAAGACCGAAGCCAACTGATCGAACAACTCGACAAACAAGGCGACATGAGTTGGGCAGCAGTTCGGAAACTGTTGAAGCTGACTAAAAAAGTTACTATCGGTCACGTCGAAAAAGATGGCAAGCAGAAACCTGTTAAGAAAGGATACACGTTTAACTTTGAAGAAGGCGGTGACAAAAAGATCCTCGGCAATCGAACCGCGGCTAAGCTCACAAAGCTAATCCCTGATTTTTGGGATAAACTTGAACCTCGCAAACAAGCTGAGTTGGTCGATGAAATCCTTGGCTTTCAATCGGAATCGGCGCTTGCCCGCCGATTGGAAACGGCTTGGAAGCTTGACTGCGGGCAGGCCGACGCAGTTTCCAAAATCGTGCTGGAACAGGGCTACGCCAGTCACTCCAGGAAAGCGATCAGCCGCCTCCTTCCTCGACTTGAGGCCGGCGAGCAGTACGCCGCGATTCGACGTGAGATTTATCCTGAACAATTCGAGTCGACGGAACCGTTGGAATTTTTGCCTCCCGTTTTCAATGCTCCAGGCTTCGATCAAGTCAAAAATCCGTCCGTCATGAGAACGCTCACTGAAGTCCGAAAGGTCGTCAATGCCATCGTGCGAGAATTCGGCAAACCTTTCAAAGTTCGAATCGAATTGGCTCGTGATCTGAAGCACGCTAGGAAACGCCGGGAAGCATTTTCTGAAATTCGCGATCGTAACGAGAAAGCTAGGACGAAAGCTGCGGAAAAGATTGTCGCCGAAACCAAAGACGAATCGTTGCTTCGCAATCGCGCCAATGTTCTTAAAGTCCGGCTCGCCGAAGAGTGCGGTTGGGTCTGCCCTTATTCAGGGAAGTCCATCAATATGAAGCAGTTGGTTGTCAGCCCACAATTCGAAATCGAACACATCGTCCCTTACAGTCGCAGCTTTGATAATTCATTCGTCAACAAAACGCTGTGCCATGTCAAATGGAACCGCGATAAATCCAACCAAACTCCATTTGAGGCTTTTGGAGGACGAGATGACTTCGATCAAATGCTGGCCCGCGTGAACCGATTTCAAGGAAGTCTAGCCAGTCGAAAATTGGCGTTATTCATGCGCAAGGACGATTTGCCAAAGGATGAATTCACCAATCGAATGCTTAACGATACTCGCTACATCAGCCGCAAGGCTTGCGAGTATTTGGCACTTCTGTTCGGCGGTATCAATGATGCTGACGGAGTTCAGCGTGTTCAGGCGTTGCCCGGACGTTGTACCGCAAACCTGCGAAACAATTGGGACTTGAATCGAATTCTTGGGCATCCGGCTAAGAAAGAACGTGCCGACCACCGCCACCATGCGATTGACGCGATCGTAATTGCCGTGACGTCGCCGGGCTTGGTTAAAAAGATGAGCAAAGCGGCCGAAGCAGCAGAACGACGAAATACCAAAATGCTGTTCGAACCGATTGATCCTCCGTGGCCAACATTTCAACAGGATGTCCGTGCGGCAATCAATGAGTTGATCGTGTCGTCTCGCGTCAACAAACGGCTTAATGGTTCCCTGCATAAGGAAACGATTCTCAGTCATCCGAAAGGTAAGAACGCAAAGGGCGAGTCGATTCATCACGTTCGAAAACCGATTCAATCGCTCAGTGCCAAAGAAGTCGAAGCGATTGTCGATCCGGTCATACGCGGCATCGTGCAAAAGGCTTTGAAAGCTATCGGGCAACCGCCTGCCAAAGCGTTTGCCGATCCCGCCAATCATCCGCACTTGCTCGGTAAGAAAGATCCTTCACGAGTCATTCCAATTCATCGGGTTAGAATCCGCAAGTCTGACAAGCCAATGCCGGTGGGTAAAGGTAATGGACGGCGTTACGTGAACCCTGGTTCCAATAGTCATATGGAAATCGTTGCTGTTCTGAATGACGACGGGGATGGCAAGAAGTTGGAGGGAATTTTAGTCTCCCGTTTTGACGCAATGACGAGAAAGCGAAACGGATTGGAAGTTGTCAACCGCGATCACGCTCCCAAGGTTTTCAAGTTCTCGCTATGCCCAACAGAACACTTGGAAATCACCGGTTCTGACGGTAATTCCAAGATTGTTAGAGTCCTTTCGATATCAGATGGGGACATCGAGTGCGTCAACCACAACGATGCCCGCCCAGCAGGTATCCGCCGCAAGGACGGAAGTCGCTTGCGATTTTCGCTTTCAAAGTTGATGAAGCATAAAGCTAAAAAAGTTGTTGTGACTCCATTGGGTAGCGTATTGGATGCCAACGATTAGCAGCGACGCAAGAAGGCTGCTTGGCCCAATCAATCACTTGCTTTTGTTGGTGCGAAACTCCGTGACGCCAATCCTGTAGGTGTAGTTCTTGTTGTAATCACGAGATCGTACTTTCGCACCACATAGACGTTAGTCCGCCCTACTTTGTGCGATTTTCGCCGCGAACTTGAGTTTCGAGCTGTTGGCGCCTGTCAAAAGGCATTCGCCATTTTTCTTCCCCAAGTGCTAACGTTTTTGCGTTGTGATCTGCTCCAACTATGCTGAAGGCATCCCAATGGATCTTCCCATCGCGCCGCAGGATGCACGCTTTCAGCATCCTGAGGTTTTTCATGCACCGAATTTTAGATTTCGCCACAGAACCTGCAAGATTGCGCGTTAAGCATAAACAGTTGGTCGTCGAACGCGAATCAAAAACGTGTCGGGTTCCACTGAGCGAAGCGTCCGTCATTATTGTCTCACAGGGCCAAGTCACTTTTTCCAATTCTGTCCTAACTGGGATCTTGGAAGCCGGCGGTATGTTGGTGATTTGCAATCGAAATTTTCTGCCGGTGGGAATGTTGCTGCCGCTCACCGCAAATCATGTGCAAGTTGAGCGGTTTGCTAATCAGAAGAACGCATCATTGCCAACCAACAAGCGGCTTTGGCAACAAACCGTCCGCGCCAAAATCAAACACCAAGCGGCCGCGTTGCAGTTCGTCCAAAATGACTCGGGTGGCTTGGGCAGTTTAATCAGCCAAGTTAAATCAGGTGATCCAGCAAATGTCGAGGCTCGTGCTGCGCGGCGGTATTGGGCAAGACTTTTCAATGACGATACCTTTCGCCGCAATCGGGATTTGCCAGGATTGAACGCGATTTTGAATTACGGCTACGCTGTGCTGCGGGCCATTGTTGCGCGATCAATTTGTGCCAGCGGACTTCATCCAGCGATCGGCATTCATCATCACAACCGATACAGCATGTTCCCGCTTGCCGACGACTTGATGGAGCCGCTTCGTCCGGTAATTGATGTGGAGGTCGCCGCTGGGCTGACCCACTTCGCCCAGTACGGAAATCTCACACCTGAGATCAAACGAAACATTTTGAGCGTGTTACTTGGACGATTCACTTGCGAAGGGGCCGAGCGAACGCTGTTCGACATTTCAAATCGAATTTCGTCAAGCCTAGTCGACGTGTACGCGGGCAAACGAAAACGATTGTTGATTCCAGATCTAATTTCAAATGTGAGCGAAAAAAATGGCTCTGTCGGGGTATAAATCCATGTGGTTGTTTGCAATGTTCGATCTGCCCGTTACAACCAAAGTGGCTCGACGAGAGTACACGCGTTTTCGAACTTTCCTTTTGAACGAGGGATTTCAAAGATTGCAGTTTTCAATTTATGTTAGATACTGTGCCAATGAAGAGGCGGCGAACTTGTTTCGCCAGCGCATCCGTAAACGTTTGCCGCCGGCCGGAAACATACGGCTGGTCGCAGTGACAGATCGCCAGTTCGGTAAGATGGAAGTTTTTCTTGGACAAAACAAGCTAAAACCAGAGGGGACTCCCGATCAACTCCTCCTTTTCTGATTTAAAATTAGTTGCAAGTGCTTTACTGAAATTGACTTGGGGCAAAAGTATTGTATCCGAGCGACGATTGCTTCCAAGCTACAGCGGATTGCATAACTAGGTCACGCGATTGGCTTGGTATTTCCCGACCATCTGGTTGTTGTCGGCAATTCAAATAGCGGCTTTCGCAGAAGCATCGGCAACCAGCGTAAACGCTGCCCAAGCAATTTTGATTTCTTGGCAAGTTCCTTTTGAGTTTGAAACTTTTCAATCGTTGCACAATATTCCCAAACCCGGGGCAGCGAAAATTGGGTGACGGTGGCAATCTTCGTTTCTTTGTCTTGGCAAAGTTGAGAAACATCTTCAATGTGCTGATTCAAAGCGTTTTGCAACAGACTCAGCTTCTCAAAATCATCGTTTCCGTCTTCCAATGCAAGCGCGTCAAGCGAATAACTGGTCTGGTCAGAAAGGTATGATGTGATTTCCAACCAATGCTGGTTGAACACCCTTTTGGTTTTGTAAAATCCCAGCTTGACTTCAATGCACCCGTCCGGAGAAAGAAAGGATTCATACCATAGCAAGCGTTTTCCTTAAACTGATACAGGCCAAGAGACACCATGCCCATCGCTTCGAGTTGGTGTTGTTGCAACTGGTGAAAGCCGTCTTTCTGGAATGACTGTGGAGTTGGGCAAGGCTTGATGGTCAACATTGGTTTCAAAGCGCGTTCCCAGGCCATCAACTTTGGCACCAACAGAATACAGGCAACGCACGTGACGCCGAACGTAAACCAGAGCCATGGATCGAAAGGCGGTCTAAACGCAATTGACGTTGCGAATCCAAAGAGGCACGTTAGGCCCAACGTGGTGATTCTGCAGGCTGCACTAAACAACCAGCTGGTTCTTGGTATTTCCAGTTCTGGTGAATGGAAGGCTGGTCCAACCAAATCTCGCGAAAAAGTTGGCGCTTGCCTAAAGTGTCCGGTCAGGCTACGTGCCGTTTCTATTGCCGCCCAATCCCATTGTTTGCGATGCGGTCGAATTCGCCACCAAGCGATCATCGAGCGTGAACCCAGCCAAAGCATGCGAGCAAACAAAAAAGATAGATGAGGGCAATTTGACTGGCTCCATTTTTCAGAAGCTTGTTGATGGTCAACGGCAACAGAGCCAAGCTCAACCCCAGAAGGGTTACTGACGTACAGATCGCGCCATTGGAGAGACGCGTTTGCCGACGCGATACTTTAGTCCCTCAGTTGCTAGTGAGCCTTCATTCATTATGAAAGTCTGGGCCACGAGTTCGATGGGCAGGTGGAAAATCGCTTTTGTTTAAGCGCCTTTGACTTTGTTCCCTTTGAGCCAGAACCAGCCCATCACTAGGAGAACCATTGAAATACAAACCCAGCCATTGCCGTCAATATGGTGCGCGATTTGGCCCAGTTCCCGGAAGAGTTTGTTGAGATAGCGACCGATAAAATTGAAAAATGCATCCATCGAAATTTTTGCCTGTTTTGCTTGAAACGCTATGTGCTTTAGAGTTTGGGTTACCTACTGTTTCTGTGAAAACCTAGGTTTGATTCCTTTCTCGAGGGTCAATCGGGAGCCATTCAGCAGCTTTTCTTCCGCTCAAACTCGGGGCTGTTCCGATTGTGCCGGATGTCCCGGCGGGCTTGTGTTTGGTTGGTTGAGCCAGCAGTCGAGAACAGAATTTTTTGCGTGCTGAGCTTCAATTGATGAAATCCGGCATTTGCTGAAGTTCTGGATCGAATTCACCGAAAACTGTATTACGACTTGCAAACGAACCGGATTCCGGATAATTTCCTACGTCTGAAGTCGAGAGAGAAATTTCGACTCTGATGGCGCAGTAGCTCAATTGGTTAGAGTCCCGGACTGTCGATCCGGAGGTTGCGGGTTCGAGTCCCGTCTGCGTCGCTGCCCAGTTTGTCTTCCATACTGGGCTTCTTTTTTGCGCACTTGTTGTTAACTACCAAAGTTACTCATAGACCTTGGGTTCAATGTGCCCTACAATCTGCTCGACGACTTCGTTGATGTCGAACGCTATCGGAAATCTTGACTCGGTCTCCGACTGAATTCACGCGAACAGATCCAAATTCGCATCTCACTTGACGACTTCGCTCGCCGCTTGACCATGTCGTCCTCCGGGAATCGCAGCGATCTCCTTTGTGGCGTCTACTATTCGCGAATGCCCTAAAGCTGTATCGCGGCTTCAATCTGACATAAGAGGCGGAATATGACGAATCAACCAAGGACTTTTGCTTACCCATCCAAAAAGGCTAAATCCTGCCCCGTTTGTGGCCAGTCGTCTTATTCGAAAGATGGAATTCACCCTCAGTGTGCGGTTCAGTTGGCCGATGAGTCTCGCAAAGTCCAGTTGCAAGCGGCTCGTAAACAAGCCAGCCAGTCGGGTCAGAAAAAGCAAAAGTCGTGGAACAAGCAGTGCCCCAAGTGCAGCACCCAGCTACACGTACGTCGTAAAGAATGCGATTGCGGCCACGTGTTTCGACAGACCAAGAGCCCGTCAAACGGCTAAGCCTCAGCCGATACGTTTTGGGAGCTTCCCAGGCGTGACAACTTCGGCCGACCAACCGAGGTCGGTAACCGGCGCCGACGATCGCGTGACTGGAAGCTGGCATGCAATTTCCTCCGGCGCATTACAACCGGACCGCATAAAAAAATCCTTGCAACAAACCACCAAAATATTTCGATTTAGTTTTGGTTGGTTTCGGGGCCATCAGGCCATTGGAGGGGCGGCATCTTCACGCTGCTGCGAGTCTCCCCCTTTAGCGGTTCGTGACGGTGGAATGGTGACCTGAATGGTTTTCAAAGGCGGCGTTGACCTGCTAATGGCCCCGACTATAGTTCGCGATTAAGGCTAATGGCAAAGCCCTTGTGCGAGTTTCGCGACCCAACGACCAAATTTCTACAGTATTTCATGCTCCATTTTTTTCGCCAGCGTACTGGTTCCTTTAAAAGCGACATTCTCTCTGGACTCACCGTGGCACTAGCACTCGTGCCTGAAGCCATCGCGTTCGCGTTCGTGGCCGGTGTCTCACCGTTGGTCGGACTCTATTCCGCCTTCTTTATCGGATTGCTGACAGCCATTTTCGGTGGACGCCCGGGAATGATCTCTGGAGCCACCGGTGCGATGGCCGTTGTGATCGGGGGGGCCGCCTCGCTGGTCGCCATTTACGGTGTTGAGTACCTTTTCCCGACCGTCATCCTTTGCGGAATCCTGCAAATTCTGATCGGCGTTTGCCGACTGGGAAAACTGATTCGCATGGTGCCTCACTCGGTGATGCTTGGATTCGTCAATGGTCTGGCGATCGTGATCGGGCTGGCGCAACTTGGTAGCTTCAAGACACTTTCTGCTGAGGGATCCCTAGTGTTTTTGCAGGGAGCATCGCTGTTTTGGATGCTTGGGCTGGTTGGTTTGACGATGGCAATCATTTGGTTGCTACCCAAATTCACACAGGCTGTACCGGCTTCTCTGGTTGCGATCCTTGCCGTGTCGCTCATCTCTGTCGGTGTCAATCAAGCCTCGAAAGTCGAAGGCCAGGGCAACATGTTGGCGACTGTCGGAGACATGTTGGCCACCAATTCAAAGCATGAACAAATCAAACAAATTCAGGGCGTCGATGACCACGGACACGCGCTGGTCGATGATACATCTGCTCAGCAACAAGCGGAAATCAAAGAGATCATCGAATCGCCAACCAACGCTGGAATCGCCGGTGGCTTGCCGGTTTTGTATTTCCTCAATCCCGAGAATCAGGTTCCACTGAACATGGAAACGTTCTGGATCATCCTGCCCTTTGCCGTCGTGCTTTGTGGCGTAGGACTGATTGAGTCGCTGATGACGTTGACACTGATTGACGAAATCACTGAAACGCAAGGCCAGGGCAATCGTGAATGCGTAGGGCAGGGTGTTGCCAACGTCGTTTGTGGGCTCTTTGGAGGCATGGGGGGCTGTGCGATGATCGGGCAATCGCTAATCAATGTAAATTCGGGAGGCCGAGGTCGGCTTTCCGGAATCACTGCAGCGGCTTGTCTGTTGATGTTTGTTCTCTTTTTGGCCCCATGGATCGAGCAGATTCCGATGGCGGCTCTGGTTGGTGTGATGTTCATGGTGGTGATCGGCACGTTCGAATGGGCTTCGTTGAAAATGTTTCGACGCATGCCGCTGGCCGATACGCTGGTGATGATTTTCGTTGCCGGTTACACAGTCTTGATGCACGACCTCGCATCGGCAGTGATCCTTGGCGTGGTTATTTCTGCATTGGCGTTTTCATGGAAGCACTCGACGCACATTGGGGCCGACGTGAAGCACAATGAGTTTGGCAGCAAGATCTATCAACTTCACGGACCGCTCTACTTTGCGTCGGTTTCGACATTCAAAGACCTATTCGAAGTGTCAGAAGACCCAGATGATGTCGTCATCGACTTTTACTTCACACGCGTCTACGACCAATCCGGTCTCGAAGCGATCAATGTTCTGGCCGAGAAGTATCACGCCGGCGGCAAAAGATTGCATTTAACGCATCTCAGCCCCGAGTGTCGTTCGATGCTCCGTAGGGCAGGCGATCTTGTTGAAATCAGCGTGTCAGAAGACCCTCAGTATCACGTTGGCACCGAACGGCTTGCCTAGTTGGATAGCGCCAGTTCGGTGCTCCGTGGTAACCCGATGAGCTGTGATTTTTTCAAAACATTGCCTAACAACATCAGCCGTTTTGGCATTATGGCGATAGCCACGGTTACTGGCAGCTCAACCGGGGCTATCGCCCAAACGGCCCTTACTTCGCTTGCAAAATTGTAGCGTTTGGGCGCGAGCCCTCCGGTTTCTCAGAGTTCCCCTTGAATAAAACCGGGGAGCGTGCGCTCCACCGCTCAAAGTAAGTACCATTGGGCTTTCGCCCAAACGGCTAATAAGGTCACAACCTAGATGCGTAAGCGAGGGCGAGTTTAAACTCCGCGCGCTAAACCATTTCGGCAGCGGTCGTCGTAAGCCGCTTGATCATCGAAAACAAGCCGTTTCGTCGTTGCGGACTTAAATGCTGATTGAGCCCCAGTTGCTTCAGATAATCTGAAACATCGGACTCGACGATCTCGCTGGCTGTCATTCCGTGATAGAACGAAAGTAGTACTGCAATCAAGCCTTTGACGATGATTGAATCGCTGTCGGCTTTGATCTCAACAGCGGCACTCGGCTCAGGCGCATCGACCGTCATCCACACGGTGCTCATACAGCCTTCGACGATATTCTCTTGCTGCTGCAACTTGGGGGATGGTTTGGGAAGCTCCCGGCCTAGATCGATAATGAAGTCGTATCGTTCGTCCCACTCCTGAAGGTCTTCAAACGTTTCGAGGAGTTCGTCAGTTGTCGGTGGAAAGTCGGACATGAGGGAAAAAACCATTGCGAAAGTAGATGGTTCAATCGTACCAGCCGGCGGGAAAAGGGCGAGGCCTGTTTGCGATTTAGATCAAGGAAGGCAAAGCTCGGGAGGGCGAAGTGCTTCGCCCTCCCAGGAAATTGTGAGCGGCGTGGTACTACAATCGCAATGTCAAACTATCGTCCGCCCACGTAAACTGGCATGCGCGCCGTGTAGCGGCAGCTCGGCGAATAGGTCTCCAACTGTACCGGGACGTATCTTGTGATTGTTCGGCTTCGATAGATCGCAGGACGATGATCGTCGTTTCGATCAAGCCCAAGACCTCCGTAGGGAACATAACCAGTTCGGTAGCCAGGGCCGGATCTTGCAATCATCTCCTCCAAAGCCAACCTTCGCAGTCGCAGTGCTCGCTCGTATGGACACTGTGGCTTGAACGCTTCGACGACAATGGTCTTGGTAACGACACGTGGCTGCATTGGCTCCATCGTGTTTTGAGGAATCGTAAATTCACGATTGGGCACTGGGGCCTCAATTCGTGGCAACGTGTGACGAGGTGCAGTAATCGTTGGAGCTTCCAACGATGGCAAAACATACTGAGATTCGATGACCTGCTTGGGAGCTGGAGCTTCGACTACCGTTTCAAAATCCAGGAACGGATTCTGGCCAGGAACCATAACCGACCGCATCTGAGTTTCGTTTGGTTGCGTCGAGTACGATCCCGGAGTTGTCATCGGTCCTTCGAGAATCAATCCGTTGGATTGAGCTTGTGGAGCGGTCAAATCAAAATCAGTTGGCCCATTGATAACGGGACCTTGCAAACTCGGCGTGTGACTTAGATCTTGAACCGACGGATCTGGTTCTAATGCGACCAGAATATCGTCGAACGAACCAACATCATCCGGATCGCCTGCGATAGCGAATGAACTAAAACCAAGAATCAAAGTCAGTGCAAAAAGAACAGTGGGGCGGGGAATTAGGGAAAGCGTCATTTTCATTTTTCCTATCTTTGAAAAACGATGTGATTCGGAAATTGAGACTTCCTCAACAAACCTCCTGAATCGTCACTTAAACTTGTAAGCAAAAACAGCGCCGAAAACCAGCAGATCGTTGACCCAAACGATGTCGTGGCCTTTTGTTGAGAAACTTGGTTCGTTTTCAGAAATAAGCGATGTGATGCAACATCGGGCGGCGACATAGTCAGGAGTCAATCCGACGACATCCAAGTCATTTTGACTACCGCATCATAGGATCAGAGGCTTTTGCTTCAGAGTATCTCTTTGCTTCCAATGCCAAATCAGCACTACGGGAAATCTAAGCGAGAAACCGACCTTAAAACTCGCGTTCAAGAATCAACTCGTGTTCATTGGTGGCGTCAACGATTTCGACTTCAACACCTCTGGGAACGCTGGCCGGGACGACTCCGCTATTTTGCAGTGCGATCGTTTGCATCATCACTTCCTGAGCCAGGCTGCGATAGTCCTGAGCCCCATTGGAGTCGTTGGAGTATTGAAAGATTGACTGCCCGTAACTTGGTGCTTCGGCCAAACGAATATTGCGACGGATCCGGGTGTCAAAGCTGTACGCATCGGCCCAGATCGAATCGGTCTGACGCTGCTCTATGAAAAAGAACTCGACGTCTTCGACGACTTCGTTCGCTAATCGAGTTCCTGTGTCGAACATGCAATAAATTACGCTGGTTAGTTTTAGGGCTGGATTGAGCCGTTTGGCAACCAACTGAATCGTTCGCAGCAGCTTGCTCAAACCGTGCAGCGCCAAAAAATGTGGTTGTAGTGGCAAGAAGACTTCGTTTGCGGTCGTGAGCGCATTGAGCGTCAGAATTCCCAGCGACGGAGGGCAGTCAAAAATGACATAATCGAACTGCTCGGCGACTTCCGCCATCCGGTCTCGCAAAATGATTTCGCGACCAACCGCTCCGGCAAGCTCCATTTCCGCAGCCGCTAAATCGATGTGCGATGGAGTCAGCCACAGGTTCTCGTCGACTTGATGCCGAACTTCGTCCAGCGAAGTATCCGCCGTCAGCACGTCGTAGACCGAGGGGTACTCCTCTTCCATTTCAAAACCCAGATGAAGCGACGCATGGGCTTGCGGGTCGAGGTCAATCAGCCATACTCGATTGCCGGCTTCGGCAAGGGCTGCACTGAGGTTGACGGCCGAAGTCGTTTTGCCGACTCCGCCTTTTTGGTTGATAATTGCAATACTTCGCATCGCGGAAACTCCATTTCCCTACGGATGAAGCTCCGATTATATGAGCTGGCAGGTGGAATCTCCTAGCCGAAAATGAAGAACCTTTTCAAAACTCGATTTGTCTGATTACTGGGACACGCGGCGAGTAACTTGGCATGCCATTGACGCAATAGAGGGGCTTAGCGCTTTGTCAGCATTGAATTTTGGGTTTTGGCGGTTTGGCGATAGCCACGGTTGCTCCAAGGAAAACCGGGGCTATCGCCCAATGGCCCTTACTTTGTAGCGGTGGAGCGCAAGCTCCCCGGTTTTATTCAAGCGGAACTCTGAGAAACCGGAGGGCTCGCGCCCAAACGCTACAATTTTGCAGGCGAAGCAAGGGCCATTGGGCTTGCGCCCAAGCGGCTAAGTATTTGGTGCTAGCGGCGATCACTGATCCTCGCGAGTCCACTCCGCCAGATTTGATCGACTGACTTCCCGCAGTCGACGAAAATACAACTACAAACAATTCGCGAACGGATCCTGCTACTTCGATGAAACTTTTTCGATTCCAAAAAGGTTACTCGCCGCTGATGCTGAGCAACCCGCATAGTGGAGTGATGATCCCACCGGAGATCGCCGGCGAAATGACTGAGCAAGCGCTTGTTCGTCGCGACACGGACTGGCATTTATCTCGGCTCTACGATATTCCTTGCGTCGAAAGTGCCGCGATGATCTCGGCCAACATGTCACGTTACGTCGTTGACTTGAATCGCGGAACCGACGATGAGCCGCTTTATCAGGGGTGGCTGTCGACGGGCGTCGTCCCCAAGGTCACATTTGCAGGCGAACCGATCTACCAAGACGGCAAGGAGCCCGACGAACGGGAAATCGCCCAGAGAATCGAACACTTCTGGCAACCCTATCACGATCAACTTGCCTCAGAATTGAAACGCCTGATCGATCTTTTCGGCTTCGTTGTTTTACTGGACGTCCATTCGATTGCCCCTGAAGTTCCATCGTTGTTCGAGGGCGAGCTACCGGACTTCAATTTCGGCACTAACAACGGCCAGTCGTGCGGGGCAGCTTTTCAAGAGTTGATCGAAGAATTCGCGGGCCAACTCAAGGACTATTCGTTCGCAGTCAACGGGCGTTTCATCGGCGGTTATGTTACCCGCCATTACGGGATGATCCCCGATGTCCACGCAGTTCAGCTTGAACTCAAACGTTCGACTTATATGGACGAAGAAACGTTCCACTGGGAGATGGAGAAGGGGCAAGAAGTCGGATGCGTGATTGAGAACTTTGTGTATCGGTTACTCAAGTGGGCCGAAAGCCATCCAGGCAATGTTGGGTAGGATGGACCATCAAATGCAAGGTGGCGCCGCCCAATCCTACCGACCTCGGCTCACAACAGTTTGCCAGCCCAATCGACCGAATCATCCACCCTTCGCTCGGTCACATCTGCATCACGCTGTGCCTGAAGCAAACCAGCAATATGTTCCCACCGGCGAGCGATATAGTCGAATCGGCCACTCAACTGATACTTGAGCGCTTTGAGCGTCGCTATCGTTTGTGCATCGCCGCTTGATTCGACAACCAGTGACTCGATCGCGATTCGAGTCGACTCGTGGCTTTTCACGATATCAGTTTGAAGTTGCATCAGGTTAAGCTGCTGACAGCGAACGTGGGACGACTGTTGTTCGATTTGGCGAACTTTGAGGTCAAGCTCGGATTCGAGACTTTCAACCCGCGTGTTCCAAGTTTCGATCCGTTGCTCCAGCTCAACTTCGCGAGCTCGAAGCTCGGTTTCATTCTCGCTCAATCGCTGCGCGAGCTGTTGAACCTGCTCAGCCGATTCGATGCACGAATCCAAAAACCCTTCGATAGATTCTTGATCGTCAGACTCAGGGTGAGTGTCAGGATTGATCCTCAGTTTGATCGTCGGCGGGGCGAATGCTGAAAGTGATTCGGCGTAAGCCATTTCATCAATCACCATTGTTGGTTTCGGTGGCAAGGCCTCAACAATAGTCCCAATAGTCCGCTCTCTTGCGTCATGCTCAACGACATGGCCCTGCACGGCTGCGATGCGACTGAGGACCGACGCTGGTTTGGAATCGGAGATGCGTGCGATTTTTCTGACTTGGTTCATATTCGAAATAGGTGGTCGTTTGTTTGGCTTGGGGCATAAAATTCTGGCGTAACGCGCCAGCGCGGAAGCCTACACTCGTTTTCGGCATTTCATCGCCCGTACCGTTGCAACGTCGAGTAAAGTCAATTCAAACGGTTGGGTCGAGTTTTCCGGCATTGGAACCTCTTAGTGCAATACACGGGCTTCCAAACGTCCAAAAATCGACAAACGACTTGAACGAAAAATCGTGCCATGAAACAATGAACATCCGTGACGTCACCAACGTGTGACGCTGCACTTTCCAAATAATCTCAGGCGTTTTCATGCGAATCGAACCACTTGGCGACAAAGTTGTTGTAAAACGAACCGAAGCAGACGAAATGACTGCTGGCGGAATCGTACTTCCCGGCGCTGCCCGCGAAAAACCTCAGGAAGGGAAGATCCTTTCGGTTGGTAGCGGTCGCGTGCTGGCTGACGGTTCGCGATCTGAGCTTCAGGTCAACGAAGGTGACCGTGTTCTGTTCTCCAGTTATGCTGGAACAGAGATCGAAGTCGATGGTGGCGCTCTGTTGATCATGAATGAAGCCGACATTCTGGCGGTACTGGAGTAAGGCTGACGCAGGGCGTTTTCCGATCGGACTTGCCTTGAGCAGGGGCCAGAACGATTATAAAAATTCAGGCTTTACCGAATTCGAAACGAGCTTCACCATGGCGCAAGTTGGGTGAAGGCGGGTGAACCCAACCAACTCAATGATTCCTTTTCCGGAGACGATGCGATGAATGCCTTTTCGAAAAACGTGTTAAGCGTATTGAGTCCGATGGGAATCATCGCATTGGGGCTAGCAGTCTGCATGTTCATGGATTGCCAATCGGCTCACGCGGCTCCGCAAGACGAATCGGCCAAGCAAGCCACGGAATCAGAGCTCACTGCAGACCAGCGCACCAAACTGCTATTCGATAAATCGACCAGCGCAGGCGTCAAGTTTTTGCTTGAGAAAGGCCAGTCCGACGACGGCTCTTTCAGTAAGCAACTCAGCCCAGCTGTTACGGCGCTTTGTACCACTGCATTGCTTGAGCACCGCGTTCGAGTGACTGACCCGCGAGTCAAAAAAGCGCTTGCTTATCTCGAGTCCAATATTCGCAAGGACGGTGGGATCTACGCACCCAAGAGCGTGCTGCGAAACTATGAGACCAGCGTCACACTAATGTGCTTCAAACTGGCCAATAAAGACGGCAAGTACGATGATACGATCGAGAAAGCCGTTGCGTTTCTCAAGGGTATCCAGTGGGACGAAAGCGAAGGGCACACGATCGACAGTTCGTTCTTTGGCGGTCAGGGCTACGGCAGCCACAAGCGACCTGACGCATCCAATACTTCTTTCTTTCAGGACGCTTTAAAAGCCGCGGGCGACGACCCCAACAGCACGGCGATGCAGAACGCAGCGCTGTTCATGGCAAGGTGTCAAAATCTGCCTGGCGAACACAACACGGCTGAATGGGCTCAAAAGGTGACCGCTGAAGACCGAGGCGGATTCATCTACACCGGAGTCGGCGAAGGCGAGTCAAAGCCCGGTTCAACTCCCGAGGGCGGGCTGAGAAGTTACGCTTCAATGACCTACGCTGGACTCAAAAGCATGCTTTACGCCGGCGTCAAAAAAGACGACAGCCGGGTTCAGGCCGCCATGGATTGGATTGGGCGGCATTACGATTTGACGACAAATCCGGGAATGGGACAGCAGGGTCTTTTCTATTACTACCACGTGTTTGCGAAAACGCTGGACGTTGCCCAGAGCGATTTCGTGACCGACTCAAAGGGGACCAAGCACAACTGGCGAGCCGACTTGATCAAGCAGCTTGAGAGCATGCAAAGCAAAGACGGATCGTGGACCAATCCCGCCGACCGTTGGTACGAAGGCGATCCCAACCTCGTTACGGCTTACTCGCTATTGGCGCTGAGCTATTGCGAGATTGAAGAAAAAGCGGACAAGTAAGGTCGCTTTATGCGAGCTTTAAGGCCTATGGTAGCGGCCCATAGTAGCTCGGCTCTCCGAGCCGAGAAGTGAACTTTCTGGTTTCGGCTCGGACAGCCGAGCCACTTTCCAGCCGCTAGAGTTCGTATTCCAGGCGGTTTATGCCTTGACAATCGGGGCCAAATGCCGCAAACTCTTCGATTCCAAAAAGAGAAATATGGCGAGAAAAATGAAGATTCATAACGGCGATACAGTTCAGGTCATCAGCGGCAAAGACAAAGGCGTCAAAGGCGAAGTCATCTCTGTTGATCACAAAAAAGGGATGTTGCTCGTCGAGGGTGTTAACCTGGTCTACAAGCACGTCAAGCCGAGCCAGAAGAATCCGCAAGGTGGGCGACTCCATAGAGAGAGTCCGATCCGAGCTTGCAAAGTCATGGTTGTCTGCCCAAAGACTGGCAAACCAACTCGGGTGGGCTACCGCTACCTCAAAGATGGCTCCAAAGAGCGATTCGCTCGCATCAGCGACGTGAGCTTGGGAGAAGTCTCTCCTGCCAAGAAATCCTACGCCGCCAAATAGCCGCTAGGAAAATCACACGGCATGCCTTCCTCCAAGGCGTTCCGATCGTCAAAACGGTGATCGGTAACAGCTCTTTCGCATACCATTGCATGCTCCTGCATTACTGGTTGCGAGCTTGTCGCGGTGTTACCTGCGGCAAATTGATCGCGCGAATGGTGACTTCGTCCAGCAGCGCAGTGCCAACTCCGCCAAGCGAGAACGTGACTTTCAAAACTCCGTCCGATGGAGCGCCGCGATAAAGCGTAAACTCCTGCCAGCCGCGGGTGACGGGAATTCGCTCAGCCATGTCGGAACCGCCAAGCGAATCAATCACCATCAACCCATCGTGGGTGCCTTGGATGACTTCCGGAACGTTGACCCAGCCGTGAATGCGAATCAACTGACCGCCTTTGATCGGAACTTCTGGAGTGGAGATCCAAAGCGGAGTGGACTCGACCAATTGCGGCGCGGTCGTTCGTGGAGCAACCGTCATCTTGAGGCCATAGCGACCATCAACGCGAGCAGACTCAGAAAGCTCGACACCAGTGATCAGTTTCTCATCGTCCAAACGTCGGTTTTGCCAGCCGTTGGACATCATGTGCCCGAGATTCTCAAAATCTCCTCCTGCCAATCCGTTGGGTTGCCAATCGGTCGTGCCCAACCTGGTCGACAATTCCCAGTGAAGAGGAATCAAACTTGAATGAGCCACGAACGGCGTTGAGGTTTTTGATTGAAACATTCCCAGGGGGCCAGTCACCATATCGCGGCGAACGAAAGCCAGTCGTTCGTCAGCACGATTCAAATAGTCGACTGCAGTTTGGGGACTGCTTCCATTGATCAGCGTCTGGGCCGTGCGGAATGAATTGACCGCCTCGTTAAGCGCGCCCGACGCCACGGCCGAACTTTTGCCCATCCGTCCCATTTGCTGGTCGATCAACTGAATGATCGCCAGCCATTGCTGGGTCAGCTCGGTATGCATTTGCATAATCGTCTGCTGACCGACTCGATCGTACGACTCGCGGAGCTTGTTCATAACCAGCGGATCCTGTGTCAATACAACGGCAGCGGCAAACGGGCAATTGTCAATTTGAATATTGGCCCCAGCGTGACCATGTGAGTTGGGAAGCGAAATAAGTCCAGATTGGTCAATCAAATAGGCACTCGTATTGCCGTTGGTCGCTGAGTCCTGAAACGAGACCGTCTTCACCGGAACGTCACCGGCAAGATATTGCTCGTGGTGGGTTGGCCGCTGAATCAACAGTAATCTCGACCGGCTGGTGTTGATCGCGGTGACTTCAATTTCTTTGTCATTGGTTGCGACTTCACCCATGACTGCTCCGCCGACTGCCCATGGTTCGATTTGCTTTATCTCGGCGTTGATCCACTCGATCGTTTGAGCTCGCAGCCGTGATACCGGATCAGTGGCGTCGAGGCGATTTCGTGACAAGAATCTCAAACCACGCGCACCGCCAGTGATCGCCTCGTAAACCAGAAACTTGACCTGCTGCGGCTCAATCGGGATCGGAGGCGATTGCTTGGCAAGCGTTTCGATCTGAGAGGTCAGCGATTTCGAAAGCTCCGTTTGGATATCCGCCCAGACTGGGGTGCTGTTTCCAGTAATCTGTCGTCGTTGTTTGATCCACTCACCGTACTGGCTGGCGAGAAAGCTCGTCCCGATCGGTTCGACTCCGACCGACATAACATCGGTCAGTTGCGACAACTGGGACCAACTCGACTGAGCGCCACCAATGATTGGGCGTCCTTCACGTTGGTCCGACTCGCGAATCTCGCGGGCACGTTGTTGGACGACTTGCAAATCACGGCTGGTCAATTTGTCCCCAACGCTCCAGCCCAGCACTCGGTCGTACTTGAAATCGATTGGGCTGAGCCCAACCGAACTTGGGGCAGGGCAGATCAACCAAATATCGAGGGCTTGTGCCTTCTGCAGCTGCGCAAAAGTTGCAGTTGCTTTGAGCTCGATCGTATTGAAACCGATCGCTTTGAGATAATCGAATGGTTCTCCGTTGTGCTGAACGACCCGGGGGAAGTACGGCTTGTTCTTGACCAGCAGAACCGTTCCATCTCGTTTGACCAGCGATTCCTGCTTCTCGACCGCTTTGGCCAACGATGTTTGCCGAACGTTGTTATCTTGCCTGGCGGTTCCGGTCGTCCGAACCGCATCGGAGACGCTGGCCGCCGAAACCATTCCCTTGAGCCGCAAATCGTCGATTTGGACCTTGGTAGTTCCCGGGCCGGTGTACAGATTCAACACGACTTTATCGATATAAGCGTCGCGCTGGCTGACTTCGCCATCAAACCGGCGACGGAGCATCCAGATTTCTTCGCGAAGCTGTTCCTGAAGATCTTTCTCCAAGTTGAACGACAACTCCTGCCATTTTCCGGTCCCAGTGTAGCGAGGGCCAGCCAACATCGTCGTCATCGGACCGTCGCCAGAAGGCGAATCGGTGTGAGGCAGAACAACCCGAGCCAGAATTCGAATTCCTGGCCTGTCAGCTTTCACCCGGACTGAAGGAAGCAACTCAGGAATTACAAACGCAGGGGGAACATCATGAGAAATCAGGATCTGAGTCCCACTGCCATTTTGGATTTCGAGGCTTTCGAACCGGTTTCGCGCAGCAACATCGTTGGAACGACGCTGATTCCAATTGGAACTGTTGATCGAGCAGTCCGTTTCACGCCGCTGCCAACTCGGCGAGGTCGAATCAAACGTCTCGTGAAACTGAGCCGACGCCGGCATGGCGAACAGCCCCGTCAAAAACAACACCACAGTAATTCGGATTGGATCGATGAAAATCATTTTCACTGCCGCTTGAAAACAACATGGTTTCGAGAAACCCACATCTGGCTTTTAGATGTGAGGCGTTTTTTCAACATTGGTGAAATCACACCAAAGGAGAGTTCGCCCAGCTTTTATCAGGATATGCGTGCACTCGCCATGTCAAAGCGTTGTCTTTTCTCAACGTTGGGCAGCGCTGAGTCAAAACCCGTGGGGCGCTGGAAAACTCGAAAAACCCCGTGCTAGCAACAGTTTTGAATCCAAACCAGTTTTGGCCCACGAGGTTTGGCACCACGAGTGCTTTATTGCCAGTCAGACAAAAGGAACACCCAAGACAAACAGGGCAACTTCAACAGGCGACGACAACTATGAATAAGACAAACGCTAAAACGGACCAACTTCCACTTGATCTCAATGACCTAATCACGGCAGTGCGGGCACTTCCTGAAGAGTATCGCTCTCAGTTGGAACAGCCGATGAATCGCGTAGTTGAGTACACCAGACGCCGACGTCGAATCTTGAATTTGATTCAGGAAGCGTTGAGTCAGCTTCGCATGGACATGAAATACTTGATGTTCGACCTCGAAGCCACTCGCCGCGAGCGAGACTCGTTCAAGAGTGCTTTGGAAGAAGGTGAGCTGTAAGCCTATTGAGAGCTGTCTCAAGAGAGCTGTCTCAAGACTCGAAAATCAACCCTGGCGTTGAGCAAGACATTGTCTCCCTGTCCTTAGGGAAGGGCCGATCCGATTAAAGGGATTGGCTCTTCCTTTTTTCTCCCACTGACGCTTCACCGGAAGTCCACCACGCCGACAACTCTCAAACGGAACAAATATCCGTGGGCAACGTTGTAAAGTTGTCGCATTCAAGGGTTTCGAATATTATTAAGACTTAGCCTTCCTTTTGGTCACCAAGCCGCGTTCTTTTGGTAAACAGCATTAGCCCTTGCGAGCGGCAATCCCGCTTCTTGGATCGATAAAAATGAGTGAACTTTCATCCGATCAACTCGCACAACGTATCTACGATTGCGGATTGATGGGAAACAAAGAGCTTGAAGAGGTTCTGGCGGCCTCCGGCGGTCGTGGTCGCGCCAGCTTCAACGACTTCATCATGACGCTGCTCGAAAAAGAGCAGATGACCAACTGGCAGATCTCGCGAGTGGTTGATGGTCAACGGCGCGGCTATTTCTACAACAAGTGGAAAGTCCTCTATCTCATTGGAGCCGGAACATTCGCCCGTGTTTATCGTGCCGTTCACTCAACAACCGGTGAAGTCAAAGCGGTCAAAGTGCTCCGCCAGCGGTTCAGTGCCGACGCGGACAGCCGTGAGTCGTTTCTTCGCGAAGCCCGAATGGTGATGGATCTGCGTCACCCCAACATCGTTCCAATTTTCGAAGTCGACGAAGACAAAGGCCGTTTCTATATGGTGATGGACTTTGTCGAAGGCCAAAACCTGCGCGAATACGTGCGGGCCCATAAAAAGATTCCGCACGTCACTGCGTTGAAGATCACTCGTGATATTGCCGCTGGACTGGCACACGCGGCAACCTTCAATGTCTATCATCGCGACATGAAGCTCTCCAACGTACTGCTCTCAGCTCGTGGCCAAGCCAAACTGGTTGACTTTGGATTGGCAACTGTCAGCAGCGATGATACCAATGGCGTTCCGCGCAGTATCGATTACGCCGGCCTGGAACGATGTACTGGAGCCCGACGAAACGATACGCGAAGCGATCTCTTTTTCGTTGGCTGCATGCTCTACCAGATGGTTACCGGCGAACCACCACTGAGCGAAACCCGGGAACGAATCAAACGTCTTTCAGCCGGCCGATTCAAAGACACCAAACCAATCACGATTCATGATCCTGACTTGCCCCATCGGTTGGTGAATCTGGTCAATCGCATGATGGAGATTGATCCTGAAAAACGAATCCAGACGGCGAAGCTGGTACAGGAAGAAACCGAAGGCGTTATCAAAGCGATCGAAGCGGGAGACTTGAAGAAGTACGATGCAAATCTCTCTGCCCAAGAGGCAGAAGCGTACAGCAAGCTAGTCTCCAAAGCCGACGAAGGTCGTGGCAAGACTTTGCTGTTGATCGAATCCAACGTTAAAGTCCAAAACAGCTTGCGAGAACGGCTGAAAGAAATCGGCTATCGCGTGCTGATCACAAGTGATCCCGTACGTGGCCTAGCCCGTTTCTCGGATCTAGATCCAGCCGAGGACTTGCCAGCCGACTGCGTGTTGTTTGGATGTGCGGGGCTTGGCCGAGCCGGAGTCAAAGCCTTCGAGGACTTTGCCAATGGAGAACATACTTCTGGGCTTCCCGCGATCCTGTTTGCGATGGAAAAGCTTGAGAAGTATGTAAAACCCGAACTGATCAACGAACATCGTTTGCAGATGCCGTTACCGGTCAAGTTCAAATACGTTCAACGAGGACTTCGTAAGTTGCTCAATCTGAGGCCGGGCCAGGAGCCTTCCTCCGATGGATAAGGCTAAAACCGAAACACCCCTCGAAAACCAAACTCAGGATATCGACGTCCAATCGACGATTGAGTGGTTCAGCTCCGTGACTTTCTCAAGGACAAGTCCGACTGGGCTCGCGAAGACACAGACATCTCGAAAGCTCATTTAGGTTCGGCCAAATTACTTCGGCCCTCAAATGCGACGACTGTTTCAGCTTTTCCGTTTAGGAATCAGGAAAGATCCGATCAACGTCAGCAGTCCCAGGCCCGAGAGCCCGAATAATCCATACGCGAATTTCTTGAGGATGGCGGCCTGTTTGTTCTCACCGATGTGCGGCAACTCTTGCCATTCAGGCAGCCCTTTGCCGACCTCCATTTGAACGTAGGTTCCCAGCACGCTGGTGGGCGGATTCTCGTCGATCCACTCCTCAAATTTCTCGATCTCTCGCTCTACGTCAAACTCGACGATTTTGGATTGCGCAAACCGGTAAAGGGAAAAACCGGCAACTCCAGCAATAATCGCCAGTGCCAGTCCACTCACGAATAGAATATTCTTCCATCCCCCAGTATTCGAATTCTGGCGATTGGCTCTGAAGTCAGATACTTCACTGGCCGACTCCGCCAGTTCAAGCTTCTTGAGCGTCCCCAATTTTGGGGCCTGTGTCGCGTTGCCACAGTCGGGACAAACCAGTTCTTGCCCAGCCTGCCTGCTGACCAGTTCAAATTTGAATTCGCAATCGGTGCAAGGAAAAAGATATCGAAGTGACATTGCAATCCAATATTGCTCGATAAGGGTGTGAGTTGAAAAACGGGCACTGAAGATCGCTTGCCTTGATGAGACACGTCCAGTTGCAGTCTCGATACTAAATCAGAGATTTTGGTTTGGCAGGTTGAAAGTGTCGACCAGAGACACGCAATTCTTGCTGTCACTAAAACTAGCAAATCTCCGCAATTTTCAAACCTGACCGAGCCTTGTAGCGTGAACTGGCTCGCCCAATATTTCAACCCGGCTTAGTCGGGGCCTGACCCGACTTGGAGCCTGCTTGGTCCTAATTCTCGGGACACCAAACTATTACGGTTGATTGGGTCGTTTTAAAATGCTGATATTAACCGATCAGGTCAACGCCTCTCTCGTTAACGCGCCCCGAGCACAAGTATTCGAAAAACGTGGGGCAAATTTATTTTTGGGTGGACGATCCACCCCCCCAAGTTACAATTGGACCAGCAAATCAAAACTCATGCTGTTTCAACAGCCCACCCAGGGTTCCGTCTTGATCCACTTCTGGTCCTGACCTCCCTTTTTAATCGAGTCAGTTTGATTGCTAGACGCCGAAAGGCAACCCAACGCGGGAACCGGTGAGAAAGATTCTGCGCACGGCAACATGGGACAGGGCTGTTAACAAGTCATTTATCAACGCACAGAGATGGATCGTTGATTAGTGCTGGAGATCAACATTGACTCAAGCCTGACTTATTCAGGCAATTCAAGCTTGGTCTGGTCGATTGAGACCGTAGTGATTGATGGAACAATCGAGCATGACTGTACGTGTTGGCTAATTGGAATTTCTTCCATTTGTTTCTTCGCCATGGGTTCGCATTTCCAAGTGGTAAAGAAGTTCGTCGGTGTTTAGTCTCACGACTTCCACAGACTCAAATCATTGAAACATTTTAGCAATTGCGCAGGAGTTCAAATTGTTCGACACCCTCCTAGAAGATGACGACAAAACACGCACACGCGTTGCCCCCAAGCGTTTTGAAGAAGTTGTCGAAGCCAGCAGCACAACACCGCCGGCCGAAACTGAAGCTGCCAAGCCTTTAGCTAGTGGAATGGAAGAATCGGATTCGTGGTCAGATGATCCGGTTCGCATGTACCTGACGCAAATGGGTGAAATTCCTTTGCTGACGCGTACCGAAGAAATCACGCTTGCCAAGCGCATCGAAGTGACTCGTCGCGAGTTTCGTACCAAACTTCTTGAATGCGATTACGTCATTCGGTCGGCTTACAAAACTCTGGTTCGTGTTCACCGTGGTGAACTTCCGTTTGATCGTACCGTTCAAGTCTCGGTAACCGATCGTTTGGAAAAGGAACAGATTCTTGGTCGCATCCCTCACAACCTTAATACGTTGTCAGTTTTGCTCAAGCGAAATCGTCACGACTTTTTGACGGCATTCTCGAAAACTCAAAAACCAAGCCGCAAACGTGAAGCGTGGCAGAACCTCGGCCGTCGACGTCGCCGGGCTGTTCGCCTGATCGAAGAGCTTGGTCTGCGTACCCAGCGAATTGAGTCGATGATTCGCACGATCGAAGATTTCAGTATTCGGGTTGATGAACTCGCCGCCAAAATCAAGAAACATAAAAAGACGAAAAAGCCAGCCAGCGAACGCGAGCCTTGGATTCAGGAAATGCGGACGATCTTGCTGGCGTGCCAAGAATCACCAGCCAGCCTACGGACTCGGGTAAAATTCCTTCGTCAGATTTACACGAAATATCAGAAGGCCAAGCGTGAACTTTCCGAAGGTAACCTTCGTCTAGTTGTTTCGATCGCCAAGAAATACCGCAACCGTGGATTGAGCTTCCTTGATTTGATTCAGGAAGGTAACGCTGGTTTGATGCGAGCGGTCGATAAGTTCGAATATCGTCGCGGATTCAAGTTCTGTACTTACGCGACATGGTGGATTCGCCAGGCGATCACGCGAGCCGTTGCCGACCAGAGCCGGACGATTCGTATTCCGGTTCACATGGTTGAGACGATGTCTCGTGTCCGAACGGTTTCACGACAGTTGCTTCAGGAGCTTGGTCGCGAGCCAACACTCGAAGAAGTCGCCCGTCGCAGTGAGACAACGATCGACGAAGCGAGACGAGTATTGGCGATGAGCCGCTACCCGATCAGCCTCGATCGTCCAGTCGGCAATAGCGAGGACAGCCACTTCGGCGACCTCTTACCCGACGGCGAAGCCGAGAGTCCTTCAATCGGCGCGTCACAGGAAATGCTTCGCGGCCGAATTCAGGATGTGCTCAAGACGCTCAGCTATCGTGAGCGAGAAATTATCAAGCTCCGATACGGGCTTGGTGATGGCTACAGCTACACGCTTGAAGAAGTCGGTCACATCTTCAAAGTAACCCGTGAGCGAATCCGACAGATCGAAGCTAAGGCCGTTCGCAAGCTGCAACAGCCAAGCCGTTCACAGGAACTCGTCGGATTTCTCGACTAGTTGTGGCGATACAAAATGAAACTCAAAGGGCAGGATTATTCCTGCCCTTTTTTGTTTCGATCCAAAACCGCCTCTGTAACAAAAACGAATCTGCCTCAGCAGAAGCAGCAGAGTTTTTCTCGCACAAAGACAGGAAGACACAAAGGAAAAAAAGAAACCTCTCAAACTTTCCGCCAAATTCCGCCGAGAAGCGGCTTCTTCTGATGCAGAACTGCCCAAGATCCAAGCGAGTTGCACGATTCATCGCTTTCAAGCTGAGCCCGAGTCGATCGGCAAGGCTTGGCCAGAAGTTTGAGAAACGGATCCGCGTTATGACGGCAGCTATTCAACAGCCGCCAACACAGGAATCTTCTCCCGCTTGGAAACAAACAGCAACGCCGCTCAGGATCTCGACCGTCACGGCGAACTGAATGGCTTTCTTTACAGGCAAGTGAGCTTTGATCGGGACTACCACCTGCTTTGATCCGTCGACAATATCGAACACACCGCCATCAACTGGGTTAGGTTGTGATTTTTTCAAAACACTCCTTAACAACATCAGCCGTTTTGGCGATAGCCACGGTTAATGGCAGTTCAACCGGGGCTATCGCCCAAACGGCTAATAAAATCACAGCCTCGGTGAGCCTGCCCTTTGTCCGTATCAAAAATCCACAACTGATATTGCTTCTTCTCTGGATCATCGTCTGCTGGTTCAAAAGTTACTTGCCTGGTAAACGGCGTCCCGGAGTCCATGGCAACCCTGCCTTGTCGAGTTTCTTCTCAAATTGCTCCAGGTCAACTTCAACTACTTTTCGAATATCCTTCTTAATTTTGTTGAACCTGTCTTTAGCGATTTCAAACTGCTGGCGGTGAGTTTTGGTCGGCCCGTGAATGCTTTTAACAGCTCCCGAAGCAGCGTTTCGCAAGCGACTGTCGATACCAGGTTCTGATTCAGCATGCTTCGATTTTCGAAGCTCGTCCCCGCTCAGCTCTTCTGTGAAAGTCATGAGTTTGGCCTTGAACTTTTGAGCTTGGGCAAGCAATGCTGGCGTGCCTTGGTTGGACGACTTGATGATTTTGATCATTTTGTCGAGTTGTTCTTCACGCTCCTTGATCAATCCACCAGCGGCATTGACTTCATTCATCAATTCACCTGCCAGCCGAGTAAATTCAATGGCTCTGCTGCGGTTACCAATTTTGACAGTCGGATCAATCACCGATTGGAGCTCAAAACGCTGAGGCTCACATAGGACCGATGACTTTCCATCTACAAGCCGGAATGCCTGAACGGTGTAGGAACCCGGTCCCGCAAGTGGCCCGCCAAGCCCTCCCGTATTACCGAACCGCATATTCCAGGTCGTACGCTGTATCCCTTTTCCATTGGAGCCATCAAGACGTTTGACAAGTTTGCCTTTGGCGTCTTTGACTTCCAGGAAAACGGTCGGTCCGATTTCATCTCGCTCAGCTTTCAAGTCTTCCCATGACGGCGTTGGAATATCTTTGTTTTCTTTGGCCAGTTTTGATTCCATTTTCTTTCGCTTGCTCTTTAGAGATTCAAAGCCGTCCCGGTTGAAGTAAGTGAACGTTGCACCATAGGTCGGATTGTCGGCGCTGAAATGACTGTCCCCCTGAGACGCGACTCGCCCTCCAAGCAAATCATCCTGCTGGTACCAGAAGGCTGTGCGAGTTGGAAACAAATGGAATTCATTTTTTTTGAACAGCTCCGGCGTTACGTCACGCAGCAAGGAATAATCATCAAGCACGTAGAACCCACGCCCGAATGAAGCTCCAACCAGATCGTCCATCTCAGGCTGAATCTCCAAATCACGGAACGAAATCGTGGGCAGTCCACTTTTCAACTGAAACCATTTTTCACCGGCGTCGAGTGTGCAGAAAATTCCGAATTCGGTGGCAAGGAAGAACAGATCTTTTCGTTTGTGGTCTTGAACAATTCGCCACACGAGATGCTTCTCAGGCAGATCGCCGGCCATCGATTCCCAAGTGCGACCGCGGTCGGTACTGCGAATCAAATACGGTTTGAAGTCGCCGGTCTTGTGATCGTCGATGCAGGCGTAGACCGTGTCAGCATCGTGCAAGTCCGCTTTGATGTCGTTGACGAAAAAGTCCTCTGGGACATCAAAAATCCGATCGATCTTCCTCCAAGTCTTGCCGCCATTTTCACTGACCTGGATCAAACCGTCGTCAGTTCCGACGTATAGCAACCCTTCCACCAGCGGCGATTCGCTGATCGATGTAATGTTGCCAAATCTGCTCATGGCCAGCAGGTCGTACCCTGCATCGATGCTTGGAATACGGCCCATTATTGGCAAAGAAAGACGATTGATATTTTTCGAAAGATCAGGGCTGACCGTTCTCCATGAATCGCCACGATCATCGGTTCGGTGCAATCGTTTGGATCCGAAGTATAGCCGTTTATGTGAATGCGGGCTGATCAAGATCGGTGAGTCCCAGTTGAACCGTAGACTCTCTTCACCATCACCCGGTTGCGGTCGAATATCAACGGCCTGACCAGTTCGCCGATCAAAGCGCCGGATGTATCCCTGTTGCGATTCACCGTAGATCGTATTGGGGTCCTTTGGATCGATGGCGTTGTCATGCCCGTCGCCGCCAATCGTAATTCTCCAATCCGAATTCATGATCCCCTGGACGTTTCTTGTTCGAACGGGGCCGTACTGGGAATTGTTATCCTGCGTGCCACCTGCAACGTGATAAAACGGAATCTCGTTGTCGAGCGAGAGCTTGTAAAACTGAGTCAACGACAAGTTGGAGACAAACCGATACGTCTTGGCGAAATCCTGGCTGATATAGACTCCTCCATCACAACCGACGGCGAGAAAATCCTTGTCCGATGGGTGAAATGCGACGGCGTGGTTGTCAACGTGTTTGTGCTTCCCTTCAACGCTTTTCCACGTGCGTCCTCCATCGATGCTTCGTCGTAAATAGACGTCGGCCTGATAAAGAACATCTTTTCGGTGCGGGTCGCAAAACAGTTCCTGATAATAGTGGGGGCCAGTGCCACCGGCGATTTGATCGCTGACCTTTTCCCAACTCGCACCGGCGTTTTCGCTGCGCCAGAAACCACCCGTTGAGGTATAATCTTTTCGCCCGGGTAGTTCGATCGTGGCGTAAACCACGTTTGAATCAAACGGAGAAACGCCAAGCGAAATCTTGCCAACGTCTCCCGAAGGCAATCCGCTTTTTAGCTTTTTCCATGTCTTGCCCCCATCGGTCGATTTGTGAATGGCCGATTCTGGTCCGCAGTTGACAAGTGCCCACACTGTACGGTGGCGCTGATGAGTGGCGGCATAAAGTACGTCTGGATTGTTGGGGTCAATGACAACATCGGTCACCCCGGTATATTCGCCACTGGAAAGCACGAGATCCCAGTTTTCTCCGCCATCATTGGTTTTGTACAAACCGCGCTGGCCACCGGATGACCAGAGCGGGCCCTGGGAGGCGACAAAGACTCGATTCGAATCGCGGGGATCGACGACAATTTTGCCAATGTGTTCAGATTCTTTGAGGCCTTTGTTGGCAAAGCTTTTTCCTCCGTCGTGACTGACGTAAACTCCGTCACCGAAACTGACATGCCGACCACCGTTGTTTTCACCTGTGCCGATCCAAACGGTGCTGCTGTTGCTTGGGTCAATCGTAATGCAACCAATGGAGTAGACAGGTTGATCGTCAAATATTGGTTTCCATGTTGTTCCGGAATTTTGTGTTTTCCAAACGCCGCCTGAACCGGCTCCGATGTACCAGGTGTTTGGATTGTTCTGATCGATTGCGATATCCGCAATTCTGCCGGACATGAAAGCGGGGCCAATATTGCGAAACTTCAATGCAGAGGAAAACTGACCGGAGTCGATTTTGGTTGCGTCTTTCTTGTCAGTGTCAGTTTCGGTTTTTTCAGTTTCGGTTTTTGGGTCGCTATCTTTTCCTTTCCCCTTTTCTTCCTGTTGCTTTTTTTGACGTGCAGCAGATCGACGCTTTCGTTTCCGCTTCGCCGGAACTTCCTCACTGGCTTGGTCGAGTTGAGCGTTATCGATCTCGGTTTGATCGGTCTGAGCTTGTGGGAGAGAAAGTGCGACCACTTGGTTTTCCCAGCAAACGGACAAGCCAAAAATCAAAGCCCAAATCAAAAGGGGCCGAAACGAAAACATGATGTAATTCCTGACTGTTGGTACAAACGCTGCGGATATCGAAACAACGGATTTTAAGCGATGCCTTTGAGAGTGTTCCAGTTTGCTTGAAACCAGCTCAGCCGTCAAAACATGGCGGCGAAAAAATCCCCTGAATTTCGGGGTCAGAAGCTTTGTTGCAAAGCTGTGTCTTCACCACTCAACCGTCTGCTATGCGACTGTTGCCGCGCGCTAATGCGTTAGCTTGCCCCGTCCGGGACCGCGTGGTCGTGAAGCATCGATGAGCGTCTTGGCGTCTTTTGCGATCTTCAAGTTGCCGGCTTCCCTGGCTTTATCCGCAAGCGATCTCAACTGGCCGATGAGCGCTGAGTGCATTCTTGACTTGAACGCGCGATCGTCGGGCTGCAGTTCAACGACATAGGCGAAACTATCTTTCGCACTTCCCAACGATTCCAGGGCATCCTGAAGGTCGCCTTTTTCAATCAACAACTGCGACTCTTGGCAGCGAATCGAACCATACAGCGAGTGATAATCGGGAACCTCAGGGAACTGAAACGTCAACTGCTGGGTCAATTTGATCGAACGACTCAAAAGCTCCAGCTCACCCTCGGTCGGATTGGAAAAATCACCCAGCATGCAGGCCAACGCCAGTCTGAATCGGTAGGCGGGATTCTCTTTATTATGTTCGATCAGAAACTCAAGTTCGTCGATCGCTTTCTCTCTCAGGTCGCGTGCCTGAGCCGGATTTGGCACTAATTGAAACGCCGCCAGCGAACAATAGGCGTTGGCTCGAGCCGAGCGGTACTCAATATTGTCTGGGTTAGACTCGACCAACTCCTCAAGTAAGGCAAGCGAATTTTTGGAAAGCCGATTGAGCTCTTTGCCAACAACTCCTTTTATTGAGTTGCCTCCTGGTCCACGTCGACCTCCAGCCGTTGCGCGCCTTGCCGCTTTTTCGGGAGCATTCCCAGAAAAATTCGGGGGTGAAATTCGCGAATCCGTGGAGGGGTTTTGACCGTCGGTCAACCGCGCCGTAGGACGCTGTTTTCCAAATGGCCCGTTACCCTTGCCGCGGCTTTGCCTGCCTTTGCCTGCCCCGATCTTGTCCCGATCCAGTCCATTTTTACCTAGCGGTCGCGCGCCAATTTTCTTGTTAAAGGCATCACGAAAGAGTTTGCCCCAAAACGGTCGATGGTCTTGTCGGCTTGCATCACCCTGAGCGCTCAAAACCGACATTAAGGCGCTGCTAGAGCCCAGCGAGTTTTGAGTTTTGGCCAATTCAAATTTCAATTCATCATCAAGCTGATTCAATGGCAGCGTTTCCAGCAGGGCGATCGCTTCCCTGTTCTCCTTTAAAGCCTCAGACCAGCGCGTACGCGAGCCATTCCGCCGGATCGCGCGCGCGAGTTCGGATTTGGCTTGAACTAACGCGATCAGGACCTCCTTGGAATCAGAATCTTCAAGAATTCGCTGATAGAGATCGATTGATTTCTGATACGCTTCGGTCGACTGTTGGTACTGCCCAACCAACTGATGAATATTGGCTGCTCGGCGAAACGCCCGAGCTGACTCCGCCATCAGCGACTCGTTTTCGGCATTCTGGTTAGCGAAACGATCGTAAAACACCAACAGCTTCTCCAGAAACTCAGCATCCTGACGGGTGACGGTTGTCTCGATCCCCATCAACTCCTCAAATCCTTCGACGTCGCTGCTGACTTGGGACGTAGATCCGCGTGACATGACTTGCTTGAACATTTCATCGAATGCCTCCAGCGTGACATCGATGTTGGCTTCGGCGCGATCATACTGGACCTTCATTTCGGCAGCGAACGACTGAGCCTTGTTGCGAGCATCCAACGCGGCGTTGCGTTGTCGCTCGGATTCAAGCTTTTCAGCCGCCAACTGTGCCGATTTACTCGCCTCTTTGTCGAGCGCGTCGATCGTGTAGAGATAGCCAATCGTCGCTGAGACGGCGACCAGCATCAGCAGTAGCGCCGAAACGGCCGAAAGTGCGGCGGCAAGCGGATTGCGCCGCCCCCATTTGACGATCGTTTCCAATGTCGAAGGAGGCCGAGCTGCAATCGGGCGGTCTTCAACAAACGCAAGCAGATCTGCTCGCATCGCGTCAGCGGTTTGGTATCTCGATCCTGGATCTCTGGCGACTGCCTTGTCGATGATCGTGCTCAAATCGGTCGGAATTCCGGAATCGATCTTGCGGGGCGAAACCGGGGAACTGGTGGCAATCGCCCGGATCACCTCTGCGGTTGTTCCACTCCGATAGGCCGGTTGAAGCGTGGCCAGTTCGTAAAGCGTTAACCCAAGACAGTAGACTTCGCTTCGCTGATCATATTTACCCTCCAAAGACTCGGGAGCCAGATACTGGGGCGTCCCGATGACATCACCAGTCTTGGTCAAGTTAATCTCATTGGAACTATCCTTTGCCAAACCAAAATCGGTGATCCAAACGACTCCCTTGCGATCAAGAATAATGTTGGAGGGTTTGATATCGCGATGCAAAATTTTGGCTTGGTGGGCGTACGAAAGCGCATCGGCAATGTTGGCGCTGATTCGTGCTGCCCAACGGAAGTGGCGCGAATCCAGTTTAGACTCTCGCCCATCGGCTTTCTCGGCACCCTGCTTTGGATCAACTGCTGTGCCCACCGTGAATTCGCTCAAGGAATCCTGCATGCCCTCGGAAATGGCCAAAGTAGCCGAGGTCGGATTTTCCAGCCTGGTCTCATCAGCCCGTTGCGTTGAAAGCGAGTTTACAATCGATTCTGAATCGGCGAGTCTGGCGACGACTTCGTTAAGCGCTCTCCCGTCGACCCAGTCCATCACGTAATAGTGAAACCCATCCCCCTCACCGGCGCCGTGGACTGAAACGATGTTGGTGTGGTGAAGTTTGGCGGCAGCCTTGGCTTCCCTTTCAAATCGTTCGACGTGTTTCTCTCGATTAACCAGCGGTGTGGGCATGACTTTGATCGCAACACGTCGGCCAAGCGATTCATGGATCGCCTCAAATACGATCCCCATCCCGCCTCGGCCGAGCTCGCCAACGATGGTGTAACTGCCGATTTGTTTGAGCGCCGAAAACTCGTCGAGGTTGGAACGCGAGCTGGTGGCTGCGGACGCGTTTGGCTTGAGCTGCTCGATCATCGCCACCGAAGCCAGTAGATCCTCAAGCTCCGATTGGAGTGCCGGGTACTTCTCTTGATACTCAGCAATCGACGGATGCTCGCCCGAGCGAAGCCGCTGGGTAAATTCGTGCACAACGCGTTCGAGGATTTCGGGATCACCCTGCACGGGATTCGAATTTTCTGGCTCTGGCTTGGTCATTACTTTTGATAACTTTGTGCCGACTCCATGATCTCGCGCAGTCGTTTCAAGGCTCGCAAATATCGTTTACTCGCTGCGGCAGGCTCGATCCCAAGTGCCTTGGCGGTTTCGACGTTGGTCAGTTCTTCAAAATTTCGCAGGGCAATGACTTCCCGGTCGAGCTCGTTCATCTCGGCCAGAGTCTTTTCAAGCGCAGCGATCTGCTCGGCTCGCTGAATCAAACGACTGGGCGAGGTCAACTGAGCGACGATATGCGCCGCCAGCGCCATCGAAGTCTTGCCCGAATCGTTGTTGCCGCGCAAGTTGACTTCTTTGCGAACGTCTCTTTTCTCGGCACCAAAATGATGCCTGTGTATTTCGTGCAGTTTCTGGCTGACTTCCAACCGAAGCCAAACGAAAAACGGCATGTCGTCTTTCTCCAGAAAGCTGTCAATTCGTTTAGCCGCTCGAACATACGTTTCCTGAATCACATCAGACTCCGAAACGCGACCACCCAATCGATAGTCAAGCCGAAAGTTAATGATGCGCTTCAAACGCGGCTCGACAGCAAAGAAATATTTTGCAAGCGCTTCCTCGCGGTCAGCCTGAAGCGCCGCCACAATTTCTTCACGGTTTGGTGGGTCTTGGGCCATTGACGTTCAGCCTGTTTCGGAAATTGGGACGCCGGTCAAATAGTCAAATTGATTGGTTTACAACCTCAAAGTCTCGAAGCCCCGAGATCAGTCAGGGTCGTCGTGTTAACTCAATGCGAAAATCTTCTGCGGTACTTCCTAGGGATATAACCCTGTTTGGATAGCTAACTACCGAATAAAATTGGTTTGTCGGTTTTTACCGGGTATCTTTGATCTCAAGCAAGCCTACTGACCATGCTCGCATGAGAAAATGGTATTCTTTGATAATGCACCATTGGTTCACTGTACTCATCCACTAGGAGAGGTGATGAAAACCTTATTCATCTTTATCGCGTTAGCATTCGGGATTGCTGCATCCTCGTCTGCTCAAAGTCCCTTTCCCCAAGTGGCTGAGGAGGACAAGCACAAAACGGGACGGGCTGTGATTGTTGTGGCGCCCGGTCTGGCTTCGTATATATTTTCCAGAACAACTGCCGATTTCGACGCCAAAACCTTCAGGCCTACTGGGCCCTTTGTTCGAGAAGACAAAAATCTGGATGTTCAGTACCGCGCCAGAGTCCCAGAAAACTACACCAAGGACGAGCCGTTCGGTTTGTTTGTCTGGATTAGTCACGGTGACGGACCAGGTATTCCCAAAGTATACCGAGAACTAATGGACAAGCATCGGCTGATTGGAATTTCGGCTGCCAATTCAGGTAACGATCACCCGAGTGCATACCGCGTCGGCTACGCAATTCAAGCGGTCGAGCTGATGAAACAGCGATACAACATTGATCCGGATAGAGTTTATGTCTCGGGACATTCTGGAGGTGGAAGGATGGCTTCTTATGCCATGATGCTCTACTCCGAGGTTTTTAGTGGCGGAATGCCAGTGTGCGGCGCCAATGAAGTGGCCTCCAAAGATCGATTGGCAAAGCCAGCTATGGTTGGGCGATTCGCGTTTCTGACAGGGGAAAAAGACTACAATAAGCCAGGTACGCAGAAAGTATTCAACGCCTATTCAAAGATGGGGTTTAACTACTTGAAGTACATTGAACAGCCGGGTTTAGGACACAAGGTTGTCTCAGAAGCGACGATGAACCAAGCGATTGAGTTTGTCGATTCAGCACTACCAGCGATTGCAGAAGTTAAGTCTAACAATGCGAGCAAATTGGCTAAATCTCAGCCAGGCGACGCGATCCTGCTCTATCAGTCAGCAATCCGTCATGGAGGGGCAGCTCCCTGGGTTCCCAAGGCAAAGGAGAACCTTGAGAAATTGACTTCCAAATACGAGAAGAGTCTGGCAACCTTAAAGAGTAAATCTCAATCAAAATCCTTAAGGCGGCTGATTGACCGATTCGAAAAAACATGGGGAACCTACGGCTCGGCAGATGTGGAAGAGCTGCGGAAACTGGGCCCCAAGCCCGGCCAGTAGATTTCGCTCAATCGGGTTTTGCCGAATTGAGTCTGATTGCGTTGACAACGATTGATTTCAAATGTGGCGCCGCAACGGCGGCAGCATCGATGACTTCCTGACCGGAAGTGGCTTCGAGGACGTCAGGTTTGGCGACGTTGGTGATGATCGATAGGCCCAAGACTCGCATTCCATACCGCCCGGCGACTGCGACTTCGGGGACAGTCGACATGCCCGCCACGTCAGCGCCGACGCGGCGGAGGAATCGGTATTCGGCGCGGGTTTCGTAGTTGGGCCCCAGCATCGCAGCGTAGACGCCTTGATGAATTGGAAAACCGTTATCGCGAGCGCACACGCGGGCTTGAGCGATCAACTCGCGATCGTAAGCGTCGCTGAGTAGAGTAGGGCGGTCGGCAGCGGTCGATGCCGTCATTTGCGGCGTCGAGCGAAACATGAAATCGAGATGGCTTTCGATCAACATCATTTCGCCACTGGCGAACTTGGGATTGATGCCGCCAGAGGCGTTGGAGACAAACAGGATCTCCACGCCCAGTCGCTGCATCGTGTGGACCGCAAGCGTCGCCTTGTCGACCGGGTAGCCTTCGTAAAGATGGAATCGACCTTCCATCGCGATGACGTTCTGGCCAGCCAGGTTCCCGCAAACGAATTGGCCCTTGTGCCCCAAGGCGGTGCTGCTTGGAAAGTTCGGAACTTCTCCGTATGGGATCTCTGCTTCAGAAGCGATCTCTTGCGCCAATTTGCCGGCTCCGGTTCCCAGAATAATCCCGAACCGAGGTGACTTGTCCCAACGAGCTCGCACAAACTGAGCCGCTTGGTCAATCGTTGATTCAAAGTCGATTTGATCGCTCATGAGACTCCGCAAATGTAGGTCTACAAGCCTGAATCTGCTTGAGAAGGCTCTGCTTCAGTTGTCTTTTTTTCAGTTGTCTCTTTATTGGGTGATTCGGCGCGAGCAGTTTCCTTCTTGGGCTCTTCTTTCTTGGGTCCTTCTTTCTTAGGTGCTTCTTTCTTAGGTGCTTTCGGCTCTGGGGCTTCAACGTCAATCACGGTTTCTTCCAAACCGATGACGTGCTTTGAACCAAACAGCCGATCGTTAGTCGCCTCGACGTGGCAGCTCATGCAAGAAGCGATTTTTCCCGAGGCCAACACTTCCTTTGAATCGGCATCGATAACCCCGTAAACCCAGCCTTGATCGGTTTTGGGGGTATCCTCGGCGAGCTTTGTCATGACAAAAAAGTTTTTTCGTTGTCCGATCTCAAGCGTTTGGTCTCCGACTTTCACTCGCGGGTTGATTCGGTTTCCTGAGGCATGCTTGATCAGGTTTCGAGCCGACGGATTGGCCGGGCTGGAAGTCCACGATTCTTTGACCACGACTTGACCGACTGGGGCTGGTTGGCCACCGGGACTGACATAATGCCCGATCTTTTTAGCGAACAGAAAATAGAGCTTATTGCCGTGTGAAGCCTCATGCTCGCTTTCGCTAATCATTGGCTTTGGCTCATCGGACTCAGGAGCTCTGCAATCTGTTGGTGCAGGTAAAACGATCGAGTTAACCATTCCGTAGAGCAGGTAACCATCGATCGCCTCCGACAGTGCATCGTGAAACTCCGGTTCGTTAATGTCAGGCTCGGTGGATACCGCGATCTTTTTGGGGGAATTCTGCGGCACCTTTTCTGGCTCGACATTTGAGTCGGATTTCGACGTTGCTTTGCCGGCGCTGGACGCAGCGCCGGTGGCTGATGTGTTGACTTTCTTGGTCGCCGGGACGTTGGCTGAATCTGAATCAGACGCCTTTGCGAGACGGTCGCCGGTTTTGCCAGTGATCTTTTCCCCGCTACCGTTGTCTGAGCAGCCTGACGAGAATAAAACGAGAAAACCTGCCAGGCAAAGACCGAGCATGCTTCTGAATTTCAGCGAGGTAAGGCTGCTCTTGGTCAAGACCGTGCTGAGAGCCCTATGAATTAGCGTCGACATTTTCTTTCTCCATCAATTGCACAAGTCCCCGCTCGACGTTGGTCCGCTCGGACTGGTTAGCCTCGACCTTCGTTCGTTTCAACTGAACTTGGCTATTTTTCTTCTGACAAAACGCCCATCACCAGCTTGGTAAGTTTCGGCTCAGCCTCGTTGGCGACTTTGACGATCTCGTGGGCGTCAGCCGGTTCGAGCGCATCGGCAAGACACATGTCTGTAACGACCGAGAACCCAACGACTCGCATTGACGAGTGAACCGCAACGATGACTTCGGGGATCGTCGACATTCCGACGACGTCTGAGCCGATCATGCGCAAGAAACGATACTCTGCTCTTGTTTCGAGGTTGGGACCTGCGACAGCAACCAACACGCCCTTGTGGGCGACGATGTCCTGAGCCCGCGCGATTCGCAGTGCCCGATCGATCAATTTGTGGCAATACGGTTCACACATATCGGGAAACCGAGGTCCAAGGCGATCGTCATTGACGCCGATTAGAGGATTGTCACCCATCAGGTTGATCTGGTCTTCGATCAACATGATGTCGCCCTTTTGGTAGTACGGGTTGAGCCCTCCAACCGCATTGGAGCAGACCAGCAGATCGGCCCCCATGGCTTTCATTACCCGAATCGGCAGCGTGATATCTTTGAGCGGGTAGCCCTCGTACATGTGAATTCGGCCTTCCATCGCCACAACGGGAAGACCCTCAAGGGTTCCGCAAACCAGCCGTCCTTTGTGAGAGAGCGCCGTTGATTTTGGAAAGTTCGGAATATCGCCGTAGTCAATCGAAGCCGCGACATCGATCTTTTCAACCAGCGGCCCCAAGCCGGTACCGAGAATGATTCCAGCGTGAGGCGTTTCGGGCCACTGCTTTTTGATGTACTCAACGGACTCTTGGATTTTGTCGAACAAGTCAAGCATGGTTTGGGCCTAGGGTTAGAAATTGTCGTCGCTTCAACCTAACGGGCTTGCAAATCCCGCTCAAGTGGTAGGTAAAACTGTCGGGAAAAGCCATCATGCAAAAAGAAAACCACTTGGCAAAATAACCAAGTGGTTTTGCAGCAATTGAAAATGCAAGCCAAGATTAGCGTTTCGGTTGTGACGAGGATTTTGATGATCTCGCACGACGTGATTTCGTGGAGGAAGTTTTTTTCGCAGTGGTGTTTCGCTTGGCAGCCACTCTTCGGGGTGGATCCTTGAACTGGAACTCACTGACCAACTGCTTGGCAATGGTGGCCGCTCGATTTGAAACTTTGCTTTCAAGCGTGAACACGAACGCAATTTGCCGTCCATCGGGTGACGCCACGTTGTAGTAGAACCACTGAACCGGCACGCCGCCTTCGATCCCGGACACGACAACTCGCATACTGGTTTCTCCGGTTGGCAATCGCGTACTGTCAGCTGTGACGAGCTTGGCGTTTTTGTCCTTGTCAACGATCTTGGAAATCTCACGCTTGTAGAGGTCGAGGGTCAGTGGTTTGTTGGCCGCCCGCCGGGGAAGCAAAACAACATTACACTGGGCAATAAGCTCTTTGTCATCGATGAATCGCAGCAGGGCTGCTTCCTGCTCTTCGGTGATCATTCGCCAACGCGGCTCATAGATCAGTTGGCAAAATCCCAGTCGAGAAACCCATTTCAGTCGTTGGCGAATTTTCCCACCCTTCACATAGGCCGCCAATGTCTCGTTAGACAGGGCTTTGATACTGTCGGTCGGTGAGAACCGCAGGTCGATCTTGGTATCGCCCTGAAAGCCAGGAGAAATCTGTCCGGGCTTTTTGTTTTCGCTGAGCGCGACTTTGAAAGAAGACAACATGTTGGTTGTCCGGTCGATAACTGCGACTCCGCTGACCTGAATCTCGGTCGAAACGTCATCAACATCAGCGACAACATCACCCATCACAAACACGCGGGCGCTTTTGTCGTCAACCTTTTTGAGAAGCACCTTTACATCTGATTCGATGATTTCGTTGACATTGAGAAACTTGGCCAGAGTGATTTTCGACGGTTTCCAGGAATCGCCTTGTTTGACGCCTTCCTTATTCAACAGCGACGCCAACGTCATTGGGTCGGCGGGATTCTGAATCAGATCCAGTTCAGTTTGCTGAAGCGTGTCTTTAACCGAAGCCATTTCGACTTCCTGGTTTCCTTTTTCTTTGGTCTTGGATCGAGCGACAACCAGCCGATTGTTTTCGGTCAATCGTGGGTTGGAAACTCCTTTGTCAAGCTTGATTTTTGCAGAGGCGTTTTCAAAGTAACGAACCGCCTGAACCTTGCTCATCGTTCGCTGGACATAAGTCATCTTGGCTTCGACGGCAAGCTTCAACGGCTTGATCTCCAGTTTCTTTACGTTCTGTTTGGTGTCTTTTGACTCCGCTGAATCTGTAATGACGAGCACCCTGCCGATGTGTTCGTAGACCGATGAAATTCGATAATGCTTGTTGGTTGGAAGCTCAACCTTTAAATCAAACTTCTCCTGAGCGTTCGCTTGACCGGCGCTACAAAGCAAAATTCCGACTGCAAATGCCAGGGAAAGAAACGATCGAATTCCAGTCATAAGTGAGAAGCTGTTGAGCATTTTGGATCCAGAAACCAGGAGTCGGGTCAGTCATTACCATGTCGATTTTTTAAGGGCGCTCAATAACGACGCCCGTTTGGTCAAAAATCGACCAGAAGTCGTCTCAAATCGAACAAACTCGTCTCGAACCGCAATTTTTCCCATGCCATTGCGTCATCGGGGCTCCGCTTCCAAAAACCCTCAGAACAGCAGTTGGAAGCCAAAAAACCTTGTGCTGCCGAATAATCGGACACTTTGGCGCGAACTTGGAACACCTTTTGCAGTGTCTTTGAGTTGTGTCGCAGTCGCAAAATAGCGCTTGCGATGCTAGCGAGCCAAAGGGGGCCTTCGTGAATTTTGTCACGAAGTCCAAAAGGCAGCCAACTGATGTCGCTAGATCGACGCAAGTAAACTTCGATGAACTGTGAGTTTGGTTTTGTCGTATTTAGTACCGTGTGAACATTGAAGTTCTATCGGTTATTGTGATCAGGAAGATCGTTCGAGTTTGAACCTGGTTAAGCCACCAGCAAAGCCAGGTAGAGAGAAAGCTGATATGCACACCGATTACAAATGTGATTCGATCCGAGGGCTGAGAGATCAGCAGGTCAGGTTTGCACCACGAGACAAAAAAATTGAGCAGGTTGATTGCGCGGAAAAGCTACTTCGCGAAATTCAAATTGATCGGGACTACAACTTCGAGTTCGTATGCTTCCGCATCACCGGTTTCAGACCAGAGAACGCGCCGATCGTAAAGGTCAGTGGTGAGAATCTGCGCTCAGACCTGCACTCCTTTATTGAAGACCTTTCCGAGTCGGCCAGCGTTAGCGCCAGTGAATTCGGTCAACCTGTATATTCCGTTGATGACCTTGCCAAGAGGTTCAACGTGTCGACCAAGACGATTTCGCGATGGCGACAGCAAGGGCTGGTCAGCCGCAAGTTCATCTTCGGTGGTGGCCGCAAACGAGTTGGCTTCCTTCACTCCAGTGTTGATAACTTTTCCAAGACCAATCGCGATAAAGTCGAGCGAGGCGAGCGGTTCAGCCAGCTTACCAAGGAAGACAAACAGGAAATCATCGAACGGGCGAGGCGCCTCGCCAAAGTCGGTGGTTGCCCGGCGGAAGTGACTCGTCGAATTGCCAAGCACATGAGCCGTAGCGTCGAGACGATCCGCTATACAATCAAACAGCACGACAAAGACAATCCGACAATCGCAGTGTTCCCGGATCAAACCGGACCACTGAATCTCGAGATGAAGGAACGGATCTATGCGGATTTTGTCGCGGGCAAAACTGCCGAATCAATCGCCAAACGTTATTGCCGGACCAAGACAACTGTCTATCGGGTGATCAACGAGGTTCGGGCGAATTTGATTATGGATTTGCCATTGGACTTTATGGACAACGAAGAATTTCATCGCAAGTCTGCCGAAAAGAAGATTGTCCATTCGTCGATGCCGGTTCTCGAGAAGCCTGGTCGACGAACCAAGCCTCCGGCCGGACTGCCGCGATACCTGGCGTCGCTGTATGAAGTGGCACTGCTTAACCGTGAACAAGAGCAATACCTGTTCCGGAAGTACAACTTCCTCAAGCACCAAGCCAGTCGCTTGCGTGATCGGCTTGATCCTGCCCGCGCTCGGTCGTCCGAAATGGACAAGATTGAAACGCTTTACGAGCAAGCCGTGAAGATCAAGAACCGCATCGTTCAGGCGAACTTGCGATTGGTGGTTTCGATTGCCAAACGCCACGTCAACTCGAGCGATGACTTTTTCCAGCTTGTCAGTGACGGAAACATGTCCCTGATTCGTGCGGTTGAAAAGTTCGACTACTCGCGTGGAAATAAGTTCAGCACTTACGCCAGCTGGGCGATCATGAAGAACTTTGCTCGCACCATCCCTGGCGAGTACCGGCAGCGAGACCGATTCCGGCCAACCTCGGAAGAAGTCTTCCTGGCTTACGCGGACGAGCGGACCGATCGCTTGCATCTGGAATCAGAGCAGCAGCGTCGCGAGAAACAGGTCAGCCACATCCTTGGCGCCCTCGATGACCGTGAGCAGCGAATCATCATTAGCCGGTTCGGTCTGGATTACAGCCAGGAGCCACAGACTTTGAAACAAGTCGGCGAGCAACTGGGCGTAACCAAAGAGCGTATTCGCCAGATCGAAGCTCGTGCTCTCAACAAGCTGAGAATCGCGGCTCGCGAAGACAATATTGACTTACCAGAAGGCATGTTGGAATCAGAAGTCAACTGATTGATGCCGCCACACCGAGCACTCTAGGCCAGCTGGTTAATCCCAGCTGGCTTTTTTCGTATTCGAAGGTTCGACCGACCAATAGACCCAGTCGAGTTTTTATGGTGTTCAAAAGCTGTTGCAATAAACTTTAAGCAACGCTCCACCGAACCACTCAGTCGATATTTGGCAGCTTTTGCCGACCGATAGCGTTATTCCTAGATTAAAACACTAAACTGCGATGCCCAAGTTGCCGAACAACGTAAGAATTACGTGAACCGTTTGGCCCCAATCCCCTCAATTCGTATTGTCAGAGAACGGGTTTTCGATATATTTATCCGATCCAACTCGGATGCCGGCGTAGCTCAGTTGGCAGAGCAGCTGTTTTGTAAACAGCAGGTCGTGGGTTCAAGTCCCTCCGCCGGCTTTTGAGGTTGTTGTAGCAGCAAAAGCAATTAGCAAGAGCGAACAACGAGTTGGGGGGGTACCGAAGCGGTCAAACGGGACAGACTGTAAATCTGTTGGCTCTGCCTTCGCAGGTTCGAATCCTGCTCCCCCCACTTCTTGTCTGAAGATCTGAGTCCAAACTGGTAAATCAGGGAGCTTTGAACGAGGTTCAGGGCAAAATCCTCAATTTGTCAGATTTGGATTGGAAAACCTGACAACTTACTTGAAAAATGTCCCCGGTTTTTGGACTTTTTTTGTCAGTTGTCATTGGGGTTTTCCCGTAAGTTGCTACATTAACGGGTCAACTAGTTGTGGCAAGCCGTCCCATTGCTGTGGGGCTGTTCGTCATGATCTGCGGGTGTAGCTCAATGGCAGAGCTCCAGCCTTCCAAGCTGATTGTGAGGGTTCGATTCCCTTCACCCGCTCATTGAAAGAAATGGTGATGGATTTGAGCTTTTGCTGCTGTAGCTCAGTGGTAGAGCGCGTCCTTGGTAAGGACGAGGTCATGGGTTCAAATCCCATCAGCAGCTCTGATTGTGTCGGCTTAGATTTTGTGTTGAAAGTTTGCTTGGGGTTTCTTCAGGCGTCCCTTTGACGTGGCTTCGCGGTCGAGTGTTTAACTTGGTTGTTAATTAATAGAGACAGGTAATAAGAAGGTATGGCCAAGGAAGAATTTAAGCGGACAAAACCGCACGTAAATGTCGGCACCATTGGACACATTGACCATGGTAAAACAACAACAACAGCAGCGATCCTTGCGGTTCAGGCTGCCAAGGGCTTGGCTGAAGCTAAAAATTACTCTGATATCGCCAAGGGCGGTACGGTTCGTGATGAAACTAAGACAGTGACGATCGCGGTTGCTCACGTTGAGTATGAGACGGACAATCGTCACTACGCTCACATTGACTGCCCTGGTCACGCTGACTTTGTCAAGAACATGATTACAGGTGCGGCTCAGATGGATGGGGCGATCTTGGTCGTTTCGGCTGCCGATGGCCCAATGCCTCAGACTAAAGAGCACGTTTTGCTTGCTCGTCAGGTTGATGTTCCGGCGTTGGTTGTCTTTCTCAATAAGTGTGATCTTGTTGATGATGAAGAGTTGCTTGAGTTGGTTGAGATGGAAGCCCGTGAGCTTCTGAGTAAGTACGACTTTGACGGCGACAATGCTCCGATTGTTCGTGGTAGCGCATTGCCGGCCCTTCAGAACCCTGCTGACGAAGCTTCGAATAAGTGCATCGGTGAGCTGATGGACGCAATTGATGCATACATCCCCGAGCCAAAGCGAGAAGACGAAAAGCCATTCCTGATGGCGATCGAAGATGTCTTTTCAATTGAAGGTCGTGGTACTGTTGCGACAGGTCGAATCGAGCGTGGTGTGATCAAGACCGGCGAAGAAATTGCGATCATCGGCCTCGAAGCTGAGCCTCGCATGACCACTTGTACCGGTGTTGAGATGTTCCGCAAGATCCTCGATTCAGGGCGTGCGGGCGACAACGTCGGTATTCTTCTTCGCGGTGTCAAGCGTGAAGAGATTCAGCGTGGTCAGGTTCTTGCCAAGCCAGGGACGATCAAGCCTCACTCCAAGTTTGAAGCGGAGATTTACTGCTTGAGCAAAGACGAGGGTGGGCGGCACACCCCGTTTTTCAGCGGCTATCGCCCTCAGTTTTACTTCCGCACAACGGACGTTACGGGTACAGCGAATCTGACAGGTGCAGAGATGTGCATGCCGGGTGATAACGTCAAAATTTCGGTTGAGCTGCAAAAGCCGATTGCGATCGACGATGGTGTTCGTTTCGCGATTCGAGAAGGTGGTCGAACAGTTGGTTCGGGCGTCGTAACCAAGATTACTGACTAGGTGTCTTGGGGCCGAATTTTCGGTTGGTGAGAATATAAGGCAAGCGTCGTGCGGACTTTCCGTGCGACGCTTTCCGGCAATTTATGGCGGTGAGTTGAGTTCTGGGTTTGCTTTGGTCTTTCTCTGGTCGCTGGCTTTGTGTGATTGCAATGCTGGTTGGGTGTGAGTCGCGGGCTGGATCGAATTCTTGATTCTTCAAACGGAGGGGTGTAGCTCAATCGGTAGAGCACTGGTTTCCAAAACCAGCGGTTGCGGGTTCAAGTCCCTCCGCCCCTGCCATTTGAGCCTCAGTTAAAAGAGACGCGGTTGCGTGGATTTCATGGATGGCTTCCTCGGTTGCTGTTTGAAAGGTTTGTGATGAGTTCGTTGGCAAAGCAAAAACCGAAACCCGAGACAAAGCGCGGGGGTTTTTTCTCGGAGCTGTTCCAGTTTGGTTTGTATAAACCAAACCAGGGGCGGATCGTGCGACAGGTGTCGTTTTTTACGATTGCTTTGCTGGGCTTGTTGACGGCTTGGGAGATTAAGCGGTCTTCATTGGTATCCGGGCTCGGCCAGGGTGGTTGGTTGGTGATGATCGCCATCGCGGTGGTGTTGATTTGGCTGGCGCTAAGGGTTGTTAATTACTCAGTGTTTGCAGATTTTTTGATTGCCGTCGAAGCCGAGATGAACAAGGTTTCGTGGCCAACAAGAACTGAATTGTGGAACGCGTCCCAGGTTGTGATGTTTGTCATTTTCGCAATGGCTGCGTTTCTGTTTCTGTTCGATGCGATTTGGACCTTTATTTTCGAAGCGATCGGGATCAGGTATTCCGATGGTAATTCGCTTTGGGCTTGGTTCTCTGGTTTGTTTTCCTAGGTGGTTTGATGTCGAAAGACGAAGCGGTTTCGGATGAGATTTCATCCGATGAGCAACTTGATTCGATTGAAGCTCCGTCGCAAGCGGTCGCCTCTGGCGATGATTCGGCGGTCCAGGCTCGGTCTGCGCCAGAAGAAGTAGTCGAAACAACGGGCGAAGAGGCTGTTGAGGAAACGCTCGGGGTTGAAGCCACCGCAGAAGCAGAAGTTGAACCTGAGGGCGAGTCTGCTGGCGTCGAGGCTGAGGCGGGTGGTGAAGAGTCGGGGGGAGAATCCGAAGAGGAAATTGAAGAGGAGCTCAACGAGTTCGGTTTCTCGGCGGCCGATATGGTTGAGGATGACGACGAAGAAGAGGGTGACGAAGACGACAGTGCCTCTCCTATCGAGGAGTTCGTCGACGAAGAGGCTGTGGCCTCGGGCGAAGGCATCCCTATGAACTGGTACATTCTGAAAGTTCAGGTGAACCGGGAAAATTCAATTTGTGAAAACTTGAAACGTCGCGTCAAGGTCGAGGCGATGGAGCATTACTTTGGTGAGGTCCTGGTGCCAACCGAAGACGTGCGTGAGTTTAATAAGGCCGGCAAGCAGCGGATCGTCAAGCGAAAGCTATATCCTGGCTACATCGTTGTGAATATGGCGATCAATGATGATTCGTGGTTTTTGGTTCGAGAGACATCTGGAATCGGTGACTTCACCGGCGCTGCTGGAACTCCGGCCCCGCTTTCCGAGGAAGAGATCTCTCGGATTATCGCGACATCCAAGCCCGAAGAAGAAGAGGATGATGAGAACATCAAAACTGCGATCCCATTCAAGTTGGGTGACCGGGTCCGAGTCAAGGAAGGCTACTTTCAGAATCACGAGGGTGAAGTCTCCGCTGTTGATGAGCGGAATGGCCGAATCACCGTGATGATCAACATTTTTGGTCGGCCTAACCCGGTGGAATTGGATCACTGGCACGTCGAAAACATTTAATTGGATTTGAGAACGTTTAGTAGACGCAAATCCAAACAGCTGATAAGTAGAAAAGAATCATGGCGAAACAATTAACAGGGCAAGCAAAGTTTCAGGTTCCCGGTGGTCAGGCTACACCTGCCCCTCCGGTCGGTACTTCGCTGGGTAAGTTCGGGATCAATCTCGGTCAGTTTGTTCAGCAGTTCAACGATCGAACCAAAGAGTTCAATGGAACACCGATTCCTGTTGTTGTCTCGGTTTACAATGACCGGACGTTCGACTTTATCACCAAAAGCCCGCCGGCTGCGGCGATGCTCAAGCTTGCTGCTGGCATCGCAAAAGGATCCGGAGTGCCCAACCGGGACAAGGTCGGTAAGGTCACTATGAAGCAGGTTGAAGAGATCTGCGAGAAGAAGATGGCAGACTTGAATGCTCGAGACATGGAGCACGCCTGTCGAATGATCGCCGGAACTGCCCGCAGCATGGGCATCGAGATTGAGGGCTAGTTTGAGGGTTCGGTTGGCCAGTTTGTTAACAGCACAACTGTGGCTAAACGAACACTTGGATCAGCCAGCTGCCGCAGCCATTGGATGGTGCCGGGCGTACACAGGAAAATAAAAAGAACACAAGACAAGCAAAGTTAGATCATGAAGCGTTCAAAGCGATACAAAGCACTATTGGAGTCGGTTCCTGAAGCTCCTGTTGATTTGAAGAAGGCCTGCGAGATTCTCAAGGGATTCGAAGGCACCAAGTTCGATCAGACGGTTGAGATCCATATGCACTTGGGAATCGATCCCAAGCAAGCCGATCAGATCGTTCGAGGTTCAATCGTGCTTCCACACGGAATCGGAAAAACCCAGCGAGTGATCGTCTTTGCCAAAGGCGCCGCAGCAGATGCTGCTCGCGAAGCCGGGGCGGACGAAGTCGGCGAAGAAGAATTGGCCAAGAAGGTCGCCGATGGCTGGTTTGATTTCGATGTTTGCATCGCTTCGCCAGACATGATGGGCGTCGTGGGTCCGTTGGGTCGTGTGCTTGGACCGCGGAGCTTGATGCCGTCACCGAGAGCCGGAACTGTGACCCCCGATGTCGCCAAGGCCGTCAGTGAATACAAAGCCGGAAAGGTCGAGTTCCGAAACGACGACACCGGAAACATTCACGCTGTCTTGGGTCGACTGAGTTTTACTCCTGAGCAGTTGCAAGACAACCTTAGCGCGTTTTTGAAGTTCATTGAGACGCTCAAGCCAAACTCGCTCAAGGGCAACTACATCAAGAACATTTCGCTTGCCGGGACAATGACCCCCGGGATTCCGCTGGCAGCCTAAATCTGGCCTGTTAGCCAACCGTAGATACCAAACAATTCAAACCATGATGCGATCGAAGACTGATCGCTCAAACAAAACAGAGTGAAGCCATGAGTAAGTTTGTAAAAGATTTGTTGACCAAGGACTTGGTAAATCGCCTTGATGGCGTTGAAGATTGCCTGACCGCCAACGTAATCGGAATCGATGCCAATGCGACCTCGGCTCTGCGAAAGCGATTGCGGGAAAAAGGAATCGGGTTGATGGTTGTGAAGAACAGCCTCGCGGTCCGAGCGACCGAAGGCACTTCATTGGCCGGCGCTTTCGAAGGTTCCAAGGGAACTCAGGCTGTACTTTGGGGTGGCGAGGATTTTGTCTCGCTGGTCAAGGAAGTACACGAACTGCACAAGGACGAAGAAGAGTTCGAGAAATTCTCGGCTCTTGGTGGAGTGATGGACAAGGAGAAGCTGACTCCCGAAAAGATCAAGGAGATCAGTAAGTGGCCATCTCGTGCTGAACAGCTCAGCATGCTCGTTGGTCAAATTCTCGGGCCCGGTGCAAACCTGGCCGCTCAGCTGAAAGGTCCAGGGGCCAAATTGGCCAGCCAGATCAAACAGGTTGGAGAGAAGGAAGAGTAAGAGCACTCGGCAACCATCTGGTTGTCGTCGATATAGATTTTCGATCGCCTCGCGGCGTGGTGTTCGATAAATGTTCGTTCAAAATGGTTCGTTCAAACGCAGTCAATCAGATCTGGAATTCAGTTTCGGTTTGAGTTCCAAGTTTGAATTCCAGATTTGAAATTTGAGATAGTAATTTTTGAGTCCGTTGAGTGCCTCCATCGAGTGCCGCCACTCAACTCGCTCAGTGATACGAAGAAAGGGTGACTCCAATGTCAGAAGAAACAGCAACAGTCGAGTATTCGGCTTCAGCAAAAGAGATGGGCGACAAGATCGCTGGACTAACACTTAAAGAAGCCAAAGAGCTTGGCGATTACCTCAAAGACGAGCACGGCATCGAAGCCGCTGCTGGCGGTGGTGCCGTTATGGTTGCTGCAGCTGGTGGTGGCGATGACGGTGGCGGCGAAGCCCAGACAGAATTCGATGTAGTTCTGACTGGCTTTGGCGACAAGAAGCTCGACGTTGTGAAAGTCGTCAAGACAATCACCGGCGCGTCGTTGATGGATGCCAAGAAAATGGTCGAAGGTTGCCCAGCAACTTTGAAGGAAGCCGCTTCCAAGGAAGATGCTGACAAGATCAAGGCAGACGTTGAAGCTGCTGGTGGTGCAGTCGAACTCAAGTAGTTTGACGCCGTCCGTTCTTGGGCGGCGAGAAACCCGCGCTCCAACCGAGCGTGGCTGCGTTGAAAATATGGCGACGTCGTGGCTGGGAGTGGTCCACGGCGTTTGCCTGTTCCTGAAAGGATTCAGGGCGAGAACCGGATGGAGTCACCATGACTGGATTTGATTGATCAAAACCGGTCTTCGGATCGCAACAGGATTACTCCAGTGTGTTCGTTTCACAGTCGACACGTCGAACCCGGTCAAAGTGGCTTTTGCCATTTTTGAACGTTCGGTCCGTGGAGGCCAATTCAGGGAACTGTATGCTTTCGAATCGCACTCTTGGTAAGTTTTTTACGACCCAGAGTATGTGCAGGGAAGAGGTACGCGCTTGTCGCGTTTCTTTGCGTGCGCTTTCAGCGATTCCGGCCTTCGCTTCACTGAAACTGTCGGCAGTCGATCTGTCATCCAGCGATCACCAATTGAAATACCCGCTTTAATCTGATACCGGAGATTCTGCGCTTATGGCAACCCCAGTCGAGCGACGATTACAACCAGAAAAAACTCGCGTGTTTGGAAGTGGACGGAATTACCAGATTCCTCCCGATTTGACAAAAATCCAAACCCACAGTTACCAAGCGTTCATTCAGACGGATTGTCCGCCCGAGAAACGAAAGCTCCAAGGCATCGAAGGTGTTTTGAAAGAGATCTTTCCGATCGAAAGCTATGACAAAAAGCTGGCGTTGAGCTACGTTCGTTATGAGCTTGGCAAACCGCGCTACACTCCTGAAGAGTGTCGTCAGCTGCGCCTGACTTACGGACAACCGTTCCGCGTTTGGCTACGTCTGGAGAAAGAACAACCGGTTGAAGAAGAAGTCTTTCTGGGTGACATTCCGATCATGCTTGGTGGTGGTGAGTTCATCATCAATGGTGCCGAGCGTGTCGTCGTCAGTCAGCTTCACCGATCTCCTGGTATCGACTTTGTGATGGAGTCGGATACGACTTCGGATCGTAAGCTTGCCAGTTGCCGAGTGATTCCTGAGCGGGGAAGCTGGATCGAAGTCAACGCGACCAAGAAAGACGCGCTGACTGTCCGGATCGATCAAAGCGGTAAGTTCTCGGCGTTGACATTACTACGGGCGATGGACCCAAAGTACGGCGAAGACTCCGCGATCATCCGCGCGTTCTACAAAACGGCGAAGGTCAAAGTCGTCGACAAGCGATCTGCCGCGAAGCTCGAAGGCAAGATCGCCGTTGACGATATCGTTTACCCAACCAAAAGCGAAAAAGCTGGCGAGATCATCGTCGAGGTCGGTCACAAGATCACCAAAGAAGCCGCTGAGATCATCTGTCTCTCGGACATCACAACCGTCGAGATCATGCCGGCGCCTAAATCGCCTCTGATTTTCAACTCGTTGATCGACGATGCGACTTCCAGTCACGAAGAAGCGCTTCTGCGAATCTACCAGCGTCTGCGTCCGGGTAATCCGCCAGCGCTGGAAAAAGCTCGCACGTTGTTCCGCGAGAAGTTCTTCGATTCCAACCGATACCGACTGGGCCGCGTAGGTCGATTCCGCATCAACCGAAAGTTGGATCTCGGCGTTTCGGAAAAAGAAATGACGCTTCGTCCAGACGATATCCTTGCCTGTATGAAGTATATCTTGGAGCTGTCGACTCCTGGAGGAGACGCTTACGTCGACGACATCGACCACTTGGGTAATCGTCGTCTGCGAACGATTGATGAGCTTGCCTGTGATGAACTTCGCAAAGGCTTCTTGAAACTTCGCCGAACTGTTCAAGAGCGAATGAGCCTCAAAGAGCAGGACGACATGACTCCGCGAAGCCTCGTCAATCCAAAGAGTATCTCAGCGGCGATCGAGTATTTCTTCGGACGTGGCGAGCTGTCTCAGGTCGTTGACCAGACCAACCCACTGTCACAGCTGACTCACGAGCGTCGTCTTTCAGCTCTTGGTCCTGGTGGTTTGAATCGTAAACGTGCGGGCTTCGAAGTTCGCGACGTTCATATTTCCCACTACGGTCGAATCTGTCCGATCGAAACGCCGGAAGGCACGAACATCGGTTTGATTTCTTCGCTGGCGATTTACGCGAGCGTTGACGATTATGGATTCCTTGTGACGCCTTATACGGTTGTCAAAAAAGGAAAAGTAACCGACGAGATCGCTTGGCTTCGCGCCGACGAAGAAACCGAAGCCTACGTTGCTCCGGCGGATACTTACATCGAGAACGGCCACATCGTTGGACTCAAATCGCTGGCTGGCAACATTGTCGCCCGCTTTAAAGCTGACTTTGAATTGTGTGCACCTGAAGAGGTCACCTACATGGACATTGCGCCAGCTCAAATGGTTGGTGTCTCGGCCGGTTTGATTCCTTTCCTTGAGCACGACGACGCCAACCGCGCGTTGATGGGCTCCAACATGCAGCGACAAGCTGTTCCACTATTGGTGGCTGAGCCGCCGATCGTTGGAACCGGAATGGAGATGCAAGTCGCCAACAATTCCAGCATGCTCGTTCGGGCGCGCCGAGCCGGAAAGATCACCTACGTTGATTCGACTCGAATTGAAATTGGATCTGACGTTTACGATCTCAAGAAGTACGTTGGCTTGAACGAGCGAACGTGTCAGAACCAGAAACCACTGGTCAAGCCAGGTCAAAAAGTCGAAAAAGGCGAAGTCCTTGCTGACGGTGCCGCGACCTATAAGGGCCAATTGGCACTTGGGCGAAACGTCTTGGTCGGGTTCATGTCGTTCGACGGCTGTAACTACGAAGACGCGATCATTATCAGCGAAGAGCTCGTTCGCAACGACACTTACACTTCGATTCACATTGAAGAGTACGACGTCGAAGTCCGCGAAACCAAACTGGGTCGTGAGGAATTCACTCGCGACATTCCTAACGTCAGTGAAAAAGCACTTCGCAACCTCGACGAAAACGGAATCATTCAGGTCGGTACCTATGTCAAACCGGGTGACATCCTGGTCGGTAAAGTTTCGCCGAAATCGAAAACTGAATTGACTCCGGAAGAAAAACTGCTTCACGCGATCTTTGGTCGTGCGGGCGAAGACGTGAAAAACGATTCACTGGAAGTTTCTTCAGGCATCGAAGGAATCGTAATTGATACCCAGCGATTCTCCCGCCGCATGAGCCTCTCGGAAGAAGAAAGAAAAGTCTTCGAGAAAGACCTTAAGGCCGCCGAAGCCGACGGGAACGAGAAAATCGCGACCGTATTTGGCGAAATGATCTCGGCAATGGAGAAGGTTGTCGGCAAAACGTTGACCGACGAAGACGAAACTCCGCTGGTTCGGGATCAGGATCCAAAGTTCGTCGGCGAAAAAGCCGTGAACTTCCGGCTCCAATCTGTGACTTCTTCTATGCGGTCTGAGGACAAGATCAAACAGCTCGAAGCAATCTACAAGGAACAGTGGCCTGCTGTCGAGAAAACGATCGACGTTCGTGATCGCACCGTCAACAGTATGAAGCGCGGCGACGAACTTCGCAGCGGCGTGTTGCAGATGGTCAAGGTTTACATCGCGACCAAACGAACGATCTCGGTCGGCGACAAGATGGCTGGCCGTCACGGTAACAAAGGTGTGATTTCCAAGATCCTTCCGGTCGAAGACATGCCTTATCTGGAGGATGGAACTCCAGTTCAGATCATGTTGAATCCGTTGGGCGTTCCGTCGCGAATGAACGTGGGTCAGATCCTTGAGACGCACCTTGGTTGGGCAGGATCGAAGCTTGGTTTCCAGGCGATCACTCCTGTATTTGATGGGGCGACCGAAGCGGAGATCAATGATTGTCTTGCCGAAGCCGGTCTGCCGTCGCACGGAAAGCACACGCTGTATGACGGTCGAACTGGTGTTCCCTGTACGCAGGAAACGACGGTTGGATACATCTACATGTTGAAACTGCATCACTTGGTTGACGACAAAGTCCACGCTCGAAGCACCGGACCTTACTCGTTGATCACGCAACAGCCGTTGGGTGGTAAAGCCCGTTTCGGTGGCCAGCGATTTGGTGAGATGGAAGTTTGGGCTCTTGAAGCATACGGAGCCGCTTACATTCTGCAAGAATTGTTGACCGTCAAATCGGACGACGTCGAAGGACGAACCAAGATTTACGAGTCAATGGTTAAAGGCGAAAACACGCTCGAGGCCGGCACGCCAGCCAGCTTCGACGTTTTGACCAACGAGATTCGTGGTCTTGCCTTGAATATGCAATTGGAAAAACGACGAGGTGGCTAAGGGCTAACCGAAGTAACCAACGCGATCGTTTGAGTTTTGTCGCTCAAACGCTTCGCAAGGTTGGTTGATCAAAATGCCCCGCGTGGCAGAGGCTATCTCAAAAACGCGAACATCAGCGGTACAAACAACACACAAAAAACCAGACATACATTACGAAGGAGCAGGTGAATTTTATGGCAACTGCCGAGAGCACCTACGATCGCATTAACGATTATGCTTCAGTCAAAATTTCTTTGGCTCGACCTCACGACATTCGCAGCTGGTCGATGGGCGAAGTTAAAAAGCCCGAAACGATCAACTACCGAACCTATCGTCCTGAAAAGGACGGTCTGTTCTGCGAGCGAATTTTTGGCCCTGAAAAGGACTGGGAGTGCGCCTGCGGTAAATACCGCGGGATGAAATACAAGGGCATGATTTGCGATCGTTGTGGCGTAAAAGTCACGCACTCGCGAGTTCGTCGTAAACGAATGGGCCACATCGAATTGGCTGCTCCCGTAGTTCACATTTGGTTTTTCAAAGCGATGCCATCGCGGTTGGGCAACTTGCTCAATATGAAAACCAGCAGCATGGAAAAGGTCATCTACTTCCAGGACTACGTCGTCACGGATGTCGGCACGACTGATCTTGAGCCGCGTCAGTTGTTGACTGAAGAAGATTACCGCGCTGCCAAGGCCGAGTACGGCGAAGGCAGCTTCAAAGCCGGCATGGGCGCCGAAGCGGTCCGTGAGTTGCTGGGCGAACTTGATCTGGTCAAGCTTTCCGATGACCTGCGTATCGAGCTGGCCGAAACCGGATCAAAACAAAAACGAAAAGACCTCACCAACCGCTTGAAAATTGTTGAGTCGATCCGCGATTCAGACAACAAGCCTGAGTGGATGGTGCTTGATGTAATCCCCGTCATTCCTCCGGACCTCCGGCCGCTGGTTCTGCTTGACTCGGGTAACTTTGCGACTTCCGATCTCAACGATCTTTACCGTCGTATCATCAACCGAAACAATCGTCTGCGAAAACTGGTTGACCTCAACGCTCCTGAAGTCATCATCCGCAACGAGAAGCGAATGCTTCAACAATCCGTTGACGCGCTCTTCGACAACAACCGTTGTAAGCGACCTGTTCTCGGTAGTAGCAACCGTCCGCTTAAATCGTTGACCGACATGATCAAGGGTAAGCAAGGACGATTCCGCGAAAACCTGCTCGGTAAACGCGTCGATTATTCTGCCCGTTCGGTCATCGTTGTTGGTGCCCGTTTGAAATTGCACCAGTGCGGATTGCCCAAGAAGATTGCGCTTGAACTTTACCAGCCGTTCATCATTCGCAAGCTCAAGGAGCTTGGTCATGCCGACACGATCAAAAGCGCCAAGAAGATGCTTGAGCGTAAAGACGAAGAGGTTTGGGATATCCTCGAGCAGGTCATCCGCAACCACCCGGTTATGCTGAACCGTGCTCCGACGCTTCACCGAATGGGTATTCAGGCCTTTGAGCCAATTTTGGTTGAAGGAAACGCGATCCACTTGCATCCACTGGTTTGCAAAGGATTCAACGCCGACTTCGATGGCGACCAGATGGCGGTTCACTTGCCGCTTTCAATCGAAGCCCAGGTCGAAGCCCACACGTTGATGCTTTCGACAAACAACATTTTTGCTCCGTCCAACGGCCGGCCAATTATGAGCCCGTCGCAGGATACCGTGATGGGTTGTTACTACCTGTCGCTAATGCTGCCCAACCAAAAAGGCGAAGGCATGATCTTCTCCTCGCTGGACGAGGTCGACACTGCATTCGCTCAAGAGGTCATCAATCTTCACGCGAAGATCAAAGTTCGCTTGCCCAAGGATCGCTTTGTCCGGCTTAACGAAGAGGAACGTCTTCCCAGCCAGATCATCGAGACGAGCTATGGCCGAGTCATGTTCAACATGATGTTGCCTGAAGGAATGGACTTCTACAACTATCCGCTCAAAAGTGGTGACCTCGCCGTCGTAATCTCCGATTGTTACCAAACGCTTGGTCGTCGCGAAACAATTGATCTGCTGGACGACATGAACCAGCTTGGTTTCCAGGAAAGTACTCGCAGTGGTCTTTCGTTTGCGACTGATGACCTGGTTACTCCAGAGTCAAAAGAAAAAATCATTACCATTGCGGACAAGGAAGTTCTCAAGTTCCGTAAGCACTACGAGCGTGGTGTGATCACCGAGCAGGAACGATACAACAAAGTTCTCGATACCTGGACGCACGCCCGTGAATCCATCACCAAGGAAATGATGGAAGCGATGCGGAAGGATGATCGTGGTGGCATGGGCTACGTCAATCCGGTTTACTTGATGGCTCACTCTGGTGCTCGTGGTGGTGTTGAGCAGATTCGACAGCTCGCTGGTATGCGTGGCTTGATGGCCAAACCGTCTGGTGAAATTATTGAGACGCCGATTAAGGCGAACTTCCGCGAAGGCCTTTCAGTTCTTGAGTACTTCTCATCAACTCACGGTGCCCGAAAAGGTCTGGCCGATACCGCGCTCAAAACTGCTGACTCGGGTTACCTGACTCGTAAGCTTGCCGATGTCGCTCAGAACGTTGTGATCACGATGGAAGATTGTGGCACGACACAAGGTATCACCAAGGGTGTCATCTACCGTGGTGAGCAAGTCGAAGTTCGCCTTGCGACTGCGATCAACGGTCGTGTCTCTCGTCAGAACATCGTTAACGCGGTAACCGACGAAGTGATCGTCAAAGAAAGCCAGATGATCACTCCGGAAATCGCCCGGAAGATTGAAGAAATGGGCTTGGAGAAGATCCAGGTCCGTAGCCCGATGACTTGCGACGCTCCACTTGGTGTTTGTCGTTGCTGTTACGGAATGGACATGTCGACTGGTGACATGGTCGAAGCCGGAATGGCCGTCGGAATTATCGCTGCTCAGAGTATCGGTGAACCTGGTACTCAGTTGACGATGCGTACGTTCCACATCGGTGGTGTGGCCAGTACGGTTACCGAAGAAAACGAAAAGACCTGTCGCAAGGCTGGTAAAGTCAAAATCACACGTATGCGTTACGTGACCAATGATGCTGGCGATACGGTTGTATTGAACCGAAACGGTGAGATCGCGATTCTTGACCCTCGCGGTCGTGAGTTGGAAAACCACAAGATCCCGCAAGGTGCCGTGCTTCGAGTCAAAGACGACGAAGAGATCAAAGAGAACCAAGTTCTCTGTCAGTGGAACCCACACGCGGTTCCGGTTCTTTCAGAAGTCGCCGGTAAGATTCGCTACGAAGATATCGTCGAAGGCGAAACGATGCAGATCGAGAAGGAAGCCTCCGGAACGATCCGTAAAACGATTATCGACTTCAAAGGCGACATGCACCCGCAAATCGTGGTCGAAAACAAAGACGGCTCAGTTGCCGATGTCTACTACCTGCCTGAGAAAGCGAACATCGTCGTTAACGAAGGCGACAAGATTTCGGCGGGTGCGACGGTTGCTGAAACGCCGCGTGAAGCTTCAGGTATCTCGGACATCACCGGTGGTCTTCCTCGTGTAACCGAGATTTTCGAAGCTCGAAAGCCAAAGGATCCTGCCGTTCTCGCCGAGATCGACGGTGTCGTCGAAATTCTCGCCGAAAAGAAACGCGGCAAGCGTTCGATCGTTGTCCGCAGCGAAAGTGGAATCGAAGCCGAACACCTTGTTCCGCCAGGAAAACGATTCCGCGTTCACACCGGCGATATCGTGACCGCCGGCCAGCAGTTGGTTGATGGTCCGCTTGTTCCACACGACATTCTTCGTGTCTCGGGTGAAGAGGCGGTTCAGCAGTATCTGGGCCACGAGATCCAGCAGGTTTATCGTAGCCAGCGTGTTGAAATCAACGACAAGCACGTTGAAATCATCATCGCCCGAATGCTGCGAAAAGTGAAAATTGAATCAGCAGGCGACACAAGCATGCTGCCTGGCCTGATTTGCGATCGCTTTGATTTCCAAACCGTCAACGACCAAGTCGCCAAGTGCGTCAAAGTCACCGACAAAGGCGATAGCGATTTCACCAAGAGCCAGATCGTTCCCAAGGTCGTGTTCGAAGAGACCAACGCGAAGATTGAAACGCTTGGTGGCAAACCGGCCAAATGTACCAAACCGAAACAGGCGACTTACAGTACTCAGCTGCTTGGTATTACCAAGGCTGCGGTTCAAAGTTCCAGTTTCATCTCGGCGGCCAGTTTCCAGGAAACAACCAAGGTCCTCACCGAGGCGGCTCTGTCTGGAAAGATCGACAACCTCGTTGGCTTGAAAGAGAACGTGATTCTGGGGCACTTGATCCCAGCTGGAACGGGCTTCAAGATCTTCCAGGATTCAGAAGTCCAATACAATCTTGAGGCAATGCGTGAAGCAGCCTCGACTCCGTCAACCACGCTTGAGGATAGCTTCCCGCTACTCGAATCGGGTGCTCCTTCTGCCGGTGCCGCAACAACTGGCGGGGAGTTCGCCTCTGCGATGTCAGATCAAGGCGTTGTTCCGATGGACGGCGGAGCGTCACAAGAAAATGCACTTTCTGCTCTGCTTGGTGGATCAACAGCAACCGAAGCTTCACCTGCCGACCCAGGCACAAGTGAAACAGGTGCTGACGACCTAACCAAAATCGAAGGCATCGGGCCCGCGATTGCTGGCCACTTGAATGCGGCTGGAATCAACAGCTACAGCGAGCTTGCTGCAACAACACCCGAACGGATCAAAGAGATTCTTGATGCGGTCGGTGGTTACGGTGCCCACGATCCTTCGACTTGGCCTGACCAGGCCCAGCTCGCCGCTACTGGCGAATGGGGCCACTTGAAAGAGTGGCAGGATCAACTCGATGGCGGCCGAGAGGTCGGCGGCGGAAGCGCTCCAGCAGCAGTTGCTCCAGTTGAAACTCCACCAGCAACTGAGGTTTCGAAATCTGAGTTCCTTCCAGAGCCGCCTGCCGGTGACGTTTCTGCTGCATCTGGTTTTGCAGCCGAGCCTCCGGTTGCTGACCCTGCCAAATCCGGATTTTCTGACGAGCCAATAACACCTGCAATAGACGATCTGACCAAGGTCGAGGGCATCGGCCCTGCGATCGCCGGACACTTGAATGCCGCAGGAATTGCGACTTATGCACAACTTGCTGCAACGTCGCCCGACCAGATTAAAGCGATCCTCGACGCGGTCGGAGGCTACGGTGCTCATGATCCATCAACATGGCCCGATCAAGCTCAGCTTGCCTCGACTGGTGAATGGGAAAAGCTCAAACAATGGCAGGACCAGCTCGACGGCGGTAAACCATCGGTCGACGCGCCTTCACCTGCGGCTGAAGCTCCAGCAGCGATCGACATCGAAGACCTGACCAAGATCGAAGGCATCGGGCCAAAGATTGCTGAGCACCTCAACACTAACGGTGTTACTACCTTTGCCGGGCTCGCTGCTATGAGCCCAGAGCAGATCAAGACAATGCTTGAATCTGGCGGATTTGGGGCACACGATCCTGGCACTTGGACTGACCAGGCTCAGCTTGCCGCTGCCGGCGACTGGGACAAACTCAGTGCTTGGCAAGACGAACTTGACGGCGGAAAGATTGTCGCTTCGGACGATCTAACCAAAGTCGAAGGGATCGGGCCAAAGGTTGCGGAGACTCTTTCTGCAGCCGGAATCTCGACCTTCGCGGCTCTGTCAGCCACGTCCCCCGACAAAATCAAAGAGATTTTGGCCGAGGCGGGCGGCATGCTGGCGACCATGAACCCGACGACCTGGCCCGATCAGGCTCAGCTTGCTGCAGCCGGAGAATGGGACAAACTCAAGCAATGGCAAGACGAACTCGACGGGGGAGTCTAACCAAGCCAAGCAATCGGCGTCGATTTTGATGCCGATGGCAGTTCAATCTGAACAACCACCAACCTCGAAGTTCAAATTAGAGGTTGACTTTTTGACGTAAAACATTAATTTTACGGGCTTCCACTGGTGTTTTAGCCGGTGGCGAGCCTGTAGTACAACGGCGGATTCACCTCGATTCCGCCAAACGCTGGAACAAGAAACTAATGCCAACGATTAATCAGCTTCTTCGCAAACGAAGAAAAAAGAAACGCAAATTCACCAAGGCTCCTGTCTTGGAACGATGTCCTCAAAAGCAGGGTGTCTGTTTGCAAGTCCGTACCATGACGCCGAAAAAGCCGAATTCGGCTCTGCGTAAAATTACGCGTGTTCGCCTGTCCAACGGAAAAGAAGTCACGGTCTACATCCCGGGCGAAGGTCACAACCTTCAAGAGCACTCGATTGTTCTTGTTCGTGGTGGACGTGTTCGCGATCTTCCAGGTGTTCGTTACCAGGTTGTTCGTGGAGCTCAGGATGCACTCGGCGTAGAAGGCCGAAAACAATCCCGTAGCCGATACGGCGCTAAACGATAACTGTCCAAAGAATACAACGTTAGAAATAGTAGAAGACAATGGGAAGAATTACCTCCAGCCGCTCACAGCTTAAACCGGATCCAAAGTTCGATTCGATCTTGGCAAGTAAGTTCATTAACTGCTTGATGTGGGACGGAAAAAAGACAACTGCTCAGGCCGTTTTCTACAGGGCTTTGGATGAGCTGAAAAAGCGAATTCCTGATGCCGAGTCGATCGACGTTTTCACAACAGCCGTCGAGAATGTAAAGCCACACATCGAAGTACGCTCCAAGCGTGTCGGTGGTGCCTCTTACCAGGTTCCGATGCAGGTCAGCCGTGCCCGTCAGCAGTCGTTGGCAATTCGCTGGATCCTTACCGCCGTTCGCGACAAGAAGGGGCGACCAATGCACCTTCGTTTGGCCGACGAATTGGCCGCAGCTTACAACCGCGAAGGTCAAGCCATGACCAAACGCGAAAACACCCACCGCATGGCAGAAGCGAACAAAGCGTTCGCCCACTTCGCCTGGTAGGTGACATCGTCGCAACAAAGGGGCGGGAAGTTATCTCGCCTTTTTTCATGCGCCGACGTGGAGTCGAACACGATATTGCAGGGTCTTTGATGAGAAAAGGTAGTCTCATCCGCCCTGCCTGCCACTGAATTTACGAATCAACGCTGAACCACGTCCGCAATCGGAATTAACATTCGTTCATCAGTTCGCTACCATTAGTGATTCCCCAGAATTCGACTTCCCATTTGAACGACCATGGCCCGTAAACTTCAGAACCTGAGAAACATCGGAATCATCGCTCACATCGATGCGGGCAAGACGACGGTGACCGAACGGATGCTGTTTCTTAGCGGCACCAAACATCGTGTTGGAAAGGTCGATAGTGGAACAACAACCACCGACGACGATCAGGAAGAGCAGGAACGCGGGATCACAATCTACTCCGCGTGCGTGACGTTTGATTGGAAAGACATTCACATCAACCTGCTTGACACACCGGGCCACGTTGACTTTACGGCCGAGGTCGAACGGTCGTTGCGGGTGCTTGATGGCGCCGTTGTGGTGTTCAGTGCTCGTGAAGGTGTCGAGGCGCAGTCAGAAACCGTCTGGCGACAAGCCAACAAATACGAAGTGCCTCGGATGGCGTTCATCAACAAGCTCGACCGCGAGGGAGCCGGTTTCGAACGCGTCTTCAACGAAATCAAAAATCGCCTGGGAGCCAACCCCGTCGCCATTCAAATGCCGGTTGGGCTCGGGCCTTCTCACGTTGACAATCCGTTCCGCGGAATCGTTGACCTCATCAAGATGCGGTATATGACCTATGAGGATGAAGGCAAGAAACAAAAAGAATCGCCGATTCCCGAGGAGTTGCTCGACGAAGCCGAATTCGCGCGTGAGCAAATGCTTGAATCACTTTACGAACACAGTGACGAGCTCGCATCGTTGGCAATGGAAGAGCAGGAAATCTCCAACGATCAGATCCGAGCCGCCATTCGCAAAGCAACGATCGCACGGCAGATCCAGCCGGTCGTTTGTGGCTCTGCACTACACGGAATTGGCGTCCAGGGCGTACTCGACGGCGTAAAATTCTATCTTCCCAGCCCCATCGAACGTCCACCTGTTGTGGGAACCAATCCTCGCAAGCCGGAACAGGAAGAAGTGCGAAAGCCTGATCCGAAGGAACCGTTTTGTGGATTGGTTTTCAAAATTCTCCCCGCAAAAACTGGTGACCTATACTGGATCCGTGTTTACTCGGGAACGCTCAGCGGCAACTCGCGGGTTTATCTGCCGTCACAAGACAAAAAAGAAAACGCGGCACAGCTTTGGCAAATCCACGCCACCAAAAAAGATCGAGACGGCCAAGTCGATGATGTTTCGTGTGGTGAAATTGTGGGGGTCATCGGCCCTCGGTTCGCCGTCACGGGCGATACGCTTTGCGACCAAAAATCCCAAATACTGCTTGAGCCGATCGAGTTCCCTGAAACGGTGATCGAGATGGCGATCGAACCCGAATCAACGGCTGACAGAAACAAGCTGGCCGAGATTCTGGAATTGCTCAAACGCCAGGACCCGACCTTCAAAGCGAAAGAGAATGAAGAGACCGGACAAACCCTGATCGCCGGGATGGGTGAATTGCATCTTGAGATTATCAAGAACCGCCTGCTCCGCGATTTTAATTTGAACGTCAAAGTCTACAAACCTCGGGTCTCGTATCGAGAAACGATCAGTCAGGCGGTGGAGGTTTGGGGTGAGTGCCACCGCTTGGTCGATGGCCAGCAACTGTTCGCCAAATTGAAGTTGCGGATGGAGCCGGACGAAAAGGTCGAGCAAGGCGTTGGGATTCGTAGTCGACTACCGGTTGATTCAATGCCGATGGAGATGGTCCAGTCCGTCAAAGATGAAATCAAGGCTCGCGGTGAAGGCGGTGGTTGTATCGGGAGTTTTCCATTGGCCAAGATTCGTGTCACATTGGTCGATGCAGAATCCAACGAGGAATCGACACCAATGGCTTTCTCGATCGCGGCGGGTGAAGCGTTCGAAGACGCGTTAGGCAAAGCAGCTCCGATGTTGCTCGAACCGATTATGAAGCTGACCGTTACAACACCTGAAGAATACTACGGTGAGATTGTTGGCGATCTTGCTCAGCGACGTGCTCAGATCGTCAGCACCGATACTCATTTGGAAACGACGACGATTGTTGCCAACGCTCCGTTGGCTGAGTTGTTTGGATATTCCAGTGCGATGAGGTCGCTTTCCCAGGGCCGAGCTGGCAGCTCGATGGAGCCGCTTGAATATGCTCCGGCCCCGGCTGAGGTTGCCGATGGATTTGCGATGTAGTTAGGGACTCATGCTGAGCGATTGTAGGTCGGGCACTCTTGATGCGCCCGACAAAAGGCCTCACTTGTGGATTATCTTATATTCCCAAAT
>CALJOA010000001.1 GCA_937981585.1 uncultured Pirellulaceae bacterium | reverse complement strand
GTAAAGGTGGTCCGCCTAGCCGTGTTACTTCTTTTTTGGTAACTCGATATCGATCCAAACCAGCCGGTGATCACTCGCATCAACCAGACCGCCACCGGGCTGATCGGGTTTGGGCCAAAACACTCCACTGTCTCGAAGTTTCAGGTTCTTCGAAGGCAAGCAATAGTCGATACGCATGTTGCCGACTGAACGGTCGTTAAAATCACCGGTATCAAACGCCGGATTGCCTTTGTGATGAAGATTCCAGCCGCGTTGTTTTTGAGAATAGAACGGTCCGCCTTCGCTTTTTGGCGGCATTTCGTGATTGATCAGCGGATGCTGCGTCAGTTGTTTGGCGGCGTCGTTGGTGCTGTCTCCATCAAACTCGTCCGCATTTAAATCGCCAGCGATTACGAAACTGGCACCTTCGGCCAGTCCGCCTTTTTTACCGTTGTCGTCATAGATATATTCCGATTTCTCGGGATCAACATAGTCGGCAAAGAATCGTATCTCATCGTGGTTTCGACACCCGTTGCGATCTTCTTCGCCATCGAAAACCGGAGGAGTCGGATGGCTTGCGAGCAAGTGAATTGTCTGGTCGCCGATCCTAATCGGAACGTCCCAGTGGCTTTTTGAGGACAGGCGGAATTTTGACTTGATCTCGTCGTTGTAAAACGGTTTTTTGGTTTGCGGTTCGATTGGCCAAAGCGAATTGGGCATGTCTTTCCACAGAAAATTTTGAAACGTGCGCGCGTTGTCTTCATCAATTGGATACTTGGATAGAACGACCATTCCGTACTGGCCTGGAAAAACTCCGTATCCGAACGCGTCTCTTGGCGTCGACTTTTTGCCGTCCCCGTCCAGGTCAAGTCCCGAATCGACGCCAGTGTTGACTGGTTTGGAATAGACGAACTGGTACTCAATCGGTTTTTCATTGTTTTGGGCAACGCCAAGATGCTTTTCAAGGAAGGACTTGATGCCCGCTAAATCGCCATCAAAATCGAATTCGTTGAGAAGGATCACGTCTGGCCGAACGCGCTGAATTATCTCGGCGATTTGTTTGGGTTTGGTTGTTTCGGCTTTGTCTAATTCGTTCTTTAGCTCGCCTTCTTTCTTGCGGTTGAACGAGATATTAAAGGTGGCGACCCGAACGGTTGCCGAATCTTGAGCTGGTGTACTAGTGGTTACGTCGGTGACGGGGGCAAACGATGTATTGCAACCAGCGACGCTGAGAACAAACGCTGTCAGCAATGCCCAAGAAGAGCGATTGAAAAACGTCATCAAAGAGCTTTCCTAAAATTTGCAAACATGTCGACAAGTAACTCTAACCTGGGACCAACTCTTCAAGGATGTGAGGACATGCGGCTTGAATCATATCGAGAACGTATTCAAACCCTTCTTCCCCACCGTAATATGGGTCGGGGACATCTGAAGGCCAGTCCTCGCCAAGGTAGCTGCTTAACAGTTTGACCGAGGCAGTTGGTTGGGGATCAATGGTCAGAATATCGCTAAGGTTCTCCCGGTCCATGGCTATGACGAGGTCGAACTTCTGTAGGTCCCGTTCTACGATCTTTCTCGAACGGCTGCGTAGTTCGAAGCCGCGTTTCTCTGCGGCGGCTTGCATCCGTTGGTCCGCCGGATGACCGGCGTGATATCCGATCGTTCCTGCCGAGTCGACTTTTATTTGGTCGGCGAGATCGGCTTGGTCGACGAGATGCTGCATGACGCCTTCGCCGGTTGGGGAGCGGCAAATGTTTCCAAGACAGACAAACAAGACTGATTTAGAGCTCAAGAGGTTTCCTCACAATCCAAATAGATAATTTGATTGTAGGTCGTCTTGGCTGGGCGGAATAGCGACCGCGCAAGCAAAACGGACGAGCTATGCCGTCCGTTGTTCTTAGCCATCTTCCAGCGAGCGTAGTGCTGGGAGGCAAACTAATTGCCAAAGTGACTTGTAATTTCGCTCAGAGTATCACCCCAAAGACTGCCTGATGAGCCGCCTAGCGTGACGATTGACCCAATGCAAGCCAAGATAATCAAGCCGAGCATTACCGCATACTCAACGGCTGTGGTGCCATCGTCTTCACTTAGAAACGAACGAATTTTTTGTGATTTTGAGATCATTGTACTGTGTTGAAAAAGTTGGTAGACATCGTTGAGACGTTTCCAAAATGTAGTTCAATATCTCAGCACTAACGGGAAATTAGTTTTTTAGAGAAGCTGACGGATGGGAAAAGGTACCGGCTGTAACAATTATCCGCTTGATCACGATTGTCAGTGGCTAATTGCTCAGAAACGTTCAGAAATAGACGCAAAATGCCCCGCCATGAATGACGGGGCACCTGAGGCCGTGAATGTTAAATTCACTGGCATTCTAATGATAGCGAGAAAAGTCTGATTACTTAACTCTTTTGTCCAGGAATCTGGCAGCCGCGTCTCGTCCGCCCAAGCCGAATGCCAAGGCCAAAGCCAAAGCCATCCCGCCCAAAGCCAATCCGAATCCAAGATCGACGATTTCGCCAGCCAAGCCCATTCGCTTGAGCGCGATTACGCCCGTCAGGACCATGATCGCACCAAAGGCGACGCTAGCCATGGTGCCGCTGTTGGCCATGTTGCTGGACAAGATTGCTTTCTTGGCCATATTGGCAAGCCAAAGTCCAACGCCGAGGATGGCACAACCAATAACAATTGGAATCACGAAATCCTTGGCTTCGTTAACGAACGAGCTAAGTGTTTCCAGTTTCAAGAGATCAATCGCTTGAAGTGCTCCCATCAAACCGATGATTCCAAAAGTGGCTTTACCAGCCAAGTCAGAAGCTGGCATCGGCAAGCTTGAAGCGTTAAGGCCCATTTTCTGTGGCATGTCATCGAAGCCAACTCCAGTTAGCAGACTTGAAACAAGCGTGCTGGCCAAGTTCGCTACGAACAGGAAGATCGCCAAGACGATCGCCGCGGTCAGCAAAGTCGGAAGGAAGTCCATGATCTGAGTAACCATTCCCTTGACCGGACCGCTGAGGGAATCAACTCCCAGAGCGTCAAGAACAGGAGGAATGAAGAAAAGCAAAATGAAACTGAACGCGGCCAGAGGCAAAGCATTTGTCAGTGTTCCAGGCTGAAGCTTCAGGCGCGTGTCAACGTCGGCGGCTTCCAAAGCTTTGGTCGAACCGATTTTCGCAAACGTAGCTACAAGCCAAGCGATGCCGCCCAGAATTGCAGCTCCGATTACATTGGGGACAAATGCAGAGAAGTCGTTTAGCAAACCAGTTAGTGGCTCGCTGACAGCTTTAAGATCCAATGCGTTAAGAGCTGCGATCCCAACGAATAGCATTGTGACCCAGAATGCTGCAGTGCCCAAACCGTTAGCCAAACCCGCTCCGCTGTCGGCGGCCGAACTTCCAAGGTAAGGACTCAGTTTTTCTCCCACGCCGGTCTTGCCGATCACGGCAGTAATGATCGCTTTGATGATGCGAGCGATGATGTAACCGATGACAAGAATGACCAACGCACCGAGTATCTTGGGTAGATACTCACCGAGCATCGGAGCCATCGAATCGGTGATGCCGCTGAAAAAATTACTGCCTCCACCCAACGATTCTGTGATTACGTCTCCGGTTTTTCCGGCGACATCGGCGGCGCCCTGTCCTAGAGGAAGGAAATTGCTGATGTTTGTCACTTTGGACTCCTGGGGAATAAAAAGGTTTAGAAGTGTGTATTTATACAAAGCTGAACTCGAGTTGAGAAACGGCCTTGATTTGTTTGTGGGAAAGGTGGTTTCGCAACTACAGGTGCTTGGAATCTCAGCAAGCAACAATGGGCTACGAACCGCATGATATCGCACGTGACAGCACTTGAGGGGCTAGGCACTGAAAGATTTATAATCACAGGGCTGGAAATATCGAATACTGATTGGTCTTGGAAAACCAGTTGGGGAGAGATCTGGACAGGGAGGCAAGGCGGGGGGCTTGGGTTCTGGATTGACTCGTTGCAAGAAACGACTTGTGACGAACGCCCGAAGTATTAGATCCCGAGCTTCAAACGTCAAACGTCTAGTTAAACTAGGGGTTTTCGCAGTTGGACATTTGTAAAAATGAGCACGTAAAGCACTGAAAAACTGCTAGCTCCTTTCACCATGTCGATTCCAGTCTAACTTCTGACGAATCTCGTCTTTCAAGTGACTGACCACGGAGTCTTTGTCGGTATTGGCCAAGATGTCTTTAACAACGGACTTCGCCGAACCGTTGCCCCAAGAACCACCTTGCTCAAAATACTTCTTCGCGGCTTTGCCGATGATGTATGAACCGAACCCGACGGCTGCGCCTTGCGGTATCAGCGTCAGAGCGGTTCCGAGCGTCCCTGTTATTAGCTTGAAGAAGCTTGCGCCGGCGCTGGTGGCAAGTTCACCCAGAGCGTAGACGCCGCCGGCGGCACTGATTGATTTCGCCAGTCCACGTGCTTGGCTCATTGAAAAGGACAAACCGTAGACTTTGGAAAGCGTGGCGAGCATCGCAGCATCAACGGCAAGTCCACCAATGATGTCGAGAATTGGGATTGGATTGGCAGCCACAACGACGGCTTTGGTGGCAGCCATCGTCCAGATGACCTGATCTGCCTCACGGTTGCGCATTTCCACTCTCAGCGCCGCAACGCGATCGCTTTTGTCCGATGCGTACATCGCTGCGTTGAGCGCGATTAGTCCAAGCCCTTCCTTCTCAAGAATTTCCAGAATCAACGATTTGAGTTCGCCAACATCCGGATCTGGTTTTCGCCATTCCGATTTCGTTGATCCATCGGGTTGCTCGATCACATACTCGACCTCTCGTGGGTCGGCAGTTGTCAGCGCGAAGTGATTGGCAGGAATCAAGCCGTCGAGTCGCTGCTTGATCATCTGCGTTAGCTGCTCTCTCTCCTGGGGCTGGTAAAGATCCTGTTTGTTGAAGACGCAGATGATGGGTTTCTGAACTGCGGCGAGTTCGACCAGCGCCGCGTATTCGGTGTCATTCAAATCTGAATCGGTTACAAACAGAATTAGATCGGCGCGTCGTGCGGTGACGTCGGCAAGTTCGGCGCGGTCCGCTCCTCCGACTTCATTGATTCCTGGTGTGTCAACAATGACAACTTCGGATGAATCAAGTCCTTTGATTCGGTGCCCTGCCCCTTCCCAAGCCGTCCCCCAGACTTGCTTGGTCCATCCGCCCTGCACATCGACATCGGCAACGTCGCGACCGATCAGCGCGTTGACCAGTGCAGATTTACCGGTACTAATCTCGCCGAAGATGACGACCTCCACTCGGCCGCTGGAAATTTTTTCGTGCATTGAGTGGAGCTGCGCGATGTCATCTTGAAGCCGCTGCTTCTCGGCGTCGGGACAACCACGCAGATCAGCCAGTGTTTTTTCTACTGCCGCGATCGCTTCTTGATACTGAGCGTCGGAGACCGAATTCGAGTTGTGTGAGTCTGTGGACATGCTGCTATGTTACTCGCTGAGTTTTTCTCTCGCTGTTTGAACGAGTTTTCGAAGCTCATCCACGCTGGTGACGACTTCCCATTTTCGCCGCGCCAAACCGGACAGGCCACCCTCGGGAGTTTGCATTTCGTTGCGGAAGTACTCAATGAAAACCGAGCCGATCCACTTCGTAATGAGGGCTTGAACCGCGCCCTGCAAAACGCCTCCCGCAATCGTACCGGCGAACGGGATGGTCTTTATCAACGATGCGACAACTGCACTGACGGCGACTGTCGCTCCTTGCGCGCCCAAAACGCCGATCAGGTTCTTGCCCATTTCGCCGAGCCATTTTGAAGCCGTGTCGAGATCGACTTTTTGTTGATACACCTCGGCCAAGTCGATAATCATTTTGGTCGAAATCGCTGACCCGGCAATTAGATCAACCACCGGAAACGGGCTCAGCGCTGCAACTCCGCCGGCTCCCCACATGTACTTTTCAACGATCGCCCAAGCCTTTCGATCGAGCGCATCTTTGACACGGCCTCTGGCCTTTTCAACCAAGCCGCGTGATTGGAGCAACAGATTAGCCATCAAGAGGTCTTTACCGTCTCGATTGACGATCTGAACCATTCGCTGTGCCAACGGTTCGATGTTTGCTTCAACCGTTACGGTTTCTTCGACTTCGGTGCCGTCGGCTTTGATTTTCTTGCGAACGCGATGGCCATCCTGAGCCTGGATGCAGACGATGTCTTCTTTGTGGACAAAGTCACCTGTTTGCTGGAAGATCTGACCGACCAGTTTTTCGCGATCCGATTCGGAATACCAATCTGATTTGTTGAGGCAGATGACGACGCGTTTTTCCATTTCCCCGAGTCGCTCGAGGAGATTGTGTTCGCTTTCTCTCAGCGGGCCGTCAACAACGACCAGCACGGCATCGGCGTCTTTAGCGGATTCGGCTGCGATGTTGACGTGGCCGGCTCCGTCGATCTCTCCGATCCCGGGCGTGTCAACCAGCGTGACTTTGTCGATTCCAGGCCATGGGATTTCGTTTCTTGTGACGGTGGTACCACCGCGCGCGTCGGTTTCAAATACGTCGCGACCGGCAAGCAGATTGAGTACCGAGGATTTTCCACTGGAGATGGTTCCAAAGGCGACGATCTCCAGCGTCTGGGCTTCGCGTTTTTCCTCGATCTCTTTGACAAGCGGGTCGAGTTGGTCTTTGAGGTCGGAGTCGTCGTCGGCTTCGGAAGCCAACTTTTCAATCTGCGAGAGGTTTTCGTCAATTTCACTTTCGCGTTGGCCAATCGAAAGCTCACTTGGATTTTTGTTTCTTCGAGCGCGACGACGCTTTTTGAGTAACGAAGCGCCCCAAAGTTTCCAGGTCGTCCATAGCGCACTGCCGATCAACAGTAACGCTCCAAGCCCCACGACGATCAGGTAAAGTGTGCCCCAAAAACTTCCCAACGCCTGGGCGCGCCCGTAGTTGGTCATGATCCAATTGGGCAAATACAGCAGTGCTAGTCCAATCACCACAGCGATGGCGAGTAGAAAGATGCTGGAAAATGATTTGCCTAGTTTCATGTCGATCGAGATTTCAGTGAGGGCACCAAATGTATTGCCTTGGCCCGTAGGTGCTCTGTTGCCTTGTCAGATAATAGTAAGTTTCGGCTGTAGGGGGCCCGTTCGCCTCAACTCTCCCAATATTGACGATTTTAACCTCACCACGCGCTGGAAATCGAGCGGCGGTTCGGAAAGTCGTTTTTGACTCGTTGCGCAGGCGCGATATCGAGAAGATGAAACTGATGACGAAAGGCAAGTTCAATCCACTCGCCTTCGTCGAATCTGATTGGGAGAAAGTCAGTGGACTCTCGCCAACGCGACGAGGCCGTGGTTTTATGAGCCGGTTTAACGTTTTTCGTTTTACGTTTTGGCGCTGGCACGCGACTTGGTCGGGTTGCCAATGAGTAAGTGAAGTCATTTTTGGCATTCGCGTAAACTGTACAGCGAACCCGAAGAATAAACAAAAATGGCCCGGTGCAGAGGCATTTGCACCGGGCCTAAATTGAAAGCCAAGTAACTCAAAAAAAATAATTGCGAGCTACCGTTAAGAGGCAAAGGCTTTCAATCTATTTCTCTGTTTCTCAGCCCAACAAGCCTTTGGGCAGGTTTCCGTCGCGTAGAACGGAATCGGACGGCCGATCGAAGTTTGATATTCAGACCGTAACATTGTCGATGTCGTGCCATGAAGTTGTTCCTGGTTTAAGGCGCTGAAACTTGGATGTGCTGCGTCAAATTTTGGAAGTGAGACGGCAGTGCCTGGGTAACAATAACTTAGTGATTGACGATGAGTTCTTAGGTGTTGATCAAAGCCACAGTGGTTTGTGGTGTTTCTGGGCCCTCAAACGCGAATGAACAAGAGACCCCCAGTAATAGTTTGCTAAGCCATCTTTGGGTCGTCAAATCTTTGACGTCCGATTGCCGATGACTACTCTTTGGCTTTCTTGTTCTCCTTTTTTGGTGTGACGGGAGGTTTCGACTTTTCAGCCGGTGGTTTTGCAGTTGGAGGTTTTGTAGTTGGAGGTTTTGTAGTTGGAGGTTTTTTAGCTGGAGGTTTTTTAGCTGGAGGTTTTTTGGCTGGAGGTTTTTTGGCCGCATTCTTCTTTTCGACGCTCTTTTGGTGTTGAGCACTGACGCGTTTAGAGGTCTCGTCGATTTCATTCATCTTACGGGCGATTTCAGAGTCTCGATTCTTATCGAGTTTCTTGAGTTGCTCGGTGAGTTTGTCGGCTCTATTTTGGGCGGTCTTGGCGTTGGTCGCTATCTGCTCTCGTCGTAAATTGAATTGCTGAGTGAGCAAGGCACGAATGCTTTTACGAATCGAATTCTTGTCTTTCTCAGATTTCTTGATCGCCAGTTGGGCCGACAGTAGCTGGATTCGGGAAGTAATTCCCCAGAGCTCCAGCTGCCGCTTGTAGCGCGATGGAGATTTCTTCTCCAATGACTGCAAGTCTTTCAAGCTTCGATCAATTGAATGAAGGACCGACTGGAATTGCTTTTCCCGTTTCGATTTCAGCTGATTAAGAAGCGGTTGCAACTCGGGATGGTTGGCTTTCACAAAAGCCATCAGTTCGGCGCGGCGCTCTTTGGAGATCGGCTCGGGAGCCGGTTTCTTTTCTGCTGTCTTGGGTTTGTCGTTTGCCTTGGGCTGTTGGTCTTTTTTTGCAGGTGCCGGCTTTTTGTCTGACGATTTAGCTTTTTTGGACGGCTCCTGCTCTGAAGGAGCGCTTCGCTGAGCCAGTTGTCGCTGTGGGGACTTTTGCGGGTCGGTTTTAATGGACTTGCTAACTTTATCAAGCGTCGAGGTCTGCGCTTCGAGCGTGTCGCAGCAACAGAGCAGCACCCCCAGTGCAAAGGCTAACAGCAAAGCCGAATTGGAAGCCAGTTTGGGCATTACTGGGGGCCCTCGGCAGATTCTTCGGTTTCTGCGAGGTCAACCAAGGTGATGAACATCCAGTCTTTGGTTTCTTCGGACGAATCAAAGGTGATGAAATCTTCGAATTCGACGTCTTCGGCGAGCTCATCGAGTTCGGCTTCGAGCATCACAAGATCCCGGTCGAATAACGTGTCGGCCCACGCGACTGCTAATTCTGTTGAGTTGGAGTTGCTGTCGGCAACGCCGGTTGGATCTGGGGCTCCGCTGTTGTAGATCGCCCAGCCGCCAAAGATCAACAAGATTGCGGCAGCTGCGGCAAGTAGTGCGCTTTGGCGTCGAAAGAGAGGCTGAGCTGCCGCAGCCGAACGGTCGGGCAGTTGAACTGTTTTCTTTTCTGAATCCAACGCCGCATAAATCAGCTGAGTAGATTGCATTGCATCGACGAGGGCTGATTGGGCATCCGAATCGGTCTCTAACCGTTTTTCAAATTCATCCCTTTCAGGCCGAGGCATCTCGTCGCTGACATATCGAAATGCAAGCCATTGAAGTTCCTGGTTGGCATCGTGGGGCCCTGATTGATCATCAGGATTCTGATTTCGCAAGTCGCGAGTCATTCTAATCTTTCAACTTCTAAATTGAGTGGTCTTGGAAATGTGGAAGTGGTTCGTCGTAATGTGGTTCTCTAGTTGAGTTCAGGTGGTTTGAGAATCGGTTTAAGTTTTTTCAATCCCGCCTGCATTCGAGCCAACACGGTGCCGAGTGGTTCGTCAAGCTGTTCGGCAATCTCTCGAAATTTAAGGCCTTCGTAAATTCTCATTTCAACAACCGCTCGTTGAGCATCTGGAAGCTGTGTAAGTGCTTTCCGAACTCGTTGGATGTCTTCTTGCTGAATCGCAAAGTGGACTGACTGGCTAAGCCGGTCATCAGTTCCGCGATCGGCGCCGCCTAGACTTTGGACTTTCCAGGCAACCCCCTCGGCATGCTTGCGACTGATCGTCTTGCGTCGTCGTATCAACATCGCCTCATTGTAGGCAACACGGAACAACCACGATTTGAGTGAGTCCCGCTGCTGAACTGTATGCCCCTTTTCCAACAATCGGATGAAAGTCGTTTGTAAGGCGTCAGCAGCAGCAGCTTCGTTGCGAAGCAAACCAAGCAGGAATCGGCCCAGCCCGACAGAGTGTTCTTCGTAGACCAGTTTTGCCCGGTCCGCATCAAACAACTGCGGGTCTGGTTTAGAAGATTTGGAAGTCACATTTTCACCAAAGCCAGAGCCAGTCCTGCTCGTCAAATAAGACGCTTGAACTCCGAAAATTATTGATACTTTGCGAAAGTCGGGCAAAAAAATGTTGGTGGCAATCGGGAAAAACCGGGCCTTTTGAAGCCAATCACCCGCAGAACTGCATATTCTACCATATTCGGGCCGCTGAACAGGCGGTCCAAGCGGCTTCTGGACAAGCTTTGCGGACAAACTCTCCAAGGGGAGCCTAACCTCCGGCAACCGTTGTTGAGCGGTTGGGCATTGGGGCTTGTTTGGATTACCGCTGAGCGACCCCTCAGTCATAGTTGAAGTTGAGACGCAGTTTGAGCAGCTAAAAATCAGCTGATGGGTTCGAAGTTGCGCTGCGGGACAAGCTCAAACCAAAACACGTCCAAATGCGTATTGATGGTTGCAAAAATACTGCTGTTGAGGGTTTTGGATTGGTTGTGGCACTCTAAAAATTGAACAGCACGTTATAATTCGGTTTTTAGTTACCGAAAAAAATTCAATGCACGTTTGGAGCCTGACGAGTTGTTCATCGGTCCCGTTTTTTCCCGCGAAGCCGCCGTTGCCCCGCGCCGCGCCCGTCACTACATCATGCGGACGGTCTACGCTCTTCTTCTAATGCTGTTGATCTGTACTGCTTGGATGATCCTCACCAAGACCCAACAGATCCAGAACGTTGGAGACATGGCCCGCTTTGGAATGGTGCTTTTTCAGATTCTAGCTCCGCTCCAACTGGCGCTGATTCTGTTTCTTTCTGCAATCCAAGCCGCCAGTAACATTGCAGTCGAAAAAGATCGTCAGACATTGATTCTGCTTTTGATGAGTCGGCTTTCCAACAGCGAACTGGTTCTCGGCAAACTGCTGGCCAGCTTGCTCAATATTGGAGTGATGTTGATCGCGAGCCTGCCAATTTTTATGTTGGTCGTGCTTTTTGGTGGAACCTCGTTTGAGCAAGTCGGATGGACGTTTGCCGTTACCGCCGCCACCGCGATGGCTGCCGGCAGCTTGGGAGCCACAATCGCGTTGTGGCGAGAGAAGACATTTCAAACGCTCGCTTTGGTTGCCATGTGCATCGTGTTCTGGATGGGGCTCTGGGAAGGCATCGGGCTTTCGGGCATCGAATTGTTTGGCATCGCCGGTTCCAAAATCGCTGCTGCAACCAGTCCGATCCGCGCGATCATCGCGGCGAGCAACCCAACCGTTTCGTCGACTTGGCCAGTATCCGTTGCCCCGTATCTGGTCGTCAGCATCAGTATTTCGTGTTTACTGTGTGGGTTGGCAATTTGGAAAGTTCGACGCTGGAACCCAAGCCGCGATGTGCGCACTGGCCAAACGGCATCCGATTCGCAATCCGAAACCGGCGACATCGACATGTTCACTGGTCAGGTAATCGATCACACCGGCGGAGCAGTTTCGGCAGAGGGAAGGTCAGTTGAGGCAACCACTGGCAAACTCAGCGACGCGGTTTTGGCTGGACAGGTCGTTGCTGATTCGGAAAAGCTTCGTTCGGGGCACGTGGATGATCGCGCTCGAACGGCAAGCCAAAAAAGCCGCAAAGTCTGGGACAACCCGGTTCTCTGGCGGGAAATGAAGACCTGGGCTTACGGCAAAAAAATCCTCTTCATCCGATTCGCTTACTGGCTGTTGGCGGCATGTGTTTGCTTTGCCGTCTATCAAATGGTTAGCTCAGGTGCTGCGACACGGGTAACTGCAGATGCAGGTGTCACGATTCCAATTGCGGCTCAGCCTTTGGCGCCTTTTATCCTAGTCAGTATCGTGATGGTCAACGCACTTGCTGTGACCTCGATCACGACTGAGCGTGATGGACGGGCCCTGGATCTGTTGATGGTTACCGATATTTCTCCGAAAGAATTTCTGTTCGGCAAACTTGGCGGCGTTTTGTATGTCGTCTCCGATATGATTCTGCTGCCAATTTTGATTTGTGGTTACCTGTGGTACAGCGGCGTTGTTAGTGGGGAGAACTTTTTATACATCTGCATCGGCTTGTTCGTGCTCTATGTGTTCGTTGCAATGCTGGGGATTCATTGTGGTATGTCGTATGGCGGGTCACGGCAAGCGATCGGTGTCAGCCTCGGAACGGTGTTCTTTCTGTTTCTGGGCGTCGTCACGGTGATGTTCATGATGATTTCATTCACCGGAAACGTTGAGGCTCAGCTAACTCCGTTTTTGGCTTGTATCGTCGGCGGAGCGATTGGCTTGTACGTTGCACTGGGTTGGAATACGCCCTCTCCCGCGTTAGTGCTGGCGTGTGCGCTGTTGCCAATTGCAATGTTCTATTCGATCACCAGTCTTTTGATCGGAAACTACCTCGCGGTGCTGCTGGTTCTTTGCTTTACCTACGGTTTTGCAACGACCGCGATGATGATCCCGCGGCTCAGCGAGTTTCTCGTTTCAACGGGACGCTCCAAGGTGGCTGAGAATGGTTAGTGCTTCAGTATTTTCTGCAGCCGACTGGAACTTCGATGGATAGCTTGATCGCTTTGTCGCCCTGGTTCTTTGCGATGGCCGTCTTGATGGCCTGTTCGGGGTTTTTCTCGGCCAGTGAAGCGGCTTTGTTTTACCTGCAGCCCAGAGATCGCCGTGATATGTCCAGTGGCGGGGCGGGCGAGAAAGCCGCCGCGGCGCTGTTGGAAAAGCCTGACCGGTTGTTGTCGTCGATTCTGTTCTGGAACCTCGTCATCAACATCGCTTACTTTTCGATCGCTTCGATCGTCGCGATTCGAATGGAAACCGATCCCGACCTGGGCAATTCGTTTGCCGTTGGGTTCGCTGGAATTGCGCTTCTGGCGATCATTTTTTTCAGTGAGATGCTTCCCAAGAGTTTTGGTGTTTTGAGACCGCGGGCTCTGGCGTCGATGCTGAGTTTGCCATTGTGGTGGGCGGTGCGCGTCCTCGATCCACTGATGCCGATGTTGCGCTGGGTCAATCTTGTCTCGCGTCGTTTGATCTGGCCCGGTTTTAAACCAGAACCGCTGTTGGAGCTTACCGATCTCGAGAGGGCGATTGAGCATTCGGGCAAAGACGCCGCGCTGATCAAACAGGAACAAGCGGTCTTACAAAACATCGTCCAGCTTTCCACTATCCGCGCCGAAGAGTGGATGCGGCCGCGAACTCAATTCGTTTCCTATCAGCCACCCGTCAAACTTGCGGACCTTAACGGAACGTTGCCGGCCAGCGGATATCTTCTGGTAACCGAACCCGACAGCCGCGAAATTGAAAAAGCGATTCGGCTCGACAATCAATTCCATCTCGATGAGGAGGACCTACAGCGCCACGCGGAACCGGTTTTGTACGTGCCGTGGTGCGCAACAGTTGCCGATGTGTTGGAGAAAATGTCACACCGGGATCGGGAAGTCGCGGTGGTTGTCAATGAGTTTGGCGACACGATTGGGGTCCTTACGATAGAAGACATACTTGAGACGGTGTTTGCCTATTCGCCCAGTCGCAGTGCCCGTTTGCTTGACATGCCACCGCTGGAGCAAATCGACGAGATGACTTATCGAGTCGCCGGAATCATGAGCCTGCGCCAATTGGCGCGGCGATTGGAAGTCGAAATTCCTGATACGCACAGTGTTACCGTCGGGGGAGTGATTCAAGAAACGATGCAACGCCTGGCCGAACCGGATGATCGCTGCGATTGGGGGCCGTTTGAGTTTCATGTCGTTGAACTGGCGCAGCGCGGTTCGATGCTGGTTGAAGTTCGAATTGCTGAACCCGAGGAGGGCGAGACAGCATGATCATCGCCTCTGCACTGCTTGCGATCGGGATCTTTTTGAGCGCTTTTTTTAGTGGATCCGAAACCGGATTTTACCGAGCCAGTCGTGTTCGAGTTGTCATGGCGGGGCTCGATGGAGATCGCGTTTCGCAGTACCTGCTTAAGCTGATCAATAACCCAACGCTGTTTGTTGCAACGACGCTTATTGGGAACAACGTAGCCAACTATTTGACCAGTCTGGCCATTGTGTTGATTGCCCAGCATCTGACCCATTCAACGTCCGCCGAGATGCTGGCCCCGATTTTGATGTCGCCATTGCTATTCGTTTATGGCGAGTTGCTCCCGAAGAACCTGTGTTACCAAGCTCCCAATTACCTGCTTCGATTGGCCGCTCCGGTATTCCTGTTTTTCACGTGTTTGTTTGCACCGGTTGCAGCGGTGTTGTGGGGAATGGGGCGGCTGTTGAAACGGATTCTCGGTGAGTCACCTGAAAAGGTCCGTTTGATTTTGGCTCGTAAAGAACTCCAGCAGGTTCTCGAAGACGGCTTGGAAGCCGGAATCCTCCACCCGACTCAGAGACATCTGGGACAAAGCTTCTTTGTCGTGGCTTCGAAGCGAGTTGATGGGTTTTGCACGCCTCGTTCAGAAGTCAAATCGATCAGTATCGACTCCACGCGTGAAGAAGCGCTGAAGTTCGCACGCAACAAGCGGTATTCAGATATCGTTTTGTATGACGGAGTAAAAAGTAATTTCGTCGGCTATGTCCGGACAGTGGATCTGCTGATTTCCAAAACCGACGAGACGCCTCGAGACTTGCTCCGAGAATTTGATGATGTCAAACGCAGCGAGTTGTTTGGCGAGACGATTATGCAGATGCAATCGGAACGGGAGACGGTCCGGCGAGTCGTCGGTTTGTCTGGCCAAACGGTTGGATTGCTTTTTATCGATCAGCTAACCGACCCACTCCTCAATGGTCCGCTGGGCTCGTTGCAGCGATGAATGGCCGGACTGGACAGACAGGTTGTGAACGTGGCTCTGTCCAGCCAACCCGCGTTTGATAAATCTGCCAACAGATCTACTTCGAATAGCCAAGGCTCTTGATGACGGTAAGCACTTCCTCGTAGCTCACATACTTTCGGCGGTTGGCCATTTTGTATTGATCCACCGCGTTGGCGAGCTCGGCCGCCTCGGGAGAGAGGTTTTCTCGACCGTCAGAAAATTGTCGCCGCTCCTTACTGGGACTTGCTTCTGCTCCCGACCTGCCACGTCTGTCAACAAAAGCGGCAGCGTCAAGGTCTTGGTTGGAACCAAAGGTTCGGTTGTCAGTTGACATAAAAATCTCCAATAGTCATAAGCCGCAACTCTGGTTGCGCAAGTGAATCGTTAACTTTCAATTCATCGGCAGTGGGCTGTCGAGGCCCCAAACGACTCCCTGATCAACCGGCTAATCCAAGATTGGAGACAAGTCTGTAAGGATTGCATCGGTTATCGCACTTAGATACTCACTATCTGAGCAAGTCTCGGGTAGCAATATCGCCCGCAACCATAGCCGGCTGTTGTGCTTCGGTTGGCATTGTTTGAGCTGCTTGAGAAAGGGCTTGGGTAAGTTGTTCAAAAACCGGGAGATGCGGGAACGCCTGCTGACCACGGGCGATAGTGGCTCGGGTCGCCGTTGTATCACCGGCCGAAAGCTGTGCATGCCCGAGTCTTAAGAACACGTCGCTTGATGCACCAGGTCTCTGGCTGGCGGCGTGCAGTAAATCAATCGCCGGGCTAAATTGCTTGAGCTCAATCAGGGCAGCGCTCTTGGCGATTAGAGTTGACTCGGGTTGTTGGTCGAGCGGCTGCTTACTCAGTATTTGTTCTACCGCGGAAAGCGCACGCAGTGGTTCGCCCATGGCTTGGTAAGTGTCAACGATTTGGAGTTGAACACTCGAAACATCCGGAGCGTAACCAAGCGACTTTTGAAAGTCCGCCAGCGCGGTATTGAAATCGCCTTTTGATTTCGCAATCCTGCCGCTCAGCTCCCAGGCGGGAGCGAAACGATGATTCGACGTCAGGGCTAGTTCAATTTGTTGCCGCGCCTGGTCGGGTTGGCGGTTGTCGAGGTACATCTGACCAAGAGTGACCAGCATTCTGGGATCGTTGCGGGAAAGTGCGACCGCTCGGGACATCTCGGCGATCGCTTGGTCGCGATCACCGCTTTGGTGCAATGTTCGAGCCAGATTGGCGCGAATTTTATAGTCGTTGGGGCTTTGCTCCGAAGCACGGGAGAACAGACCCTTCGCCTGATCAAGTTGCCCCTCTTGGAAAGCGACCAAGCCATTGTTGGCCCACTGCCGAGCTGATGAAATCTTCTCTCGGGTTTTCTGCGCGAATGGATGAAACGTCTGGCAACCGGCGAGCAATAAAAACCAAACCACTCCAAACAACATCAAGCTCTGTCGATCAAACTTGCACAGCCTGCGCACATACAATGGCGAGTCTGAGGCAGTCGAATCGTCGATCGGTGTTTGAGGGACTGAAGCCGGCAATCAATTGGTCCTGGAGCGAGGCGCAGACTGATGGTTCAAGACTCGAATCAGTCTTTCGCCAACAGTCAACAATCAAGAATTTCGAGCCAGAGAGTAGCAACGAGACCGAACCAAAGCCAGATCGTTCGGTTTTTCTCGCGTGAGTGCCAACGTCAATTACAAAGCAATCCGAAACCGGTATAACTGTTGTTCTGGTTCAAAAGGCGAGCCGTTCTGATCAAGGCGGTTGAGGGTTCGCTAGCAGTTCATGGAAAAAATGGAGACGCAGCAAAACGATGACGGCAGTTTACGACAAGCTTGGATTGAAGTTTCTCTACCCGGAGAACTGGCGGTTGATCGATGAATCAGATTCTGATTCTCCGCACGTCATTACGTTGGAGACGCCAGACGGAAGTTGCACTTGGGCGGTTCACGTCTACCCCGCCGATACCGATCGTGATGTAGTACTCAAGGAGACGTTGGCTTCACTTCAGGAGACTTACGAAGACCTGGAAGTCGCACCCGCTACAGCCGATTTTGGTGGGACCGAAGGGGCGGGTGTTGAAGCCATGTTTTACTGTTTGGATTTTCTCATTCGAGCCGAGTTGCAGATCGTGGAGACGTCGGAAAACCTTTTTCTGTTTTGGGCCCAAGCCGAAGATCGTGTCTTTGACGAACAGGATTTAGTGTTCAAAGCAATTTCGGTCAGCCTGCTGCGAGCGGTTGACGAATCTCAATAGCCAGGCTTAGGACCATGGTAGAGTGCGATGTCTTGGCCTGGCCAAGCTGAATTGACTGGTTTGTAGTACCGGCTTTAGCCGGAATTCCGCCTGAAGGCGGGACTTCGAACTATGCATTTTAGCTTTGACGAACCATTAGTTATCGGAGCGAACCCAAAACCGTGTAACGATTACACGGTAAGTTGTGCATTTCCAAAGTGGAGCATTCATCAGCGCAAGTGCTGGCAAGCTATCGGAATCTTTGTGATATCTTATGCGGCGTTCATTTGGCCCGATATTTGTTAGTCGCGGTGATAATGAGTGCAGAAAGCAATGGGCTCTTGAGGATTCCAATTAGAGGTTTCAGCTCGATTGGCACAGCAACTGCTTTAGCTACAGATGCGTTGTGAACGCAAGCTCTCCCAAAACTCTCCCTGAGATTTTTGCGGTGAACCTAAGGCATATCATCCAGACGATGAAACAAAGCTAACTCAGTACGTAGCGAACGCCAGTTTTTCACCGCTTGCAAAATGGCTTGTCCTTGATTGGGCAAGCCTTTTTTGTTTGGGCTTATGGCCGGTAGTTCATCTCAACGAGGCTGTGATTTTTTCAAAACATTTCTTAACAACATCGCCCAAACGGCTAATAAAATCACAACCTAAACCAGACGGCTTAAGTCGTTGGGCTATGCTTCGTCGAGACCGATCAGCAGCGAACGTTCGAATTTGATCGAGGCACGCATCTAAACGGTTGATCAGTCGATTTTTGCAACCAGCACTGAATCGTGGATTCCGGGAAGGACTTCGGTGTCGGTAATGATGATGAACGGAGCACCCGATTTGAGCTCGGTAAAGTCCTTGGCCCAGTTGTTAACGAAGGTTCGCAATCTTGTTTCCTCGATTGGCGTTGGGCACATCACCGGGATGACCCCCCAGAACAGTGACATTGCCCGAAATGAACTGATGTCATCTGTAATGCAAACCGTTGGAACGTAGTCGCGTTGTTTGGATTTGAGCAAAGCAGTTTTGGAACCCGTGCTCGCGATCACAACCATGCAGGCTTCGACTCGTCGGGCAATTTGTGCCGAACCAAAGATCACTGCATCGGAGATCTCCCAACCGGTGGCTTCTGAGTGAGCCGTCATTCGTGAGTTGCGAGATGCGAATGCTTTTTCAGTTTCGCCCATGATCTTGTTCATCATCGAAACGGCTTCGACCGGATACTCACCGATCGCAGTTTCACCTGAGAGCATACACGCGTCGGCACCATCGAGGATTGCATTGGCAACATCGGTCACCTCGGCGCGAGTCGGTTGTTTGGAGGTGTGCATGCTCTCGAGCATTTGGGTCGCAACGATAACCGGTTTACGGTACTGCAAACACTTTTTGATGATTCTTTTTTGCGCTGCAGGAGTCTGTTCGATTGGAATCTCGACTCCCAGATCGCCACGGGCAACCATTACTCCGCCAGCCGTTTGGACGATCGAGTCAAGTTGATCCAGGGCTTCTGCCTTTTCGATTTTTGCGATCACCAATGCCGAGCTGTTGTTGTCAGCCAGTAGTTGTTTGAGTTGATCGACTTCTTTGGCGTTGCGAACGAAGCTCAAACTGACAAACTCAACGCCCTGCCCCGCCGCCCAGATTGCATTGTCGACATCGACCTCACCCAAGGCGGGAACGCTCAGGTTGGTTCCCGGCAGATTGACGCCTTGCCGAGAGCGGATCTTGCCGCCATCGACAACATTGCAAACCAAGGTGTCTGGGGTTTTGTCGGTGACTTCTAAACGTGCTTGGCCGTCGGCCAAAACGATGTCTTCGCCTACCGTGACTTCGTCGATCAGGCTTTCATAATTGCAGGTTAGCTGGTCATCGGTTTTTGATTCGACGCCTCGCACAAACCGGACTTGTTGTCCGTTGCGGATTTTAAGCGGATCCTGAGTCAGTTGACCAAGTCGGATTTTTGGGCCCGCTAGGTCAATCAGGATGCCAGCGGGAAACCCCGTTTCTTCGGCTGCCGCTCGGATATTGGAGATCGCCGTTTCGTGTGCTTTCCGGCCACCATGTGCCATGTTGATTCGAAAAACGTCAGCTCCGGCTTTGAGAAGCTCGACCAACGTCGCCTTGGTAGCACAAGCCGGGCCAACAGTGGCGACCGTTTTCGTGCGGGCATCCTGAAGCGGTTTCTCAGTTTTCAATTTCTCAACCTTGTCCCGTCCAACTGTTTTACGTGGCTTGATAGCTTCGCCGATACTCGCGATTCAAATCAATCTCAATCGCGGCCTGGAGCACCGATTTTAGGGCGATGCCGCGTTTTCGCTAGCCGAGGTTAGAGTCTGTCGCAGCCGAGGGCTTGATTTCAGCCGGCAGTTGGGCGTGGACACCGTTAGAGGCTTGCTGCGTCTGGCTTTGGCGAGCGAAAATCGTTAACAGTCGACCAGCGCGGCAAAGAAAAGAACACTAATCCTCGGTAATTGACACTAATTCCCAAGTCCAAAAAGTAGCTAACGCCCCGGCACCTAATTAGTGAAGATTAGTGCCTATTAGTGTTCCTTTTAAAGGGAGCTACCTATCGCACCTGACCAGCCGTAGGTGCCCCGGTCACATACTTAATACGTCGTTGCAGAGATCGCTTCTTGACCATTGACGGTGGACATCGCTTTGAAGATATAAAAATCGACTTCGTCTTCAATAAAGTGAGTGGAACCGTCGATCAGAGCAAATTGAACCCCGTCGGGGTGGTTGCTGCGAAACGGAATGTCGTTGAACGATGAGTTCGGCAAATTGATGGGTTTGGAAATCGTCTTGCTGCTGTACGTCTTGATCACCACGCCAGAAGAATTGTAGTCCGCCCCGTAAGCCCAACCGCCCCGATCAGGAGAAGTTTTGTAAGTTCGAGGAGGAGTGCCGGCGATTTCGCCAAACGCCAGCGTGTTGGATGTTCCATCGGTGACATCCCGATGGCGGCGAGGTTTATAGGATCCTCGCGCCGTTGGCGAAAAAAGTCCTTGTAGTCCAATCGGACCGTCGGCCGAAGTTGGCGTCAACACTCGATAGCGGGCCAGATCGTTCAAGTCATCGATAGCCGGTCCGGCAACCCCAAAGTAATGAGAGGTGAACTTACCGTGAAACTCCAGCTCCGTTTCATTGTCAGCCGGTGCCGTTGCCGGGCAAATCAAGACTTCGACGGACTTGTTGGAAAGGCCAAGCCAGCGGTCCTGATAGGTTTTACCAGGGGCTAGTCTTTCTTGGGCTTGTCGATCCAAAGCGCTTTGTTCGATGTAGCTTAACAGAGAAACTACGAAACTCCCTCCATTGCCGTTGTCGGCGGCCGGAAACGCACCCGCGCTGGATTCGTAGTTGAGCGTGGCGGTCATGAGCTGCCGAACGTTTGAAGAGCAAAGTGCCCGCCGCGCAGACTGACGAACTGCTTGAGCTGCGAGAAACGTCAGCCCGACAAGGATTCCAATAATCGCGATCACTGCGAGCAATTCGACCAGTGTGAACGCCGATCGAAGAGGGGGAGAAAAAAGGCCATCAGCAACCGGAGCAGCATCGGACTTAATGGATTTACTGGTTTTGAACATTGGTTTGCCAAACGATTCTGTTAAGAGACGAGACTGGGGAGACGAGACCGGGGAGACGAGACCGGGAAGTAAGGGCCGACATAGGAAATGGTTGTAATTCTACGAGCCATTTTGGCGCTAGCCACAGTTGCCCCCTTAACCGCGACTAGCGCCAAACGGCTGATGTTGTTGAGGCATGACGCCAAAAAATTCACAGCCTCGGAAATTAGGACAGCCGGATTCTATAGATATATCGAGAGTTTTTCGTGTGAATCAGATGAAGTGTTGAAGAAGAATTCGTTAGCAGTTCTTCAACAAACATTCTTCCAATCTAAACATTCGCTTAATCGAATCTTAAACATTCAAAGATAACCTCTGCACATTACAAAGCCGTTTGAGCTTTGCTCAGTTATCTCTCATAAGGAACGACAAATGTCAAAGAGGAAGGCATTCACATTGGTGGAGCTGCTTGTTGTAATATCGATCATTGGCATCTTGATCGCGCTGCTGTTTCCGGCGTTGACTGCAGTTCGAGGTGCGGCCAGATCGACACAGTGCAAAAGCAATCTTCGGCAGTTCGGAATCGCGTTGATCGCCAAAGCTTCAAACACTCCATCTGGAAAATTCTGCACCGGAGCTTTTGACACCGTTCGTGACGGTGCGTTCGATCGCTATTCGTGGGTTTCTGATTGTGTTGATCAAGATATCATTCCTGGTCAATTACTTTGCCCTTCTTCGATTTGCCTGGGATCGGAAAAGTGGAATTTAGGTTCGTCAAACGTTCCCGCCGGCCAATCGAAAGCACCTCCAGCCAGACGGGCGGTTGGGCTCAAGCTTAGCTTGCAAGAAACCGCTGAAGCTGGTTACAACACGAACTACGCGACGAGCTGGCACCTGGTTCGTTCGGCGCCCCTTTTTGTTGGAGGGCGAACTGTTGGCGGTTTGAAGGATTGGTGGAAAGGTGCCAATCAGCATTGTACTGGTCCTTTGACGCTGCGGCAGTTAGACGCCGGTAGCGTTTCGTCGAACACAGTACCATTTATCGGATGTGCGACTCAGGGTGACGTCGGGGCAGATGGAACTGGAGATGGAATCCTTCCTAATACGGTTTCGGAGCGACTTGGTTTGGTTGCCGGTGCTCCAGCGGCAGAGAGCTTCAACGATGGCCCTTCAATGTCTAACGGTTCGGATGCTGTTTTGCTTGTTGAATCTGGGTCTGTTCGCAGTGTTTTTGAGGTTGCCAACTTTCCTCTCAAAGGCGAACCCGGTTTAGCGAACGTCGTTCTTCAAGACACCAGAGACTGGTTTGCTTATCACAACAAGACCGTCAACATTGTATTTTCTGATGGTAGCGTTAGGGCTCTCGAAGATGTCAACGGAGATGGCTTCATTAATCCCGGCTTTGCCGTTGGCACCAATGCGAGTTTCGGAAATACTGGCTATACAGATTCGGAAACCGAAGTCGGTCCATTCGAGATGTACACTGGTACTTTCCTCAACGCTGGCCAAGCAACGAAGAAATTCGAGCAGTAGATCGCAAGTTGATCCTCTGGAAAACCAAGCCCGTGCCGATTCCGGTATGGGTTTTTTTATGCGCTCGATTACCTGCCGATATGTGGTCTGATAGGTTGGAACACGGAGAGGTTGTGATTTTTTCAAAACACTCCTTCACAACATCAGCCGTTTTGGGGATAGCCACGGTTAATGGCAGTTCAACCGGGGCTATCGCCCAAACGGCTAATAAAATCACAGCCTCGGAGAGTATCACACGATGACGAAGATTCGCGACAACTACCGAACCGTGATTGACGGCTATAACCTCATTTTTCAATGTGGCCTGGAGGGAAAGCGCCGCGATTCTTTAGCACTTGAAAAAGCACGTCAGCGCGCAGTTCAAACAATCAGCAAGTGGCTTGGTCAGCAGCGTTTGCATACTGCGATCGTGTTTGACGCCAGCAGGTTGCCGATCAAGGAAGATCACAAAGTGTCAGAGCAAGACGGGCTGACGATTATCTACGCAGTCGATTTTGAAGACGCCGATTCGATGATCGAAGAAATAATCCGAACCCATTCCAACCCGAAGCAACTGGTTGTCGTTTCGAGTGACCATCGGCTTCACAAAGCCGCGCTGCGGCGGAAGTCCACTCCGATCGACAGTGACGTCTGGTATGACCAGTTGGAAGAAGTTTTCGAATCCAACTCAGGCGATGTTTCTCGTTCGACGAACCTTGCTCAATCGGATAGCGAAAAAGACATTCCGGCTCAGCTCGACAACGTTGACTGGGCTAAGGAATTTGGAATCGACGAAGGTTCCTGGTAGCAATTCAGAAAGAGGAACACTAATTTGCACTAATCTTCACTAATCGACGACTGGATAATTCGCTGCTTTTCCGTATTGGAAATTAGTGTTAATCAGTGAGGGTTAGTGTTCTCTTCTGAGCTGTAACGCACAACTGTACGACCTAACGATTACCACCGATTGCGTTTGAGCTCTTCGACTTCTTTGCGAAGCTCTTCAATCTGCTTGAGCAACGACTCGAGAGATTGCTTTTGCTTCTCTCCACCCTCACCAACGGAGCCGGGTTCAACTTCATCGTCTTGAATCCAATCGACATCCGGTCGTTCGCCATCGCGACCTGACTTTCGATTCGACGGGCGTCGCGAGTTTTGTTTCTGAGTTCTCGGTTGGCGTCCGTCTCCGTCGCGGAACAACCGGAGTTGATCAGTTCTTAGAGAATTTGGCTGAACGTCAAGGTTTCGGCCATCGGTTCGCTTGGGAGCCCGCGAGTCCTTTTTTTGCCATTCGATATCCAATTTGCGACGTTGTTCTTGTCGCGAGTCTTCACTGGAGCGTTGGAGGTCCATGTTGAAATCGTCAAGCGCCTGAGCATGACGTTTCTTTTCTCGGTCAATCCGTTCGAGAATCTGGTCTCTTCTGGGAACATCGATGTCTCGCCGCTCTGTCTCACGAAGACGTGGGCGAGCATCGGGCCGTTGGTCAGAGCTACGAATTGCATCGATCATGTCTTCAATCGATTGACGTTGTTGTTCGGTTACGTCGTCCCGTTGCAACAGTTCCTTAAAACGCCTGATACGCGGATCTACATCGGAGATGTTTCGTCCCAGATCGTCTGTCAGGCGTTCCAGTGAACGTTCCATTTCCCGGGCGCTGCGTTGTAGTGCTCGGCGGGCCTTGGCGCCTTCAATGCTCAAGTCGGCTAATTCTTCGATCGGTTCCTGCAAAGCGTCTTTGGCAAGCGAGCCAAGTTCTTCAAGGCTTTCCCACGGCGCGGTGCGCAGTTCGCCGAAGCCTTCGTCAAGCGCCTGATCAACCAATTGTCCCAGCGGCATTTGGCTGAGCGCTTCGAGGTTATCGTCAATGAACCGGCCGATGTCTTGAGCCTTGAGTCCATCGCGCGGGAGATCGTTGCTCCAGTCTTCGAGCTCTCGTTCGTAACGTTCGGCCCACTGCGACCAGACGCCTTCTTGATCCTCAGCAATGGATTCCATCGCGCGCTCGAATCGCTCGCCGAACTGTTCCCATTTGTGGCCGTACTTTTCTGACCAGGCTTCGAGCTCTTCGGAGTTCTCTTCGGCCCAGCGCTCTAGCTCGCCGCCAAGTTTTTCCGCGGTTTCTTCGAGCTGTGCGAAGAGTTCTTCGAGTTCCTCACCGATGTCTTCGCCGGCGCGATCGAGGGCTTCTTCGACTGTGGCCCGGTCATCGTGACGATCATCAATTCTGAGGTTTTGGGCTTGGGCGATCCGCGAGCCGAGCAGGATTTGGATGACCGCGAGCAAAGCGACCATAAATGAGACTTTTTTCACAATTCTTACTCCGCGGATAATCTGTTTTGGAAGCGCAGGCAGTGCCAATGGGGTGTCTTCGCTGGTGCAGGAAGAATATTTGAATCGAATTCAAAAAAGGCAAGAGAAAAGGTGAGAGAAAGAGCTAACGCTCTAGCGCAGCTTGATTTGCGGGTTGGACATGGCCACGCGAAGCATTACTAGTCCCTCGATCCCCAGCCGCCATTCCCGCGCAGGCGTTAAGCCACGTATAAAGCTAATGAATGGTCGGTCGCTACGCGACGATGCCGAAGCAAGCAGCTTGAGCCGTTTTGGCGCTAGCCACGGATAATAGCCGGAAGCAGTGAGATGAATGATACAGGCCTTGCTTGTGACGGCGAAAAAAGTGAACCTCTTTTGCGATCAGCGGAGGTGAATCTCAAATGTTCATCGTGATCGCTTTGTCCGAAATGTCTTTGCGACACCAAGCCCCGTCCCAGCGGATGCATTTGATGGCTTTGTACGCCTGAAGTTTCGCCGCCGAAACGGTGTCGCCCATGGCAGTGACCCCCAGGACCCGTCCGCCGTTGGTTACGGGGTTCCCCTCGCCGTCGAGTTTTGTTCCAGCGTGAAAGACTTTGACGTCTTCGATCTTGGCCGCTTCTTCAAGCCCGCGAATCGGTTTTCCTTTTTCGTACTCGCCGGGGTATCCCTCGGACGCCATTACGACACAGACGCTTGGCCGCTCGTCCCATTCCAGCGGGCCGATTTCGCCGAGCCGTCGATCAACGGTGGCTTCGAGCAAATCCAAAAAGTCAGTTTTCATTCGCATCAAAAGCGGCTGACACTCAGGGTCACCAAATCGCACGTTGTACTCCAGCACTTTTGGCCCTTGAGGCGTCATCATCATGCCAGCGTACAAGATTCCTCGAAACGGATTGCGCTGTCGCTTCATCACGTGAACCGTCGGAACCAAGACGCTCGACTCAACCCATCGCAATGTTTTTTCGTCGATCGAGGGCGTTGGGCAATAGGCTCCCATTCCACCGGTGTTGGGTCCGGCGTCACCATCGTGGGCGCGCTTGTGATCTTCGGCGGGCGGGAAAGTCAAAATCGTGCGGCCGTCGGTGATTGCCAGGATGCTGGCCTCGACGCCTTGAAGGCGATCTTCGATGATCATCTTGTCACCGGCGCTTCCGAATTGTTTCTGGCGCGCGATGATGTCGATGGCCTCAAGGACTTCGTCGCGCGTCGAGCAGACGATCGCGCCTTTGCCTGCGGCGAGCCCGTCGGCTTTGACGACCAATGGGCAATCGTTTGGCGTTTCGGCATAGCGTTCGTTGACGTATCGTTCGGCGGTCGAGGCGTCTTTGAATTCCTGAAAGTCTGCAGTTGGAACGTCGGCACTTCGCAAAACGTTTTTGCAAAAGACTTTGCTGCCTTCCAACTGAGCCGCGCTTTTGCTGGGCCCGAATACTTTGAGGTTCTCGGACTCGAACGCATCCACGATGCCGTCGCAAAGCGGGATCTCGGGACCGACGACCGTTAGTCCGATGTCGTTCTCTTTGGCGAACTTGACCAGCGCCGAAATATCGTTCATCGCGATATCAACGTTCTGTGCATCGGTTGCTGTGCCGGCATTGCCGGGAGCCACGAAGACCTCGGTCGCTCGCGAACTTTGACCGATTTTCCAGGCGATCGCGTGCTCACGTCCACCGCTTCCAACTACTAAAACTTTCATGCCTGAGTTTTTTGTTTGAGAATTTTTTGTTTAATTGAATGGCAAAGAATTGGCGAATTTGCGGGACAACAGTCGAGGATTTTACGGGTTTGAATTCTCGGTAACAGGGGCAAACTTTCGATTAGGCGTAAACAGTTTGACCCTAGGTTTCGTAGGACAACCCGATTAAGCCAATTCTGCGGTACAATATGAAATTGTTATTACAATAATCGTTTGGTTCCGAACATCAGATTTACAGACGAGCTTGGACAATTTGAATTGAATTGGCAAGCACAACAACACTTTTAATGTAGCGGGATAGATATGAAGCGGATCACTTTAGGCACATTCATTTTTGGGATCGCGATTGCCTTTATGGCGTCAACCAATGACTCGACTGCTTTTGCGCAGGACGAGGGAGCTTGGGGGCATCTGACCGGTCAGATCGTGATCAGCGGAGACGCCCCCAAGAATGCTCCGGAGAATCTTGAGGGTGCAGCAGAAAAAGACAGAGCGGCTTGTCTTGTCGATGGCAAAATTCCGCTGGATGACGGCATCGTCGTCAACGATAAAAAGCAGCTTCGAGATGTTTACGTGATCATGTATGAAGGTCGCGGTGCCGAGGTTCCTGAAAAGTTCCATCCTTCCTACGATGAGAAAAAGAAAGTCAAGTTGACGCTGGATAATGTCAATTGCCGGTTTGTTCCCAAAGCAGTTTTTGTCCGCGCAGGCCAAACTATGATTTTGAAGAATAGCGACAACGTTGGGCATAACTGTCACATCACGACGTTCAAGCAGGAACACAATCCAAATATTCCGCCTAACAAAGAAGTCGAGCTTCAGGTGGACGACGCTTCTGATAAAGTTCCCGGAGAAGTTCGTTGTGACATTCACAAGTGGATGGATTCGTTGATTCTGATTCGCGACAACCCTTACGTTGCGATCTCAGATGAAACAGGTGCGTTTCGGATCGAGAACATTCCGGCTGGTACTTGGCAGTTTCACTTCTGGCACAAAAAGGCCGGTTACTTGGACACACTTGAAATCGAGGGCTACGAGCCAGAAGGCCGCAAGGCTGTGATCGAAGTCAAAATTGAAAACGGGAAAACGCTGGATCTGGGCACGCTGACGTTGCCGGCCGCAGCGTTCGAGGACTAATCGAACTGAAAATCCAGATTCAGAATTGGCACAATGCAGGGCCGGTTCTTGTCGGCCGACGGAAATGCGGACGGTAGGAATCGGCCCTGTTGGATGTTGATTAGTTGCATTTCGGGCACATCACCGGGCACATCACCGGGGAAGTGACTAATGGAGAACTGACGCGTCAGCGAGGGCGAAGTGGACTTAACCTCGCCTTCGCTTGGGTTGTCATTGCTTATGCTCCGGTAAGAAGCATTGCGTAGGTTAGTCTCTCTTCAGCGAGTTTTCACGCCCTCCGATAGGCGTGCTACTTTGAAAAATCAACATTCTGATTAGAATCTACCAATCAACTTCCAACTGACACGGATTTTCTGTCTATGAAAAGTTATCTCGCCATTTTGTTTTGTCTTCAATTGATTCTGTGCGCAGGTTGCTATCAGCGAACCGTTGCTCCGGAGCTTAGTTACGACCAGTCCGATGTCGAAACGCTCGACAAGGAAATCAAAAACCTGGATTGGGATTAGTGACAATTGGAATTGACCGATTCTCACTCGTTTGCGGCGCGAGACGTGTTCAACCGTGGCTAGTGCCAAAACGGTTCATAGCATCACAATCTCTCTCAACTTGTGCCACGGAATTGGCGATCCAAGCTCCGCATCTACCCCCCGACGCGTATATGCTTTGAAGTATTCGCCCCAGCGTTAATGACGCGAACATAAAACGGTTATAACGTCGGATCTTTTCGTCCCTGCGGCAATTTGTCCGCTCGACAAAATGTCGTTTTTAACGAGAATATTAGCTGACTTTTTCGGGATCAGCTCAAACCATCGACGGCCATAGGACCAACGTTTCGTTGGCAATTCTTTGTTTTCCAAGCCCCTCCATTTCGCGCTTTTGCTTGCCGGCCTTATTGTAGTTGCCGGATGCGAGAAATCGCCGCCGCCCAACTTCCGTTTCAACTCGGTTGAATGGCTTAAACAGGAGCGGCTTCACCTTTCCGGTGACGACAAATTTGATGAAGGATACAAGCAGGAGATCGGGTCGATCTTGACGACGCTGTTTGGGACACCGGACGAGCCCAAGTTTCCTTACCTGCTTGGCGAAGACGATCCGGCTCACGACGTCATCGGTCTTGATAACCTCAAGCTTGCTGCCGGAGCGGTCAAAAGCGGCATCGAAGGCGAGCATCAGGGCCTTTACCGCGAGCACTGTGCCCATTGCCATGGCGTGACTGGAGACGGCGCCGGCCCGACGGCCGAGGTGCTCAATCCCTATCCGCGAGATTTTCGGCTCTCGAAGTATAAATTCAAATCAACGCCACTGCGTCAGCCACCGACCGACCATGACTTGATGACGATTCTGGAAAATGGAATTCCTGGCACCGCGATGCCGTCGTTTCGCACGCTTCCAAAAGAAGAGCTACAGGCGTTGGTTGAGTACGTTAAGTACCTGACGATCCGTGGTCAGTATGAGCGATATCTGATTTCGGAAATCGCAAACCTTGACGGAGGCTCGATCATCGACCTGTCGTTGAAATCTGAAACCAAAGACGGTGAGAAACCGTCGGACGATGATGTCGAAGAATTCGAAGACCAGATGTACACCTTCATCGGAGAAGGGTTGCAGGAGGGAATTATTCCGCGATGGCTCAAGCCGGACCGAAAAGTCAGCAAAGTCCCGCCGGCGCCGGAAATGTTTGACCTTGCCCATGCGAGCCATGAAGATTTTGTGCTTCAGGGGCGGGAGTTGTTTTTCTCCAAAGGCAACTGCATGCAGTGTCACGGTCAAACGGGAGCCGGCGACGGACAGCTTGGTAACTTTGACGACTGGACCAACGACTGGATCAAGACGGCCAACGTGGATCCGTTCGATCCCGAAACCTATGCAGACTTTATTGCAGTCGGTGCCCTGCCCCCTCGTCCGATCATGCCAAGGAATCTTCACCTTCCCGTTTATCGCGGAGGTGATCATCCTGACGATATCTATTTGCGAGTTGCCAATGGAATCGAAGGCACGCCTATGCCGGCTTCTTCGGCTTTAACGTCGGATGAGATTTGGAAGATCGTTGCTTACGTCAAGTCGCTTCCGTTTGAGAATTTGAGTGATCGAGTTGAGCTTCCCGTTAACGACGAGGCGATCTCAAATCGATGAACCGATTCTGGAGCATCCTGTTTTTCTGTGTACCGATTCTGGGTGTCGTCACCTTTTTGATGGCAATGTTTGGGATTTGGCCGTTGACGCACGCTTGGCTTCCGCAGTCGTTCTCAGTTGCGGGCGATTCGATTGACCGGTTGTTCAACGGAATCCACCTTCTCTCGTCTGTGATTTTGCTGGGCACCGGACTGGCAATCGGGTGGGCGATTTGGAAATTTGACCATCGCGGTGACGACAGGAAAAAGGCGGCTTACTTTCATCACAATACGCTGTTGGAAGTGATTTGGACGTTGATACCGGCGATCATTTTGGTATTCCTGGCTTTCTTTCAAATGAAGTCTTGGACGGAAAACAAAATGGAGCGGCCGGTTGTTGAGGTCAACGGCGAGACGACGTTGGTCCCGCCGATGGTGATGGTCAAAGCCAAGCGTTTCGGTTGGGAGTTCCACTATGCGGGGGCCGACGGGGTCGTTGAAACTCAAGACGACATTTACATCGAGAACTTGCTGGTACTACCTGCGGGCGAAGACATTGTGTTGCAGTTGGAATCTCGGGATGTGATCCACAGCTTCTTTGTGCCGGAGCTTCGGCTGAAGCAGGATATCGTGCCGGGAATGACTCAGTTCTCGTGGTTCAATTCCAATCAGGAAACAGGGCTTGATGACAAAATCGAGATTCTATGTACTGAACTTTGTGGCTGGGGCCATTACAAAATGGTCGCCGATATGAAGCTGGTCGACCGACCGACGTTCGAAGCATGGTTGGCCGAGCAACAATCGGCTTACTCGCCCAAGTTCAAAGAGCCCGAAGAATCAGAACCAGATGTTGCGATGGCGAAGACCGAAGAGGCCAACAGCAAGGTGGCGATGTCGGAAGCTGGGGCTCTGGAATTACAAACAAATCAGATTGAGAAATGATGGCTCAGGCAACTGCTGAAAATTTGGGACACGGAAAACGGAAGGGGAATGTCATTTCCCGTTTCATTTTTACGTACGTGTTTGCCACCGATCACAAGATCATTGGCTTGCAGTTCCTGTTCTCGTCGTTGATCTGGTTTTTTGTCGGTGGTTTGTTGGCGCTTGGCGTTCGCTGGCAGTTGGCGTGGCCGTGGACCGACATGCCGATTGTTGGACAAGCGTTATTCGCTGATTCGGGTGGACAGATCTCGCCTGAGTTTTACACGATGCTCTTTACGATGCATGCGACGATCATGATCTTTTTTGTGATCATCCCGGTGTTGGCCGGAGCGTTTGGTAACTACTTGATTCCGTTGATGATTGGCGCCGAGGATATGGCGTTTCCTCGGCTTAATATGTTGAGCTACTGGTTCATGTGGCCAGCGTTCGCGTGCATCATCATCAGCTTCTTCATGCCCGGCTATGGAGCGGCGGCTGGATGGACTTCTTATCCACCGCTTAGTGTCTTCAATGGGGACGCGCAATCGATGTGGCTCTTGGCGATGGTTTTCGTCGGAATTTCTTCGATGATGGGTTCGATCAATTATCTAACGACGATCATTCAAATGCGGGCTCCGGGGATGACGATGTTCCGGATGCCGATGACGATCTGGGGGATGTTCATCACGGCGATCATGCAGGCGTTCGCGTTGCCGGTTCTGACGGCCGCGCTTTTGATGCAGCTCTCGGATCGGGTTTTGCACACCGGTTTCTTCCTTCCCGAGAACCTGGCGATGGACAACGCAGTGGCTGCCAGTGGTGGCGGTCAGGTTTTGCTTTGGCAGCACTTGTTCTGGTTCTACTCGCATCCGGCGGTTTAGATCATGATCCTCCCAGCGATGGGGATGGTGTCGGACATGATCTCGTGTTTCTCACGCAAGCCGTTGTTTGGATACAAGCCGATGGTTTACTCGATTACGTCGATCGCCGGTCTGGGGTTCATCGTCTGGGGTCATCACATGTTCATCTCAGGGATGAATCACACGCTGGCAATGAGTTTTATGGTTTCAACGATGTTGATCGCGCTGCCAAGCGGCGTGAAAGTCTTCAACTGGATCGGAACGCTCTGGGGCGGACGGTTGCACCTGACGACTTCGATGTTGTTCAGCATTGGTTTCGTTTCAATGTTCGTCATTGGCGGGCTGTCTGGCATCGTGATGTCGGCCCCGCCGGTTGATATCGTCATCCATGACACCTATTACATCGTCGCGCATCTGCATTACGTTTTGTTTGCAAGTAGCGTTCTGGGTGTATTTGGTGCGATCTATTTTTGGTATCCGAAAATGTTCGGGCGAATGATGAGCGAGAAAATGGGAAAGCTCCATTTCTTTTTGACTTTCATTTTCCTCAACGGGACTTTCTTCCCAATGCATTTCCTCAGCCGAATGCCGCGCCGGATTGCGGATCCGTACATCAACGAGTCGTTGAGGGATCTTTTGCCGCTGAATCAATTCATGACCATTTGCGCGTTTGCAATGGGCGCCGTGCAGATCATTTTCGTGCTTAACTTTTTCGGAAGCATGATGTTTGGAAAGAAAGCCGGCCGGAATCCCTGGAATTCAAACACGCTTGAGTGGACCGCTCCAAGTCCTCCCGGTCACGGTAACTTTGATATTCAACCTTACGTTTATCGCGGGCCGTACGAGTACAGTCATCCTGACACCGAGGATGATTTCTTCCCCCAAACACAACCGACTGCAGCCAAGGATCAATAGAAGAAGCGATTCAATCACCCGGAATACAATTGAGCGACCGACCTCAAACCAATGAACTCCAAACTCAAAAATCCGAACGACATCCCAAGTCGATTGCCGCACCGAGTGGCGATCGTGTTGGCTGCGGTCGTGTTTCCGTTGATTTGGGTTGGAGGTTTGGTCACGACGTATGATGCCGGGATGGCCGTTCCCGATTGGCCGGGAACTTATGGTTACAACATGTTTCTATATCCAATGGAAACATGGTTCTTTGGTCCGTTTGATTTGTTTGTCGAACATGGGCACCGTTTGCTTGGTTCATTGGCGGGGTTGGTTGCAATCGTGCTGGTTGTCGCCACGCTGGGCAGCGAACCGCGGCGCTGGGTGAAACTCTATTCGGTCGCGCTACTGCTTTTGGTGATCGCTCAAGGTTTGTTGGGCGGATTGCGAGTGTTGTTCGACGAGCGCACCCTGGCTCAAGTTCACGGGTGTGTGGGGCCGGCTTTCTTTGCGTCGGTTGCAGGCTTCATCGTTGTGACTTCACGCTGGTGGTGGCGTCAATCTAGCGATCGAAAAAGCGACTCGAAAGCTCGCCGCGTGCGTGGTTCGGGACTGATTTTTCTTTCGACGTTTTTGTTGGCTGCAAGTTTTGGCCAACTGGTCGTTGGGGCTTTTTTACGGCACACCACTGTTAGTTTGGCTCCAAACGTTTTTCGTTTGATAGTCGTTTTGCATATCGCCGTCGCAGTTTTGTTGTTGCTTGGAACGATCACACAGTGGGTTGTTAGTCGATTGCCCCGGTTCAAGGGAATTGGGATTCGCGGTTCGATCAATGTTCTGATGCTGTTGGTGCTGGCGCAAGTCATGCTGGGCGTAGGAACCTGGGTGGTGAAATATGGCTGGCCGGCTTGGTTTGCTCAGCAAAGTTTCGCGGCGACGTTTGTGGTCGGCGAAAAGACGTTTTTGCAAGGCAATATAGTTACTGCCCACGTTGCAGTCGGTTCGCTTATTTTGGCTTTCTGGACAGTTCACATGTTACGATGCCGTTGGTCACTAGGCCCAATCGCCCGATTTCATGCCGGATTTGAGTCCGCGCAAGACAAGCACGTAAACTCGAAGGGTGATGCGTCTTTCAACGGCAGCCATCAGAATGCGAACGATTCGCTCGATTCCAACGAAAAGGAATCTCAGTTGTCACCACAAATTCCTCAACCAACTCCTCAACCCTTAACATCGAGTTAGGTATGTCGACGATCACAACCAGTCAGGACGCTCAGCCTGCCGACTTGAAAGAAAAGTCGCGAGTGCAGGCGTATGTGGAGCTGACCAAGCTACGAATTTCGGTAATGGTTCTGTTCACGTTTGCCGCTGCGGCGTTTCTTGCGGCTGGCACAGCAACCGGCCCAGCCAGTGAGCCCCTGACATTCACGTTGCTGTTGGGTGCGCTAGTTGGAATGCTCGCGATCGCGGCCAGCGGTAACGCGATGAACATGTACCTGGAACGCTATTCAGATTTTCTGATGCCTCGTACTGCCCAGCGGCCCTTGCCGGCTCAGCGTTTGTCGGCGACTGAGGTCGCAACGTTCGGCGCGATTGCGTTTGGTGTTGGCGTTGGATTTTTGTTGGCGCTGGTCAATTGGGAAACCGCTTTGTGTGGTGTCGCGAATTGGATTCTGTACGTCTTCATCTATACCCCGCTCAAACGGAAAACACATTTTAATACCGAGATTGGAGCGGTTGCTGGTGCGATGCCGGTCGTGATGGGATCGCTGGCGGCGACACACAGCGTCGGGTTGGTCTGTTGGGCTTTTTTCGGCGTCCTGTTTTTGTGGCAGTTTCCGCACTTCATGGCGATCGCCTGGATGTACCGTAAGGACTATGAAAGCGGTGGCTTGAAGATGTTGACGGTTACCGAGCCAACTGGCGCCGCAGCAGGTCGAAAAGCAATTATTACTGGCGTGTTGCTGATCGCAGTCAGCCTCGTGCCAGTAATGTCAATGCGAACGGTGGGACACGTCTGGGTGTTTTCAATTCTCGCGGTCTTGCTGGGGTTGTTTTACTTGAAAGCGGCGATCGCATTCAACGGATCGCGAACCGAGCCGATCGCTCGAAAGTTGCTGAGAGTTTCGCTGCTTTATTTGCCGCTGTACATGATCCTGCTGTTGGTGGCTTGTTTGACTTAAACGAACAACGTTCAGCGATTGCAATGGCGGCGTCTCGCTAAAGATTTACGAAGCGTTTTAAAAATAGAATATGACTTCAACGTCCCATACAACTGATCATTCCGACCACGGTGAAGGTCACGGTGCGCACGGACACATTGAGTTGCAGTACCAGCCTGCGGTTCCGGTTCCTAAAGGCAAGCTCGCCGTCTGGCTGTTTCTTTCAACCGAGATCATGTTTTTCACCGCGTTGATCGGAACTTACATTGTGCTGCGATTTGGAGCGCCTCAGGGGAGCTGGCCTTCGCCTCACGATGTGCGAGTTGTGGAATGGCTGGGAGCGCTGAACACGTTCGTCTTGATCTGTTCCAGTGTGACGATCGTGTTTGCGATGGAAGCCGCCAAACGGGATGTCGTCGACAAAGCCAGAAAATGGTTGATGCTGACGTTTCTTCTGGGCTGCGTTTTTCTGGGTATCAAGGCCTATGAGTACAATTCGAAGTTCAGCCACGGGATCCATCCAGCTGCCCCGCGAAGCCTGCTCTACGATCGACCTGATATCAATTATCTGGCAGGGACGAAGGCGAGTTGTGATGAGCAGTTGAGCTTGTTGTTGGCGGAGGAATTAAGCGAAGGAGATGCCGGCTCGGGTGATGCAGGGGAATCTACCGAGCCATCAGAACCTGGTTCCGATCACGATCATTCTGACGGCCATCATGGCCACGATGACGAACTGGCGGAGCGTTTGGAGCTGATTCGTTCTGGGCTTATCGAATGGACGCAAAAGAAAGTCGGCCAATCAGAAAGCCGAATTGAGCGTGAGTTGGCGTTGGAAAGTCTTGCCCATCAAATTTATCCTCGTGGCAAGAATGAGCGGGTCGAGACTCACCTCGCGGATGAGCTCAAAGAAACCAAAGCCCTCTTGGCCACAACAGAGTCGGATGCCAAAACGGCTCAGGCAAAAGTCACTGATCTTCAAAAGCAAATCGACGATTTGAATGAAAAGATCAAGAAAGCGGCCGATGAAGAGGATGAAGAAGCCAGAAAGAAACTTGAATCTAAGCTTGGGTCACAGCTTGAGTCCTTAACGCAAGAGTCGACCGACGCGGCGGCCGAGGCAAGCCGACTGGCCGATCTTGTTTTGCCCCTGCAAAACCGTGTTGCCGCGATGGATCAGTTTGGCTTTGTCGAACACGGTATCAACGAGCACTATCACATGCGATTGCCGATGGTGATTCCCAGCGGAAACACTTGGGCCAATACCTACTTTTTGCTAACCGGTTTCCACGCGCTGCATGTGCTTGGAGGCTTGGTTGCGTTCCTGATCCTGTTGCCGATGAGGCTGGGAGTTCGCCGTGCGGGCGTTCTGGAGAACGTTGGTTTGTATTGGCACTTTGTTGATATCGTCTGGATCTTTTTGTTTCCATTGCTTTACCTCTTTTAATCATGAATCAGTCGCAACCTACTCAACACGAAACTCATGACGACAGTCATCATGGAAGCCACACCGGCGTTTTCATTACTGTCTTTGTGATGCTTTGCGTGCTGACGGCGCTGTCGTTCTGGATTGCCAATTCCCATCTGATGGACAATCGTTACGTCGGTTGGGGTTCGATGATGGCGGTCTCGGCCGCGAAAGCGTTGTTGGTGATCCTGTTCTTCATGCACCTTTGGTGGGAGAAGATGTGGAAGTACGTGCTGACCGTGCCTGCATTCATCATGGGCGTGCTGTTGGTAATGTTGCTGGTGCCGGACGTTGGATTTCGAACTCAAACCTATTCCAATGAGCGCCGGATTAACGCGCCGGTCGCCGAAGTTGTTTCCGCCGAAGCACAAGCCGTTGAAGCTTCCTCTGAGCCATCTTCCGAGTCGTCGAAGCACTGATCTAACAAATCTACATCGTCCGCGCCTCAATTCCGGTACCCTAGTTGCGGTCTTTAACCTGAGAAGTTTTGAGAGTCAAAATGCGATATGCAATACCCGTAGTACTTTGGGCGTTGGTGGCGGTCTGTCTCGGCGTTTATTTTCTCAACCGTCCTGGTAATCCGGGCGACGGACCGAAAGTCGATCCGAAGCAGGTACACAAAAACAATGGCGAGGTGCCACACGGTACGGTCATTGAGTCGATTCCGTGGAAGCACCTGCCTGATGTAGATCGGTTTAAACTGACCGACCAGAACGGGGAATCGTTTGACAGTGCCGATCTGACTGGCAGGCCGTTCGTGGTGAGTTTCTTTTTTGCCAGTTGCCCGACCTTTTGCCGAGAGTTGAACAATGAGCTTGATCGAGTCAATCGCGCTCTCAAAGACACCGATATTCAGTTTTTGACGATCACGGTTGATCCGGAGAACGATACTCCGGAAAAACTCAGCCAATACGCCGAAGGTTATGATGCCAAGCCTGATCGCTGGGCATTTCTGACTGGCCAGAAGTATAAGCTCAAAGAAATCGGCGAACACACATTCAATGTCGTTGTCGATCGCGACACACACACCGACAACATTTTGCTGGTCGATAAGTGGGGACGCTATCGGGATCGTTTCAAGTGGGACCAACCGACGGACATGAAACGATTCATCAAGGTTTCGAAGCAAGTCGCTGCCGAAACCGAGCCGCCGCTTGATGGCTCGGTAGACACGCGAAATGTGCTGGCTGGCTATGAGCATCCCGACCTAGCAAACGTCCCCTGGATTCGCGATTTCCATCTGACTGAGCGAAGCGGAAAGAAGTTCTTTTCCAGAGACTTGACCGGCGAAGTCTGGATCGCAAACTTCTTTTTCAGCTCCTGCCCGGGTATCTGTAAGGCACAAAACAAGTACCTCCGTGATTTGCAGAAACGTTTGGGGGAAGACTCGCCGAGGATTGTGAGCATTACGACTGACCCAACCAACGACACGGCGGCGCATTTGCGAGATTTTGCAAAAACGTTGACCGCCGACAAGGAGAATTGGCTTTTCTGCACCGGTGATAGTCATTTGATCAAACGAGTCGGCGCCGAGTTCTTCAAAGCCCACGCCAGCGACGGCCATCATTCGTCGGAGCTGTTCGTCGTTGATCGCTGGGGCGAGGTGCGGGGCAAGTTCGATTGGCAAGAACCGAAACAGGAAATCGAAATGTTGAAGCTCGTTGAGCAACTGCGAGCCGAAGATCGACCTCAGCGGCCGGTTGATCCGCCCGGAAACAAGCCTGAAGAAGCCTCGGATGTTGAAAGTGAAGACTTCGATTCAAAAGAGGATCAGAACGAGAAATGAGTCGACAGCAGTACGTACAACAGGAACCCAACCCCAGGTTGGGAAAGCGACTAGCTATCGGCGTTTGGGTCGTGACAGTTTTGGTTTGGGGTTTGGTTGGTGCGATGCGCCGACCGGAAAAGATACCTTTGCCCGACGGCGTAAGTTTAAGTTTTCTACCGGCTGTTCACGCGACGCTGAATTCGCTGGTGGCGATCTTTTTGGTCGCAGCGCTGGTGATGATCAGACGCAACAACGTTCGGTTGCATAAACTGGCGGTATCAGCCGCGATGATATGTTCGGCTTTGTTTTTGACTTGCTACGTTGCCTATCACTTTACGACAGCCGAAACCCGCTTTGGTGGCCAAGGCGCGGCGAAGGCTTGCTATTTCGCGTTGCTAATTTCCCATATCATTCTGGCCGCGATCAGTTTGCCGTTTATTTTGCTAACTTGGGTTTATGGATTCACGAATCAGTTTCAAAAACACCGAACGATGGCTAAGTGGGTTTTCCCGGTTTGGCTTTACGTTGCCGTGACCGGGCCGATTTGCTATCTGATGTTAAGGCCGTATTACGGTTCGTGAAAATTGAAGGCGAAGAAGCGTAGAGATGATGAGTCTTTTAAGGTACAATATCGCTATGAAGAACCGCCGACTAATTCGATTTCTGGCGATCGCATTTTGCGTGTTGATCCAGATTGCACTCTTGCAGCCGAGTCTTGCGGAGGCCTGTCCGACTTGTAAGGACGGATTGCACGCAGATGGCACCGCGTTGGCATACGCTGTGAGCATTCTCTTCATGATGGCAATGCCATTTCTAATCATGAGTTTCTGGGTCGTTACGATTGTTCGCCTAAGGGCAAAAGCCGCCGAGCTGGCCGCTGGCAGCCGATAACGCCATGCTGACGCATGGGGCTACATCCTGTCGCCTCTTCGAGGCTGCAATGTGCAACTTCAAAACTTACGCGCCGGGCTTCCAACTGCGATTTCCAAACTGCATAAAAAAAGCCCTGATCGAAATCAGGGCTGATTGGTTTGGATTGTATCTCGCCAAACAGATCACAGGTTCTGAGGTGGCTGTGCGCTCAACTGGGACAGCAACTGCAATACCCCGTTGAGGTGAGCAAGTCGTGGCCCGTAGCGATCCACGAATTCGTTGAGGACAAAATCGCTGTCCATCATGCCTTCGTAACTGTCGTTTACATCTGCAGTCATATTTTGCAGGAATTCAGTTTGGACTTGAGAAAGTGCTTCCGCAGCAGCTCGACACCTTCGTGCAAGAAGCGGATTGGCATCTTTCCACTGTGTCAATTCATTGGATCGTTGGCGTTGAGAAGCACCCATCTGCTCGACCATTTCTTCGAGCAACTCGTTTTGACGATCCTGTCCCTCAACCAGTTGATGCAACAAGCTCACCATTTCCGACTGTAAATTAACCGGTTGGGAGACCGGGTTTTCGCTAGCATTTTGCGATACATCAATGCGAAAAACAGGTGACATGTCTTGTGACTCGTGCGGCATATTTTAAAACTCCGGATAACTTCCAATGAGAACTCCTTCAGTATAAACCGCGCTTGGTCGGGTGTCGAGCAATTGGTTATCTAATCATCAATTTGAAGAAACGCTTGAGTGAAAAAGTGGATCGACCGGTATAGTTTTTCAGCGCGATGTTTGACCTAACGATTTGTACGGCTATTTTCGTTTAAACGGCGCAGTGTTCTAGGAAGGGGGAGCCTCAAGTCCCTTGGTAGCAACTCCGATGTCATCTACGTCGCGGTTTCCAAGGATGGAAAAGGCAAAAAAGATAGTCTTCAAAAACATCGACAAAGTTATTGACAGCTGAGTTTTTTGAAGTGGCGCCACTGTGTGGTTTTCGAACACTTCGTTTTGGTGTGTCGACGTTGGTCGTCGCCGAATCGGATCCTGTTAGCTGAACCACGTTGGCCCTGATCTGCTGCCGCGAATGAGGTAAGCCTCATTGATCAATCGAAGTACAAGGACCCGACTTCGTGAGTCAGCCGAATCAATTTTCGCATTTACCCCCGGCAACGTTCGGTTTCATTACCGTCGTTGAAGTCCCCTCGTTGGGACACTGTGGAGGCCTACTGATTGTCTCCAACATTGGACGACCGATCGAGTTTCACTTCACCACGCCCGTCAGCTCCAACCGGGCTGAGGAAATCATGTACGGGAAGACTTATCCCGGATTCCTCTACGGCGACAAGATCGGTGCGGCGTTGGTCGACAAAGCCAAGCAGTTGCCGACAGTGTTGGTGACCGATTGTCCTGACATACTCCCGGTTTGCGAACTGATCGACGCTCCCTTGTTGTTGGCTTTGGAGCCCGAAGGTTCGGCCGATAAACCAAACAACGGTCAACCGTTTGATGGGCGAGGTCTGAAGCACTTTGAGGTCCACGGCGAAACTGTTTACTGCCTCAACGCTTCAGCAGATGAGCTCGACGCGATCGAGCATCACGCCAGCCAGTTTCGTAAACAGTTACCGTTTGAAGAACCATTTGAAAGGATTCGCCAAGCAATCTTCGAAGCCAACCAAGTACTCAGGTCGGCGTAGCTACCCGAACTGGACGACTGAAGGTTTGGCACTCTTGCCCGACTCCGCGTTTTTACAACATTGATATGAAAGCAGTTACTGAATTTTAAGTTTGCAGTGCTTGATCTAAATACTCACAACACGCTTTGCTTTAACGGGCAAGAGTGAGTGCCCGTTCTACATGCCATTCTGAGTTTGCCCTCTATCTGGCAGCAATGCGGCATTGGTCGACGCCAGCGGCCGAAGTAGAAACGAAACTCGATGTATCATCCCAACCAGATCGATTGGAATCAGGCGATCGCCGACGCTCAGTCCACAGTTGAGTTGGAGCAGTCTTGGCGATCGGAGTTAGTGGAATTGCCACCAGTCGTGTCGGCGAAACTTGGATCTCGAAGAATCAAGACGACCAGTTTCTTCTTCTCGGGAGATACAGACGGAAGCGACGGTGGTCAGTTTCAAACTGGTTCTGTATTTGAGCCATACACCAATTCAACTGACGATTCAGGTGGCGCAGCCAGTCCCAATCAGCAACTGGCCAAGCAGAACCAGCAGGCTTCACAGCAGCGTACCCGTATCGCGCCGCCTCAAGACGTAATCAAGTTGGAGGACCGGCTGTTTTATTTGCTGCAGCCGCCGCTGGAGAATTTGCTCGGGGGCAAGACGCTTGAGTTTCCGTTTGAGCCATTCAACTTCCAGTACGCTGGAATTGCCTTTTTGTTTCCTCGGCAAAGCGCGATACTTGCCGACGAGATGGGGCTTGGGAAGACGATGCAGGCGATCACCACCGTACGGATGTTGCTGCGATCGGGTTATATCAACAACGTCCTTTTGATTTGTCCCAAACCACTGGTTACCAACTGGCAACGCGAGTTCAAAACCTGGGCTCCCGAGATTACGGTCGCTGCCGTCCAGGGTAACCAGCACCAGCGAGCCTGGCACTGGAAGGCCAACCGGGCGATGGTGAAACTTGCCAACTACGAGTTGCTTACCCGTGACGAAGCGTTGGTGACCGATCCGGAGCATCAGTACGATCTGGTCATTCTGGATGAAGCTCAGCGGATCAAAAACAAAGGTAACGCGACGAGTCTCGTCGTCCAGCAAATTCCCCGCAAACGAAGCTGGGCGTTGACTGGAACTCCGATCGAGAACGGAATTGAGGATCTGGTCGGGATTTGCGAGTTTGCAGCCAAAGGCGCAGTGACCAGCGGAATGACTCCCCGCGAGGTGCGTGTGGCGGTCAAAGATCTAATCCTCCGCCGGACCAAAGATCTTGTTATGACTGATTTGCCGCCACGTTTGATGCGTGACGCAGAACTTGCGCTCTCGCCAGACCAGCAGATCACCTATGACGTCGCCGAGAAGGACGGCGTGATGCGGCTTGATGATATGGGCGACGAACTGACGATCAAGCACGTTTTTGAGTTGGTGTTGCGGCTGAAACAGGTTTGTAACTTCGATCCTGTCACCGGAACCAGTAGCAAGATCGACCGCTTGAAAGCCGACATGGAAGAGGTGGCCGCCAGCGGGGAGAAAGCGATTGTGTTCAGCCAATGGGTTGGCGCGTTGGAGGTGATCGGAAAGCAATTGCCGCAGCACAAACCGCTTGAATATCACGGGCGTATCCCTTCGCGGCAACGGGATCCGATTCTGGAAGAATTCAAAAACAATCCGAATCGAAAAGTGCTGCTGATGAGTTACGGCGCCGGTGCGGTGGGGCTGAATCTACAGTTTTGCCGTTACGTGTTTTTGTTTGATCGTTGGTGGAATCCGGCCGTTGAGGATCAGGCAATCAACCGGGCCCACCGAATCGGGGCCGCAGGCAGCGTGACGATCACGCGAATGATCATGGCTGGGACGATAGAACAACGAATCCATGAGATTCTCGAAGCCAAGCGTGAGCTGTTTAAAGAGATTCTCTCTGACGGAGCACAGCCGGGCCGCCGCGGGCTTTCAAGAGACGAGATCTTTGGGTTGTTTAATCTCACAACGCCCACAGGTAAGATAGTTCCTAAAGCCGAAAACGTCCCGCCAGAATTTGGCTCCAGTAATGCGGCTTGATCACAGCCCCAGTGACATGAAATAGTGGTTCAACCAATCTGAATTGACTGGCTCGAATTCAATTCAACTTTGACGAACCACTGCCTCCAAGCGTTCTATGCAAACCACTCCAGAAAAGAAAAAATCCAAACCGAATTGGTATCCACCATGGGCACCGAGGTTTTGGAATGGAATGCTGCTGGGCGATTTCTGGAGGTTGTTGCGCGAGAATCGTTTCAAGATTCATCCGGTCAAGTATCCGATGACGGTACTCGGCGCCGGATGCTCAACGATGAACTCAATCCTGACCCGCGTCCAGCGACTTACTCACGGCCAGAAAGTTGATTCAGTAATTCTTGATCAACCGCCAATTTTCATCATTGGTCATTGGAGATCTGGAACAACGTTGATGCACGAGCTGATGACGATGGATCAGCGGCTGGCGTTTCCCAATAACTTTGACGCGTTCCTGCCCAACCACTTTTTGATTTCAAGGCCGTTCTTTTATCCAATCGTCAAAATGTTGATGCCCGGCAAGCGACCGATGGACAACATGAAGATGAATGTGGCCTCACCTCAGGAAGATGATTTTGCGCTTTGCGTTTACGGAGCTCCGACACCCTACCGGCGAATAGCATTTCCCAACCGCCCCAGTCGTGACCATTTGAATCTTGATTTGTCATCCTCATCCCCGCAGACGCAAAACGAGATTCGTGAATCGATGGAGCTGTTTCTCAAGATGTTGACGATTCAGTACCAATCGCGGTTGGTATTGAAGTCACCGCCACACACGGGTCGGCTGGCGCAATTGGCTCAGTGGTTTCCTGACGCCAAATTCATTCACATGTCACGTCATCCGTACCGATTGGTGCCTTCGACGATGCGGTTGTGGAAGTTGCTGGATTCGTTGCAGGGGTTTCAGGTGCCCAAGTACGACGATACCTGGCTCAAGAATTATATTTTCGAATGTAAGAACCTGATGTATTCGGCTTATCTGGATCAGCGGTCAGCAATTCCGTCGAATCAGTTGGTGGAAGTCAAATTCGAATCTTTGGTTGAAGATCCGGTTGGCGAGATGAAGCGGATTTATGCTCAGTTGGAGTTGGATCAGTTCGATCTAGTCGAGCCACAGGTTCAGGCTTACTTTGATCAACGCAAAGATCACAGAACAAATCCGTTTACGCTTGATGCTGCACTTCGCTCCGACATTGATTCTGGCTGGAGCGAGTACATGGATGTGTTTGGATACCAAAGAGAATAGGCCGCTTAAATCCGGCGAAATTCCCGTTGCCGAGCCCGAACTTGCGGGTCGCCGTTTTGCATTCTCAGTTCGTCACGCAGTTGCTGATCCGTCATGCGCAGTCGTCTTTGGTGGCTGACGTACCTCAGCCAGTAATCCGCCAGTGAGGTCAACAGCAGCGCCAGTGCAACGTGAAAGACGATCGTCACAATTAATGAGAAGAGATTTTGGACCAACATGTCGGCCGGATATCCAGCCAGCTCGAAAAACTGGCTGCGGTGGTACCAGCAGCTTAAACAAAGCACGCTAATTGCGATTGCGGTTTTTGGAATTCCGACCAAGAGGAAAGCAAGTCCTTCAAGCGAGAACATTTTTCGTTTCCAGTTTCCCGGCCCCAGTCGCTCCACATCGGGGATCGCCTTTTTGGAAATGAACAACGGTCCGGTTTGAATCCAATGGGAGGCGATGCCAATAGTCAAAAGAGCAACCATCAACGGAGCCAGCGCCATGAACACGAGACCGGTCAGGGTTTGCATTTGCGACGTCAACTCGGTCGGTTCGACGGACAACTCGGTCCCCGCAAACGACCATGATTCAACAGTCCAGTTTTGAATCCAGATTCCAACATTGCTTAGCAACAGATAGCATGCCAGCAACGCTCCGATCATTTGTAGGGCTGCAGCGAGTTCGAAACTCTTCGCGATATCTCCTTCGCTTCGAGCCTGTTGCAACCTGGAAGCCGAAGCGTCATGGATTTTGTCGTCAGCTGAGTCACTCATGGGGCACCTCAATTGACGATGGAGCTTGCACGATCGAGTCTTGAATCATTGCCATGATCTGATGCAGGTCGTCAACGAAGAGCCAGACACATCCGCCCAACGTGAAAAAGATCGCGAGAAACATGACCAGCAAGTTTGAGCTTAGTCCCAATCCCAACAGATTCATTTGCGGGTAGGTGCGGCTGATCAAACCTATCACCAATGTCGAGATCATCAGTGCTGCGACCGCTGGCGCGACGCCGCGTAGCGTTAGAATGAAGCTTTGTTGAAGCAACTCACCCAGCAAAGGAAACACGCTGGAGGTTTGCAGGCTTTTTCCGATCGGCACATTGGCAAACGTATCCAGCGTCGCGGTGATCACGAGCTCAGGTCCTCCGATCAACGCGAATGTGGCCAGCGAGAGGATTCCAAACAGTTGACTGACTGGCTGAGTCGATTCCCCGGTCTGCGGATCGAGGCTGCCGGCGATTTGGATACCCGCCATTTGGCCGATCACTGTCCCTGCGACTTGGGCGGCTGAGAAAACAATCAGAACTCCAAAGCCCAGCATTGCTCCGATCGTTATCTCGGATAGCAGCATCGAGGCAAAGTCAACGTTCCCGGCAGCCAGTCGCGAAGCAACGTCCGCGCTGTCGATCAGCGGAATCGTTGTGAGCGTCAAAAGTATTGCCAACACAACGCGAAATCGAATCGGAACGGTACGGCTTCCCAGCACCGGAGCCGTTATTACGGCCGCCGTAATCCTCGCCATCGCCAGCAGGCAAACAACAACTGTTGTGTTAGATAACTCCACCGCAGTTACCCCTCGATGTCAGTTTTTGGGGCTTTGGAAATTCGGTAGTGCGGCAGAATGAAAGGCGAACTCCTTCTCGGCTCGATCGTATCCAACGATTGGGTTGGATTGCTCGGGACTCCGATCGTGGCTGGCTTGGTTGGGTCAAGCGGCGTGAAGGAAGCTTTGAGGGCTGGCGCTACGATGCTTGTGCCGGGCGTTGGCGGTTGGGTTGAAGCTGTGTTGAAAGGGAGCTTCGATTCAGTTTGATGATCCGGATTGCTCTGGCGAAACTGAAATTCAGGCTGGGATGGTAGGGCCGAATCGTTGTCAGCGTTGACGTTGCTAATGCCGCCGCCGATGCCACCAGAGTTTTCCCAGTGAGTCATCGGCGTTGAAAACGACTCGGTTGAAAAGTCTATCATTCGCTCTGTCAGCCACGGCAGGCAGATTCCAATCATCAGCAAGAGCAGAAGGATTTTGGGAACGAACGAGACGGTTTGATCCTGTACCTGAGTCATGGCTTGGATGACTCCGACGATCAAGCCGATGAGCAAGCTGGCCGCGAGAATCGGACCGCCAACCATCATGCACGTCTTGATCGCTTCCCGGCTGAAGTCAATTGCGTCTTGTGGGTTCATCGTTGTTTGGTTGCTGGTTTGTTTGTTTTTGGTAAGCGATTTTTCGGCGATGGGAAAATACAAGCTCGAAGCGCAAGCGAGTGAGGATTTCCGTGCGCGATCCCAACTTGCTTGTGCTTCGAACTGGCAATAAACCCATCAGGTGAAGCTTTGAAGCAACATTCCAATCACCAGATTCCAACCGTCGACCATCACGAACAAAATCAGCTTGAGCGGGAAGCTAACCATTGTCGGCGGCAACATCAGCATTCCCGTCGAAACGGTGACCGAGGAAACGACAAGATCAAGAACCAGAAATGGCAAGAAGATCTGAAATCCGAGAAGGAACGCGACTTTGAGTTCACTGACCATGAATGCGGGCAGCAGCACGTTGAGTGGAACCTCTTGGGCGTTGGTCGGCGGAGCCAGCGTTTGGTGATCGGGGAGATATTTGTAAAACATGGCAATCGACTCGCCATTACCGGCCGATTCGATCTGATGGGCCATGAAATTCTTGACCGGAACAATCCCGCGGTCCCAAGCTTCCTCCCAACTGATTCCGTTTTCGGCTTGGTATGGATCGATGGCTTCTGTTTTGACTTGATTCCAAACCGGAGTCATCACCAGCAGCGTGACGAAAAGCGAAAGCGCGGTCAGGACCTGTGTCGGTGGAAGCTGTTGGGCTCCGAAGGCTTGCTTGAGCAAGCTCAGCACGACAATGACTCGAATGTAACACGTTGTCATCAACACAATCGCTGGGGCCAGACTGAGTGTCGCCAACAGCAACGCGACTTTGATGGATGATCCAAGCCCTTCGCGCGATGTCAATTGTTCCGATTGTGATGTGAAAAGCTCAGACAGCGAAGCCGCTCCAACTGTTTGAGTCGCTCGTGATTCAGGCGTTTGCTCTATATCGGTGGCAACGGGTTGTTCAAACGTGGCCAGCCCGATTTGACCTCGAACGTTGGCGGTAATTTGATCGGGTCGCCTGGGCAGCGGGTTGAAGGCTGTTGCTGTGGGGACGCGTTGAGCCGTTGTGAGATCAACTGGCGGCTGTACCGGAGCGATTGTCGGTGGAACGAATTGATTAAGAGAATCGGTTTCAATGGACGCCGGTCGATTGGTTTGGGCGGCAGTTTCAAATTCAGACCATCCGAATGAGTCGATTTGTTGAGCATCTGAAAAGCTAGGAACGAGTGACAACACGAACGCCCATGCGAGCGTTGTTATTGTGCTGGCGATCGTAAATTGAGTTTTATAGTTTCGGCTCGTCGGCATCATTGGTTTCGATTAAAGCGATGCAGGGTTTAAGCGATGCAGGATTTTGAACAATGTTACGATTCAGTTAGGCTTCGAAAACCGCTCGTTGAGGATTGGCAGCTTGTTGCAGAATTCGTACGACGTCGTTGAGATTGGTTGCACCAACGTTGCCGGTCGGCTGAGCCGGCTGGCCGGCCAAACGAGTGGCGACTTGCTCGGCCGCAGGAGTCGCTCGGCGGAACTGCGAACCACGTTTCGACTGGCAAAGCGAAACTAGGTGTTCGACCTCGTGGGGGTCGGCAATCTCGCCCAGCGGCTGAGTTCCTTCGGGTGAGTTGAGCAGTAAAAGAACCTTGCTTCCCAGTCGAACTAATTGAAGGCTTCTACGACTGCCAAAGGGAACCTGGCCAAGCGCTTCAACAACCTCGCTCGGTAAGCCACTGCTTCTTCCGAGATTGAACTTTTGCATGAACCAGACAAAGCCAAAATATAGACCGAGCACCAAGGCGAGGCTGCCAAGCATTTTGCCAATGTCCGAAGTCTTGATGAAGGTTTGAATTTTGTCGAGCCAGTTGCCGTCTTGTTTCACGCCACCGAGCAACGTCGATGCTTTTTCCCCGGCAAGGTCTTTCCATTTCGAAAGCGTGGCTGCCGCTCCATCGATTCGGTCGGTGATCGTTGGATCGGTTGCCAGATCCGGAGCGGGCGTGTCATACGTCGCCGTTCGTATTCCGGTTTCGAATGGAGTGATCGATTCCGGAAAGCTCACACTTGATGGGGGACTGGTCGGTGCAGCGGGGAAGCCGGAGTTGTTGCGATAAACCGATCCGGCGGTGTTGGGTGGAGTCCAGTTGCCTAGATCTGGTTGGTAGTTTGATCGAGGCGCGAATTGATTCTGCGCAGTTGCCAATGATGCGGTTGCAATCAGAACTCCGCAAATCAGGCTCGAGGTTTTGATGCCAAGCCAAACGGATTTCACGCCGTAAGAATTTTTCGAGTTTTTGTTCATCTGAAACGCCTTCCTTGACGATACCGATGATGGGCAGGT